>NZ_QTLZ01000001.1:0-166367 GCF_003635425.1 Parabacteroides sp. AF27-14
TGCAAAGATAAATGTTTTTCTTTTAAACTTCCAAATTATTTCAGAACTTTTTTCAAGAAAAATTTGTTTCATTATTTCGGTATCGCCGTTCTCTCTCGAATGCGGGTGCAAAAGTAACGCTATAAAACATAACCTCCAAACATTTTCGGCATTATTTTTCAAGTTTTTTCTCATGGCTCAACAATCCTTACTTTTAATGTACGCACACGATAAAGGCACATATATTTATCTGTACTGATGTTGACAATATCTGGATGGGCATGGAAATAGGTTTCAAGTTTCAAGGTTTCACGAACCCCTTTTCCTCACACACGCACAAGTACATATAATACAGTTCCTCATGATCGCTCCGTCCGCCTCGGGTAAAAACATCATGTCGTGGCTACGCAAGTTCTTCGAGGCTATCCATCCCGCATAACAAACATAAAGGGATTTATTTGAAACCTATATAATGTACGCACCGTGTGTGTGAAGAAAAAGGTTTCATGAAACCTTGAAACTTGAAACCTGCCTATAGTCATTTTTTAATTCGATACACGCATAAGCAAAGAAGAGCCATACGATAGACTTAATTCCTTCAAGCCAATGACTTAAATCAAAGAGCGCAAAGAGCTAAGTCATCAAGCGCAAAGACTCAACTTCTCATCCCCCAAGTTCCAAGTCCTTTATACACCTTAATCCACAACTAATTAAAAAATCTGATAACAGAACACGAATGTCCGCTCTCATCAGTCCGACACATTGAAGCGTATTCCCACGGGGTCATCATATTGTTTTTGCAGCTTATAAAGCTCGTCTCGCATGCGTTTCGTCACTGCCTCGTAACTGGGCTTACCGTAAAGGTTATTCATCTCGTGGGGATCTTCTTGGAGGTCGTAAAGCTCCCATACGTCGATGTCGTTGTAGAAATGGATCAATTTATAACGATCGTCACGTATGCCGTAATGACGCTTCACGGAATGCTCGGCGGGATACTCGTAGTAATGATAGTAAAGGGAGTTACGCCAGTTCTCCGGCCGCTCGCCTTTCAGCAAGGGAAGCAAGGACTCGCCTTGGATGTCGGCTGGGATGGGGGCTCCGGCCAGTTCCAAAAAAGTGGGGGCGTAATCAATATTCTGCACGAGCTGCGGGATATCACCCTTCTTGCCACCCGGCAGACGCATCAGCAACGGGGTGCGGAAGGATTCCTCATACATGAAGCGCTTGTCGAACCAGCCATGCTCGCCCATGTAGAATCCTTGGTCGGAGGTGTAGACGATCAACGTGTTATCCAGCAAATCGTTCTTCTCCAGATAATCGAGCACGATACCGATGTTCCGATCCACGGAATGGATCACCCGAAGGTAATCGTGCATATAACGCTGGTATTTCCACTCAGCCAGCTCCTTACCCGTGCGTTTCTTCGCCTTGAAGTCTTGGATGATCGGATCGTAATAGGCGTCCCAAGCGGCTTTCTGGTCCGGATTCATGCGGTTATAAAGCTCACGGCCGTACTTCTCCAGATCGGCGTTGGAGGAATGGATCTCGTTCTCCTTATCGGCCATTTTCAAGTCGTATACGATATCCATATCCTTGATGATGCTCATCTCCTGCTCCGAGGCGGCGATGCGGCCGGCGTAATCGTCGTAGAAGTTCTCGGGCAGCGGGAAGGTCACATCATCGTAAAGACGCAGGTCGCAGGTATCGGGCATCCAAGTACGGTGCGGGGCCTTATGGTGCAGCAGGAGGCAGAAAGGCTTGCTCTTGTCTCGTTTATTGTCCAGCCAATCAAGAGCCAGATCGGTCGTGATGTTCGTGGCGTACCCTTCGATCTGACGCTTCTCGCCGTTATCGATGAAGATGGGGTTATAGTAATCGCCTTGGCCTACGAGGATGTTCCAGTAATCGAAACCGGTGGGATCGGAGGTGAGGTGCCATTTACCGATCATGGCGGTTTGGTAGCCAGCTTTACGCAATAGCTTCGGGAAGGTCTGCTGCGAGCCGTCGAAGGTATGGGCGTTATCGATGAAGCCGTTCTTGTGGCTGTGCTTGCCGGTCAGCATGCAGGCACGGCTGGGGCCACTGATGGAGTTGGCTACGAAGCTATTGGTGAAACGTACGCCCTCGTTTGCGATGCGGTCGATGTTGGGGGTTTGGATGTATCGCTTGTCGTAGGCGCTGATGGTTTGGAAGGAGTGATCGTCCGTCATGATGTAAAGGATATTCATGGGCTTGGCGGGCTGCCCGGACGTATTCTCTTTTTGGCTACAGGAGGTGGAGGCTATCGCCGCCAGACCTGTCAGAATGAATAGTTTATTTGTTTTCATGTATTCCGCTTAGATTTATGTTGTTTTGATTGATTTTGCCTAAATACACTCAGCTACAGACTTGTAGAGACGGGGCATGTCCCGTCTCTACAATTGGTGATATTAACCTTGGTGATATTAGCCGAGGAGGTCTTTCAGCTTGCCTTCGGATTGCAGCTTCACGATCAACTCGCCAAACAGAGTATTCGTCCAAGCGAACCACGAGCGGGTGTAATCGGAAGGATTGTCCTTATGGAAAGACTCGTGCATGAAGCCCGTGCCTCCGTCCGTATCACGAAGCGTCTCTATGCAATACCGGATCTCCTTCTCGTCGTTGGAAGTCGTAGCACGCATGATCAAGCTCATCGGCCAGATATAGTTGAAACCGATATGCGGACCGCCGATGCCCTCGCCGGCCTTTCCCTTGAAGAAGTAAGGGTTGGAAGGGCTCAGCACCAAGCGACGGGTATTCTGGTAAACCGGGTCGTTCACGTCCACGCAACCCAAGAACGGCAAAGCCAGCAAGCTCGGTACGTTAGCGTCGTCCATGAAAACACGGCTGCCGTAGCCATCCACCTCGAAGGCGTATACCTTACCGAATTCCGGATGCTCCACGATAGCGTATTTCTTCACGGCCTCCTCTACCTCACCCGCCAACGCCTCGCAACGGCCGGCCAAGTCCGTGTTATTTCTTACGACACGAAGAATCTCCGCGACATGGCGAAGCGAGGTGATAGCGAACAAGTTCGATGGTACCAAGAAGCCGAACAGCGTAGCGTCGTCGGAAGGACGGAAAGAAGAGACGATTAGGCCCACCGGGTTCACCGGGCTACCCCAACCATCGTTCAAGAGGGTATCGCCTTGGCGGTCCGTCACACGGGAGAAACGGTACGGCCCGAGGCTATCCTTGCGCTGTTGCTCACGGAAGGTACGGTAAACGGCCTCCATTGCCTTCTCCCATTTGTTGTCGAATACGGAGGTATCGCCAATCTCTTTCCAATAATGATACGCCAAGCGGATCGGGTAGCAAAGCGAGTCGATCTCCCATTTACGCTCGTGAAGCTCTTTCTTCATCTCCGTGCGGTCGCTCTCCCACTCGCTCCCGGTAGGGCCTTCGTTGAAGCCGTTAGCGTAGGGATCGATCAGGATGCAGGCGGTCTGGCGATTGATAGCTCCGACCAGCATTTGCCGCAAGTCCTTATCCTTCTTCGCCAAGGTGACGAAGGGGTAAACCTGCGCCGAGGAGTCACGCAGCCACATGGCGTGGATATCTCCGGTGATCACGAACGTATCCGGCTTGCCGTCTACCATCTTGAACTCACAAGTCGTATCCAAGGTATTCGGGTAACAGTTCTCGAACATCCAAGCCAGCTTCGGGTCCTTGATACGGGCCTTGGAAGCCTTCAGCTGCTCCTCTACCGCCTTGGAGGTAAACTTACGGGCCTCGGGAGCCGGGCGCTTGCTGGCGTAATCGCCGGTCACCTTAGAGGCGATCGCGCTAAAACTCTTTTTATTGTCGGGCGTACTCACGGCGGAGTATACCTTCTCGCCAACCAACAGGCCGGCCAAGGAAATAGATCCTGTTTTCAGGAAATTACGTCTTGTAGTCATTTATATAGTTTTTATGGTATTATATTCCAGTGGCAAAGTTAAGAAAAAAAATAAAGGCTCCCAATCCTTTTCGGACCGGAGCCTTCGCCAACTCAATAATTCCTTAAATTAGCCTAAATACGATTTTAGAAGCTTGCTACGAGTTCCTTGTCTTAATCTTCTGATTGCTTTTTCCTTGATCTGGCGGACACGCTCTCTAGTGAGGCCAAATTTGTCGCCAATCTCTTCCAATGTCATTTCCTGACAGCCAATACCGAAAAACATCTTGATTATCTCACATTCTCTTTCGGTCAGTGTAGCAAGCGCTCTATCAATTTCCTTAGCCAATGACTCGTTCATTAACGACCGGTCCGCGATAGGAGCGTCATCGTTCACAAGCACATCCAAAAGGCTGTTGTCTTCGCCTTCCACGAACGGGGCATCCACGGAAATATGACGTCCGGACACCTTCAAGGTATCGGAAATCTTATCCACCGGGATATCCAACTCATCAGCAAGTTCCTCTGGAGACGGTCTGCGCTCGTTTTCCTGCTCGAACTTGGAGAAGGCCTTGCTGATCTTGTTCAGCGAGCCTACTTGGTTCAACGGAAGACGCACGATTCTTGACTGCTCTGCCAAAGCTTGCAGAATAGATTGGCGAATCCACCATACAGCATAGGAAATAAACTTGAAACCTCTCGTCTCATCGAATTTCTCGGCAGCCTTAATCAAGCCTAAGTTACCCTCATTAATAAGGTCGGGCAAACTCAAACCTTGGTTCTGATATTGCTTAGCCACAGAAACGACGAAACGAAGATTCGCACGGGTCAATTTCTCTAACGCCCTACGGTCTCCTCTTTTGATAGCCTGTGCCAATTCCACTTCCTCTTCTACCGTGATAAGATCTTCTCGACCAATCTCTTGAAGATATTTATCCAGCGAAGCGCTTTCGCGGTTGGTAATGGACTTTGTGATCTTTAATTGTCTCATTCAATTTGTTTAATTGAGAATACGGGGTGCAAAGATAACCATTTTTGTTGAAAGAATTGGCTGGATGC
Organism: Parabacteroides sp. AF27-14; assembly: GCF_003635425.1. Taxonomy (NCBI): domain Bacteria; kingdom Pseudomonadati; phylum Bacteroidota; class Bacteroidia; order Bacteroidales; family Tannerellaceae; genus Parabacteroides; species Parabacteroides sp. AF27-14. Next base: position 4,934 of record NZ_QTLZ01000001.1, read on the forward strand.
ACCCCACATCCAGCCAATTAAAAACCTTTAACAATCTTTTCACACCTATAAGACTACAGTCCTTGTTTATCTTATTCGGCAAGATCTATCGCATAGTACTTCGTACGTCCGTTCGGGTAGAAGCCTTTAATGAAGAGGCCTTGATCTTCCGTACGTCCTTGAAGTATGCTTTCCACAATCTTTTCCAAGTCTTCCGGAGCAGAGATCTTCTGGTTGTTTACAATCATGATAATGAAGCCTTTCTTTATACCGGCGTCTTTCAGTTTGCCGCTGGTCAGACCGGTGACCTCGATACCATAACTTACACCTAACTTACGTTTCTGCTCGTCGTTCAAAGCCTTGAACGCTGCGCCCATAACCTCTGCGCTGTCACCACCCTTCACGACCTTGGTGCTACCTTGCGCATTACGGAGTTCTACCGTGAATTTCTTCGTGCTACCGTTGCGGTTGATCGTCAACTCTACCTTGTCGCCCGGACGGTATTTGCTGATCTGCTCTTGCAAAGCGCTAGACGATTTGATCTTCACGCCGTTCACGGCTACAATCACGTCACCCTTCTCGATTCCGGCTTCCTTAGCGGAGCTGCGCTCGGCGAAACCACCTACGTAAGCGCCCTCGAATACTTTCACTTTCTCTTTCTCAGCGTCGGGCACGTATTGCGGGTCTTGTATCAATACGCCTAATACGGCACGCTGCACGGTTCCGAATTGCTTCAAGTCGTTAGCCACCTTGCCGGCGATGCTGATGGGCACGGCGAAAGAGTATCCGGCGAAGTTACCGGTCTCGGAGTAGATAGCGGTATTGATACCGACTAACTCGCCTTTCGTGTTCACTAGCGCCCCACCACTGTTACCCGGGTTCACGGCGGCGTCTGTCTGTATAAACGACTCGATCTTGCTACGATCCTTGCCACCGGCGCCGATGTTACCACGGCTCTTAGCGCTCACGATACCTGCCGTAACGGTAGAGGTCAAGTTAAACGGGTTACCTACCGCCAACACCCACTCACCTACTTTCAACTTCTCTGAATCACCAAAGGGGATCGTAGGTAAGTCGGTTGCCTCGATCTTGATCAAGGCGATATCTGTTGTCGGATCAGCCCCTATAATCTTTGCCGGGAATTTCCGGTTATCGTTCAAGGTAACCTCCAGCTCATCGGCTCCGTCGATCACGTGGTTGTTCGTGATGATATAACCATCCGTAGAGATAATGACACCCGAGCCGGCGCCCACACGAGGTTGCTGTTGCGGACGTTGGAACCCTCCACGGCCACCGAAGCCGAAGAAATACTCGAACGGGTCCATATACTGCTGACCGCCGTCCCCGTTAGAGGCTTGCGCGTTAGCCGTGGCCTTGATATGGACAACCCCGTGGATGGCGCTCTCGGCGGCCGTAGTGAAATCGATATTCTCGGCGGCCACGGTTCCATAATTCGTCAATCGATACGGTTGCTTGAAGGTATTCTCAACTCCGGAGGCCAACTCCACCGGACGTTGATTCTTATTCATCAGGTAAGTACTCGTTCCGATCGCGGCACCAAAACTAATGGCTGCTATCAGAGCAACACCAAGCACATTCTTCCAGATATTTTTCATACTTTTCTTATTTAATTAAACACTTAAATTTAACAGTTTCTTTACGGCAAAGAAAACTCAAAAATTGTGCGGATATTCCATTTCCATCGTATTTTTTATCACTTTTAACGAGGCATCACAGGGGCTTAACCGCACTTAACAGTACTGTGTATTGCAAAGTACCTTTTTAACAATTAAACAGCAGACGAATTGACAGTTGACACGCAATAACTGACAGTCGGCAATCGATAAATGACAGTCGGTTACTGGCAATCTAGAATCCCTGTTCGTATAAAAAACACCTAGGAGACAGAATATGTTTACGGCTGAAAAAGAAAATGTTATCCTATCTCTCCTATGCGTCTCCAAAATAATTGTCAACCGCCGACCGTCAACTGTCAACTAAAATACCTATCTTTGTCCTATCGCAGTCTGCCGGTCTGTCGCTCACCTTCGGGTGTGAGGAAAGTCCGGGCAACACAGAGCACCATACTTCTTAACGGGAAGCTGTCCGTGAGGGTAGAGTAACGTAACAGAGAATAACCGCCGGACTCGTCCGGTAAGGGTGAAAAGGTGAGGTAAGAGCTCACCGGGTCCCGTAGCGATACGGGATGCCGTACGTCTTATGGGTTGTAAGGTCATGTATACCGGCGCATGTAGGATGGCTCGTCCGATGCCGGGGGGTAGACCGCTAAAGCTTACCGGCGACGGTAAGACAAGATAAATGGCAGGCGCCTCTTTCCAAAGAGGTACAGGACCCGGCTTATAGGCAGACTGCTTTTTTTATTTGCCAATTAAATCATGTGCCGATATGCCCAAAAACAAGCCACGGGAAGAAAAGAAACCTATTGGAGAACGGATCAGCGCATTATTAGCACGAACCATCCGTTTCGTTACCTACGACATTTGGCGGATTACCGAGAATGAAGTTAGTGGGCTGAAGGAGATTTATATCAATATCATCAAGACGGTCATACTCGCCGTGCGGGGTTTCCAGAGCGAGAACCTGCAAACCAAGGCGTCGGCGCTTACCTACAGTACCTTGTTATCTATCGTACCTTTGCTGGCCGTATTATTAGGTATAGCTAAGGGCTTCGGTTTCCAAGGGACGGTACGGCAGGAGTTGTTCGATTATTTCCCCGGGCACGAGATGGAGCTGAACAAGGCGTTCGAGTTCGTGGAGAGCTATCTGGCGCAGGCGCAGGGGGGAGTGATCATCGGGGTCGGTTTGATTTTGTTGTTTTATACGGTGATCAACTTGATCTCGTCCGTAGAGGATACGTTCAACGATATCTGGCAGATCCAGAAATCCCGGCCGTGGTACCGGAAGATATCCGATTATCTGGCCTTATTCCTCGTGCTGCCGGTGCTGATGACGGCATCCAGCGGTTTGTCCATCTTCATGTCTACCTTGCAGAACTCGTTCTTGGGGCAATACTTATTTTTTACGCCGCTCATGGAGTTGTTCTTGCATATAGCGCCCTATATTATCACGACATTGGCTTTCACGGGGCTGTACGTCTCCCTGCCGAATACGAAAGTGAGGTTCGTGAACGGGTTGGTGGCAGGCTTTATCGCTGGTTGCGCCTTCCAGTTGTTCCAATTTATTTATATCAGCGGGCAGATTTGGGTGAGCAAGTACAACGCTATTTACGGTAGTTTCGCCGCACTGCCTTTGTTGTTGCTCTGGTTGCAGCTTTCTTGGTTGATTTGCTTGTTTGGCGCAGAGCTGTCGTACGCCTCCCAGAACGTGAAGAAATTCAGTTTTGAGAGGGACAGCAAAAGTATCAGCCGCCGGTACAAGGATTTCCTGACCCTACTGATCGCCTCGCTGATCATCAAACGATTCGTGAAAGGCGAGAAACCCTATACGGCCGACGAGCTATCCGACGCTTACCGCATCCCTATCCGCATAACGACACAGATCTTATACCTGCTCACGGAGTTGAACATCATCATCGAGGTGAATTACGGGAATGACGACCGTGTGGCATACTACCAGCCGGCAATCGATGTCAATAAGATCACGGTCAGCTACCTGCTGACCCGCATGGACGAGCATGGCTCCGAGAACTTCAAGATTGACACGAGCAAGCTTTTCAGCAAGGAATGGAAAGCCCTGCTGAAGACACGTGAGGATATGATAAAGGCAAACGACAATATCCTGCTGAAAGACCTATAGGGAATTGAAAATTGAGAATTGAGAATTGAAAATTAATACAGGAAATAGGGATTTGACGAGTGGGGCGGTATGGAAGGTGATCCTGCGTTTCGCTTTCCCTTTGCTGATCGGCAATCTGCTGCAACAACTTTATAACGTGACCGACAGCGTCATTGTTGGGCAGTTTCTAGGGAAAGAGTCGTTGGCGGCGGTATCGGCTTCCTTCTTCATCTATTACTTTATTATCTCGCTGGTGATCGGTATCGGAAGCGGAACGTCGGTGGTGATCTCGCAGTTTTTCGGGGCGAAGGAGTTCGATAAGGTGCAAAAAGCCTTCTCATCTTTCTTTATCTTCATGTTGGTCGCAGGGGTATTGCTGTCCATAGCGGGGATTATTTTTGCCGAGCCGATGTTCAGGCTGACGAACACGCCGGAGGACGTGATCCCGCAGGCGGTCGCTTATTTCAGGATTTATGTAGGGGGTACGTTCTTGTTCGTCACTTTCAATAGCATTATCTCCATATTGCGGGGTGTCGGGGAGTCCGTGCGCCCCATGCTGTTTATCCTGCTTACCACGATCTTGAATATCGCCTTGGATTTACTCTTCATTGTCGTTTTCAAATGGGGGATCGAAGGGGCGGCACGGGCTACGGTGATCGCCCAAGGGATCGGCATGTGCGTGGCCCTAGGCTACGTGAACAACACCCATCCCCTGCTCTCTATCAAGAAACAGGATTTATTGTTCGATATGGGACTGTTCAAGGAAGGGCTCCGCATCGGGCTTCCCTCCAGCGTACAGCAATGTGCCATCTCGCTCGGATTGATTGCCTTGCTGGGGATCGTGAACAGTTTCGGCACGGATACGCTCACCGCTTACGGGGCAGCGGGAAAGATCGACACGATCATCATCCAAGCGGTATTGACCCTCTCTGGGGCGCTAGCTGCTTTCTGCGGGCAAAACATCGGAGCTGGGCACTTGGACCGGGTACGTGACGGGGTACGATTCGCCATGCTTGTCAACCTATTGCTGGGTCTAGCGACCTTCACGGCCATCTATTTCTTCGGGGACAAGATGATGCTGGCTTTCACCAAGGACCCGGAGGTGATCCGGATTGGCAAGGAATATTTATTGATCATGGGAGGATTCTTTATCGTACACGGCGGCTTGAACGTCTTCAACGGGGCATTACGGGGAGCTGGCGATACCCTGTTCCCGATGGCAGTAAGCATCACTTGTCTTTGGCTGATACGCATTCCCCTCGCCTATTGGTTTAGCTCTATCTGGGGACGGAGCGGTATCTGGTGGGCCATTGGCGCCAGCCTTTGCATCGGGCTTACAATCACCTATATCTATTATAAATTGGGATTCTGGAAGAACAAAGGGCCTTTACGGAAGAAATAAGCATAGCTTATTATTCGTTTCCGTCGGGGTCGCATCGCCCGATCGCTTGATTGAATAGAGAAAAAGTCCTCAAGTCAATGACTTGAAGACTTTTTAGTTGCGGAGGCAAGACTCGAACTTACGACCTTTGGGTTATGAGCCCAACGAGCTACCACTGCTCCACTCCGCGATATAGTCGCTATCATTTCTTGATTGCGAGTGCAAAGGTATATATTACATTCCAAACTTCCAAACATTTTCAAGAAATATTTTCAATTTGTTTGCGTACGCCCTTCACTATCGGGCAGTGAAGCCTTGTTTAGCAGCAATTTGACACTAGAGATTCTCGATCGTATCAAAACCGAATGGTTCATATAAATGCAGACGGTTTCTCAACGATTGTATCTCCGCCTGCAAATTCCGCATCCGGTTCAGCATATGATGAATGGCCTCGATTCCCTCGATGTTAATAGACAAGTCGTAATACATACGTGTGTATTGTTCCAGATCACGGAGCTGGGAAGAGAAGAGATACCTCTCTCCATCCGTGATATTAATGTCTATCAAACCTCCCTCTTCCAGCAAAATGATGAACGAAGGGTCTATATGGCATTTCTGGCAGTATTCACTGACAATAACTAAATCTGTTTGCATAATACACCTGTTTTTAATTTAGACTTTGTATTTCCCGGAACAATTCCTTCTGTTTCTCTGTCAAGTTGGTCGGCACCTCGATCGAGTACGTGACGATCAAGTCACCAAACTGCCCCTCCTTCTTGTAAACAGGGAATCCCTTACCTTTCAACCGGACTTTCGTATTGTTTTGCGTGCCCGGTTTTACTTTCAGTTTCACCTTGCTATCCAAGGTACCGATAATCTGCTCGCCACCCAAGACCGCCGTATAGAGGTTCAAGGGGACGGTCAGGTACAGATCGTCTCCCACCCGTTTGAAACGGCTGTCGTCCGGGATAATGAACGTGATGTACAAATCACCGGCAGGGCCTCCATTCATGCCCGGCCCGCCTTGGCCTTTCAGCTTAATGGTTTGCCCGTTGGCTACGCCGGCGGGAACCGTGATACGCAGGTTCTTGCCGTTCACGGTGATCACCTGCTTATGTGTCTTGGCCGCATCCATCAAGGATAAGTGCAATTCGGCCGTGTAATCCTGTCCACGGAACCCATGATTAGAACGGCCACCGCCCCCCCGGCGGGAACCAAACATAGACTCAAAGAAATCCGAGAACTCTCCATCATCGCCGGAGGAAGACCAATACGTACCTCCACCGTTCGAGAAGCCGCCGCCAAAGCCGCCACCTTGCTGGCCGTACTGCTTCCGTTGAGCCTCGAACTCATCCGCATGTTTCCAATTCTCCCCGTACTGGTCGTATTTCTTACGCTTTTCCGGATCGCTAAGCACCTCGTTCGCCTCATTGATCTCCTGAAACTTACGATGGGCGTCGGGATCGTTCGGATTCAAGTCAGGGTGATATTGCCGAGCCAACTTCTTATAGGCTTTCTTGATATCATCCTGAGAAGCGTCCTTGTTCACCCCCAAAATTTTGTAATAATCGATATAGGCCATAATCTGATATGTTTAGTCTATTTTTCTCATATAATTATATAACAATAAACATACCAAGGATAGTTTTGGTTAGTGAAAATTTACTTAAAACGTTTTTAATCGTACACGCACGGAATTAAGATTGTCTGTAGATAGAAAAGGCTCTAGCCGGGATCATCAGATACCGCTAAAGCCTTTTATGGATAGGAAATTCTTCGAACCTTATTTAAACTGCATCATCTTGCTGATATACTTCCCGACAATATCGAACTCTAGGTTCACTACCGTACCTTTCTCGATCTGGCAAAAGTTCGTGTTATCGTGCGTATAAGGGATGATAGCGACTTGGAAACTGTTTTGCTGGGAGTTGCATACCGTCAGGCTGACGCCGTTCACGCAAACGGAGCCTTTCTCCACGGTCATATACCCCTGCCGGGCCATCTCCTTATCAAAAGCGTACTCGAACGTATAGTACCAGCTGCCGTCCGCCTCCTTCACCTCCGCACAAACGGCGGTCTGGTCCACGTGCCCCTGTACGATATGCCCGTCCAGACGGCCGTTCATCAACATGCTACGCTCCAAGTTCACCTTATCGCCCACTTTCAGGTTCCCGAGGTTCGAACGTTCCAAGGTCTCCTTGATAGCGGTAACCGTATACGTATCTTCCGTCATGCTTACCACCGTAAGGCAAACGCCGTTGTGAGCCACGCTCTGATCTATTTTCAGCTCATTCACGAATGAGCACTTCATCGTCAGATGAAGGTTTCCTTTATCGGATTGGAGGGCTACTACCTGAGCCGCTTCTTCTACAATACCTGAGAACATAATCAAATTGTTTTTAGTTTGTACTCCCAAAACTGTTATTTATTCATGGGCAAAGATAACGCCTTTGAGGTAATAAGCCCGATAAAAAGGATGTTATTAAATGTTTTTATCACGGTAGAAACCGCACTTATTTATCGTCCAAGGAGATCAAATCGTATCGTTGGCTTCCCATACCCAACGCTTCCGCATCCTCGACGATATGAAAGCCTAAAAACGAAATGGGGGTTATTCACACGGCTCCGTATCTCGTATATCATTCTAAACCATCCCTAAACATTCCTTAAAGCCACTTGTTTCATAAATAGATTATCCTAATAATATAGATCTTATGAAATCAAAGAATTTAACACTGGCCTCTCTTTTCGCCGGCTTGCTCATGTTCATGAACCCTACGGGAAGCGAGGCGTGTACAAGGGCCGTTTACCTCGGGCCGGACAATATGGTCGTAACCGGACGTACCATGGATTGGAAAGAGGACCCGCAATCCAACCTTTACCTCTTCCCCCGGGGCGTGCAAAGAAGGGGGGCGATATCCGATAATACCATCCAATGGACCTCGAAATACGGAAGCGTGGTGACCGCCGGGTATGATATCGGTACGTGCGACGGAATGAACGAGAAGGGGCTTGTAGCCAACCTATTGTTCCTCACCGAGTCATCTTATTTCCGACCGGACGATAACCGCCCGGTTATGGGGCTTAGCATCTGGACGCAGTATGTACTCGATAATTTCGCCACGGTAGATGAGGCGGTTGCCGAGTTAAGCAAGGAGGTCTTCCGCATCGACGATCCGGATCTCCCGAACGGGGCGAAATCGACCTTGCATCTCTCGATCTCGGACGCTTCAGGAAATAGCGCTATCTTCGAATACCTGAACGGGAACTTGGTTATCCACGAGGGAAGGGAATGCCAAGTCATGACGAATTCCCCTACATACGATAAGCAACTAACCTTAAACGATTACTGGCAACAGATAGGCGGCTTGGTCATGTTGCCGGGTACGAACCGAGCTTCCGATCGTTTCGTGCGTGCCTCTTTCTATATCCACGCCATCCCGCAGACAAGTAATTTCCGGGAAGCGGTAGCCGGGGTATTCAGCGTAATGCGTAACGTATCGGTACCTCTGGGAATCACGACCCCGGATCAACCGAATATCTCCTCTACCCGCTGGCGTACGGTAGCCGACCAGAAGAATAAGGTATATTACTTCGAGTCTACTTTAAGCCCGGATATCTTTTGGGTAGATTTCAAGAGCTTGGACTTCAAGGCAGGTACACCTATCAAGAAACTAACGCTCACAGACGGCGAGATTTACGCCGGAAACACCGCCAAAGATTTCAAGGACAGCAAACCGTTACCGTTCTTGTTCGGGATCTGAAGGGCCGATATCAACATCCCTGCCGGATGCTGTCCACGGGATTCGTGCTGGCAGCCCGGTAGTTCTGGATCGTAACCGTGAGCAACGTGATGATCGTAATGGCAAGGAAAGCCAAGAGGAAAATCCACCAATGGAGCGGAGCCTTCAAGGCGAAATTCTCTTGCCAGCGCTCAATGCCGTACCAAGCGATCGGCGAGGCGATCACGAAACAGATCATGACGATCCATAGATACGATAGGTTATGCTTCCGCAACAAGTCCATCACGGTAGCGCCAAATACCTTCCGGATACCGATCTCTTTCCGTTTATATTCGCTCTCAAACAAGACAACACCAAATACGCCTACCAAAGACACAAATACGGCAATCAAGCTGAAGAACAAGATTTGTTTGCCAAGTAGCAGCTCTTTCTGGTACAAGTTCTCTTGGATATTGTTGAACAAATGGATATCGAGGGGATAATCGGGATCTAGTTCCCGCAAGGCGCTCCCTATGTCTTGCGATAGTTGACGGTAGTCCGTCCCCGGGCGAACCAAGATCATCAAATTCGTCAAGGCCCCAGCCATAATATCCTTTCCGACAAAGATGGCGAACGGCTCCAGTTTATCCCGGAACGAGTTATATTTCAGGTCAGGCACGAAACCGGCGATCTTCTCCCTACGATGTAAATTACCCCAGTCCAACCGGATTGGATCTCCCGCTTTCAGCCCATAGGTCCGCTTCGCTTCCTCGTTGAACAAATAAGTGCCATCGCTCAACTGGTCTTCCGGCAGGAATCCTCGCCCCTCCAGAATAGGAAGGGCCAATACCCGCTCAATCTCCGGGTCAGCCTGCACCACCTTGAACTGGATATCCTCATCCACGTAGGTACGTCCCCATCCGGAGTAATTATCCTCAGCGCCAACCACTCTTGAGGTAAACGACAAGGCCTCGACAGAGGAGAGTTGCCCCAACCGCTGACGCACGCTCTCCGGTTGCCTGCTCAGATTACGGTTTAGCTTTACGGTGACAATCCGCTCGCTATCGAATCCAAGCGGCGTATGAAGCATATTGTAATTCTGCCACGTGATAAACAAAGCCGCTATAACCAAAATAAAAGAGGCCACGAACTGAAATCCTACTAACACATTGCGGAACGAGCGCCCCTTGGGAGATAAGCCAAAATTTCCTTTCAGCACCAGTGCCGGAGAGAAAGAGGTGATATACCAAGCCGGCCAGCAACCAGCGATAAGTCCGATCAGCAACACAAAGCCTCCACAGGCGATCAACAAGGGCATCTGCCCCTCCAAGGAAATGCCTCCACTGACCAAATCCACAAACCCGGTCTTCGACAACAGGCGAACCAGCAGCAAAGCGATCAGGTAAGACAACAGGCACATCCCCACCGCCTCCGAAGCCACGGCCATCCGGAGCGCCGATACCGGACTCCCCAATACCTTCCTCGTGTTGATGCCCCGCAGACGGACCGGCACCAAAGCATTGCTGAAGTTCATGAAATTAATGACCGCTATCAATACGATCAAGATAGCGATAGCAGATAGCGCTTGAAGCTGGGCATAGCTCCCCTTTTGCTTCTGTGAATCGTAGCTCGTGTCAGTCTTAAAATAGATATCCGGCAGAGAAGTCAAGCGCAATTGTCTCGTTTTCCAATTCCATTCGTCGTGGCGGAAATTTTTCTCGAAACCAGCCAAGACATCCGGAGCGGAGGCCGGATTATCCAGACGGAGATAACACTCAAAATTATTTTGCATCCAAGCGCCTGCGCCTTCCTTGTCCGATATGCGCCGATAGACCGCATTACTGACGATCGAGTTGGAGGGAAAGTCCCGGTAGACACCTCCCACCTCGGACGTCCACCCCTCTCCGATCAAGACTTGCCCGACCGCCGGATGATCGCCAAAGAAACGATGAGCCATACTTGCCGGTATCAATACCCGACCCTTCTCCTCCAACGCCGCCGCCTCACCTTCCACCATATCAAAGTCAAAAACACGAGCATAGGAGGGATAGCAGGCATAGAGCTCCTCATGGAAAGTCATCCGCTCACCATCCCGATCCACCGTGATATACTTCTTATCGCCCCACCGATTGATTAGCGACCCCTCCTCAATATGTGGAGAGGAGGCCAAGAACCGATCGATAAGCGGGCGGTTCAATACGACTTGCGCCCCTTTATTATTGTGAACGATCTCCAAGCGATACAACCGGTCGGCATGCTTATGGAAACGATCGTATCCCCACTCGTAACGAACTTGCATGAACAAGATCAAGAAAGCTGTAAAAGCCACAGATAATCCTGCTACATTCAAGAAACTAGCCATTTTAAAACGACTGATCACAAAAACGAAATTTCGTACGATTGAGTTCATGATATTTCCTTTTAAAAGTTACTAAAGCCTATGCCTAAAGCTATCCACCGGATTCGATGTGGCAGCCCGGTAGCTCTGGAAAAAGACAGAGACAAACGAGATCATGAGGCAGAATAAGCCGGCAGCGATAAATATCAGCGGGCTTAAACCGATACGATACGAATAGTCGGACAGCCAATCTTTCATAAAGTACATAATAATAGGTATGGCGATCACGAAAGCGATCAACACATAGTTCAAGAACGTGAATACGAGCTTAACCAATATCTGCCGGTTGCTGGAACCAAATACCTTTCGTACGGATACTTCTTGCAAACGCTGTTGGATAAAATAAGTGGACATCGCCAATAAGCCTAGCAAAGAAATAAGGATGGCGATTATCGAGAATACGATTACGATCTTTGCCAAACGGATTTGCGAGTCGAATGAGTTTTGTAAACTCTCATCCATGAAGAAAGCCTCAAACTCAAGTCCGGTCACTTTCTCATATACTTTACCGATAGCCTCCTTTGCGGCGAAAGGATCACCTTGTGTCTCGATCAAAATCATCCAAGGAGCTTCATTATCTTTCAAGAAACGGAACATGACAGGGTTCATCCCTGTCGTCACATTTCCAAAGCAATAGAAATCCCGGACGATACCCGCTATCGCTATCGGCCTTTCGTGCCTATCCAACATAAAAGAGGTCGCATCCTCCGATAAGTTCATCTCACGCATCGCTTGCTCGTTTAGGAACCAGCCCTCTGTCGTTAAATGGTTATCACGCAAAATCTCCAATCCCAGCATATCGTAACAATCCTTATCCATAACGAATTGCTGAAAAGATATATTTTGCCCCTGATAAGTAGAAGTCCAATTATTACTACCGAATAAAGGCAATCCTTGAGTCTTCCCGACCCTATCTACGCATGACAAACCTTTCAACTCACCGACAAAAGCGGATAACTGCCTTTCATCCACCGATCGCATAGCCAATAAATTCTTCGTTTTATATCCGACAGGAGCGTTGATCATATGAACGATCTGGCAAACCATCGTGATAGAGGCGGCGATCATCGTGATCGTGATCACATTTTGGAATACGATAAAGAACTTACTGAATACCATTTTCGTCTTAGCCCGGAACGTACCCCTTACCACCTCGATCGGTTTAGAAGAAGAAATAATGATAGCAGGCAGTAAGCCGGATAAAACTCCCACGACAACCGTTAATGAAACCAAAGCCAATAGCCAGACAGGTCTACCCAATACATTCATATCGACACGTGTCTGCAATAAATCATTGACAAACGGCACGACCGCCAAAGCAAGGAGAACCCCAATAACCAAAGAAATAAACGTAAGCAAAGTAGACTCCAGCATCAAGCGCATGAATAACTCGCCCCGTGAAGAACCCAAAAGGCGCCGGGTAGCCATCTCCTTCGCCCTGAAACCCGCTTGGGCGACCGTCAAGTTAATATAATTAATGACCGCAAAAATCAAGATAAGGAAACCTACGGACATTAGCACGATCACGAAACGCCAATCTCCCTTTCGCAAAGAAGAGTAAGAAGCGGCTTTCGCAAAATACTGCTCACTAAGCGGCAATATGCGTACCTCCTTTGCCGTCCCATATTGATACGGCCAATAAAACTCCTTGAACCAATGGGCCATATCCTCCGCACGAGAAGGGAAATCACTACCCTCACGCACCAAGACAAAAGCCGATGTACTTCCGGCATTCCTCAACTGATCCGGGGCTAAGCTGGGGTTAAAACAGCTAACCTGCTCCCAACGCACGATCACATCCGCTTCGGGAATAGAGGAATGAAGTAAATCCTCCACCACCCCGTTTATAGTAGCCGATATGGTATCTCCCACCACTAACTGCCGTCCCATCGGATCATCCGTTCCGAACATCTTACGGGCGAACGAAGAAGAGACCACCGCATAGTTCCCGGCGGCCAACGCTTGCTCACGAGTGCCTTGTAACAGCCGGAAATCAAAGAAATCGAAGAACGTGGAGTCCGCAAACATCACGTTCGCCTTTAGTTTCCGATCACCGGAAACTACAACTATATTGCTTGAATTATCTGCCACTACCGGGCAAACTTTCTCTACCTCCGGATAGCGTTCCTTTATCTTATAAGGAATGGCAGCTCCGGTGGCCATCCAATTTTCATTCCCGACCAGATAGATACGATCCGCCTTGGTATGGAATTTATCTGTAGACATCTCCTGTACCGTATAGACCGCTATCAATAACACAAACATCAACGATACAGACAGACCAAACACGTCTATCAGCGTATAAGCCTTATTCCTTCCAAGGAACTTTAAAAAGGACTTAAAGTTCAATAAATTATTCATGAATTATGAATTATCAATTTTCTATTATCTATTTTCAATCACTCAGATTTTAAGCAATTCACCGGATTATCATTAGCCGTCTTGCGGGCATCCAGACAAACCACGGAATATATAATCAATAATACACATACGCCGCAACCCAAGAATATGTACCATGACAAAGGAACCTTCTCCGTGAATTGCTCTTGCCACTTTTGCAAGACAAAGTATGCTATACCACCGCCTAATATGACCGCATAGATACAGATATATCCGATATCCTTTATGAACAACCTCAATATATCCCATAAGGTAGCCCCATTCACCCGGCGAACCGCTATCTCCTTACGACGACGGCTCACCTCATCATTCGTATAGCCAATAAGTCCTATCAACGTAACAAGAAACGTGACCAAACCTCCGATCATCACGGAATCACGGAATTGGCGGGAGTCCTTATATAGATCCATGATCTCGGAACGGAAAGAGATAGCGTTCAGTTCACGATCCGGAAATGTCTCGGATATCTTCTGCTGTAAACGAGCCATACTATCGTTGTTCAGCTCATGGAACTTCACCTGCAAGGTATACATGGGCTTATGCGCATAGAATAATACGGAAGGCCGCATATCTTGGTTCGAGATTCCTCCCAGACGGATATTCTCATAAACACCGCAAATCGTGAATGGCTCCTCATTCCATTTGCTATGTTCGGTGACGCAGATATCCTTCCCGATCACATCATCCGTCCAGCCCGCTACCAATTTCATTTTCTCCACGAAACGGCGGTCTACCATCACCTCTCTTGAATTGGTCACATTTTCCGTGAACGAGCGGCCTTGGATCACGGGAATCTCCATCATGTCCAAATATCCGTTACCTACCCAATAGAGATCGGCGATATTAAAAAGCTCTTGAGTCTCACCCGGTAAAAGAATATTATTACCGGAAGCATGCTCGAAAGGCAATTGATAGACGGTGGTAGCCGCAACGACCCCCGGAAGCCGCATCACCTCATCCAGAATCTTGGCACGAGAGGTAGAGTCCACGCCAGCTAACCCGCAGTAGGCAAGGTTCTCATAGGCATATCCCGGACGATCGTTCACCATAAACGTATATTGACGGGCAACGAAAACAAGCATCGTCACCAAAAAGCCCGTGGCTACAAACTGGACAAGCAACAAGGCTTTCTTCCAGATACGCTTATTCTCCCGGTAATTACGGAAAGCGGAGGCCACCGGAATCCGAGCGTATAATGATCCCGGCATAAAACCAGATACGAAAAACACCAAGATACATATCCCTAGCAAGACCAAGCTACCATTAGACAAGAGCAAGGAATCTAACGAAGTCGCCAACAACTCCTCTACCGTACCTCTAAACGCAAGGATCAACAATAAGGCCAAGATCAGTGAAAGCACTATATGTACCAACGCCTCACCAAACATCATACCATGAATATTATTCTCGCTTGCCCCATAACATTTATGGACAGCCACCTCCTTCGAACGATTTACGATAGAGGATATCACGATCAAGATATAGTTCATCACCGCCGTGAAGATCAAAGCGAAGGCCAGTAAGGAAAGTATCCATGTCATTCGCTTGACTTGCGGCAACTCCTTGTGTAAGCCATCCAGCTCATGAAACGAGAAACCAATGTTAAACCCTGTCTTTTGCTGTTCCTCCGGAGGGAAATAAGAATTCACGAACGTATGCACCTGTTCCTCCAAAGCTAAAGGATTCACCCCCTTGTGCAATTTCACGTAGCTTATGTAACGATCATTTCCCAACATATTAGTAGGCGAACCCTCCCACATGAACCGACCCGCCGAAGCCATAGAAACAATCACATCGTAACGGGAATGAGAATTTTCCGGAACTTCCTCAAAAACGCCACCAATAGTCATAGTACGTCCCGGCGAACTGTCTACCGTGAAGTTTTTCCCGATAACATCGCCCCCGATATTTTTCGCTATACGACTTGATACCAACACGTACATCGGGGTGGAAAGAACCTCTTTCGCATTTCCGATCAGCATAGGACGAGGAAGAATATCAAAGAAACAACTATCCGCTATGATACAACGACCGGAGTATTTCATCTTGGTGTCGGTCATCGTAAAGGTCCAGTCTCCAAAACTCGTGTATCGGGTGACGGTCTCGATCTCGGGTATCTGTTGTTGCATCGTGGGAGCGATGCCACCGCTTGTTTGCGGATAATCCTTCAACTCCCCTCCATTTTGCTGGTATTTCGCCCATACTTGATAGACCCGGTCTCTATCCGGATAAAAATCATCATACGATTGTTCGAAATAGACTTTAGCGATCAATACCAAACCTACCGCTAAACCGATTCCCAACGATACGATTTTCATCACGTTATGCCGCCCTTTCTTAAAAATGGAACGAATGGCGATTAGTATGTTTTTCATATTATATCGATTTTATTCCAGCACCAGCACTTCATTATCCTTATAACTCTCATAACTGGACACAATCACCTTCTCACCGGCTTCCAGACCTTCAAGAACCTCATAGTATTGCGGGTTCTGACGACCGATCTTGATAGAACGCCTGTAAGCTTTCTTTCCATCCGGATCAAGAACAAATATCCAACTTCCACCCGTACTCTGGAAGAAAGTTCCCTTCGGGATAATGATACTCTCGGTAGGTTGTCCCAGCTCCAAGTTGATATAGTAGGTCTGTCCGCTACGGATATTATCCGGACGCTCACCCGTGAAAACGAAATCCGTACGGAACTTACCATCACGAACCTCGGGATAAACTTTGCGCACCGTTAAGTCGAAAGACGAGCCTTGACGCTCGAAAGCGGCACTTAAGCCCGGTTTCACACGGTCTATGTAATGCTCGTCAATCATGGCCTCGATCTTATAATCGGAAAGGTCGTTAATCTGGCCGATCTTTTGTCCCGGATTGATACTTTGCCCCAATACGACATCCAACAGTCCCAACTCACCGTCGATCTGGGAACGGACATTCAAGTTTTCCTTACGCTCACGGATCAACAGGATATTCTTCCGCATGTTCGCCAAGCTGGCCTCCATCTCATCCATCTGGATCGTGCGGGAGATAGAGTCTTGGCGCAAGCGCTCGGTAATCAAGGCGTGCTTTTGAGAGGCTAACTCGAAGTCCTCCTTCGCTTTCAGATAATCCTCCTTGGCGATCAAGTTCTCTTTATACAACTGTTCTTGTTGGTTGAACGAGCGGCGGGCCCGGTTCATGTCCATATCGTATTGAAGTTTCTCCATCTGATTGGTCAGCTTATCCTGCTCCATGGTAACCTGCGTATTACGAAGGAAGTTCTGCTTCTCCGCCAACTCGGCCTCAGCGTTCAATATCTGCAAATCCAGATTTGAGTTGCTCAGACGAACAATGATATCGCCTTTCTTCACTTGGGCGCCCTCTTCCACGACTTTCTCCTGTACGATACCGCCCTCCTCGGGGCTAAGCTGCACGACCGTGATAGGTTGCACCTGACCATCCATACGAAAGAAGTCATTGAATTGCTCACGGGTCACATTACCGATGCTAATCCCTCTCGCGTCCACTTTCAACGTAGAAGCATGATCACCAAAGATAATCCATCCCAACAAGATAACGAACAACACGCCACCCGCTACATAAGGAATATGCTTCTTCTGAAGACCTTTCTTTTTCTCTAATTGTATATCCATCGTATTCTATATTTTTTATTATCATCTAAATTCTATGTTCTCAATTCTTATTCATTGATAAGAGGCTTGCCCTTATAATAATCCACCAGCTTGCTTTTCAATAAGTACATCAATCGCTTTTGAAGCAGATTGGCCTTGGACTCCAACAGCGTATTCGCACTTGTCTGTACATCCAGCGTGCTCATCAGGCCTTCCTCGTACTTCCGTAGGGTAACACGATAAGCCAACTCATCCGATTTCACCTTCTTATCCATCTGTATGGCCTCTTTAGCGTATCCCTCACGATCCAAGACCGATTGCTCTACCGCTGTCTGCAACTGGCGAAAGACCTCTGTCCTTGTCTCCCGTGCGATCCGCATATTGTTACGGTAACGACGAGCGTTCGTTAATCTGCTCAAACCATCGAATAAGGGGAAGCTAAGGCTAAAAGAGACATATTCACCACGGTTATTTTTAAACTGATCCTTGAAAACTTCCGGGGCCTTATCAGATTTCAAGTTCTCGAAATAACTCGTAGAGATTCCGGCATTCAAATAAATACTCGGCAGCAACTTTCCTTTATAAATACGATATTGGTATTTACTTTGCGTTAATTGATACTCGGCTTGCAAGGCGGTAGGGTTATTCCCGGACGCATAGGCGAAAATCTCCGCCACATTCTCTACTTCCGGGACATAATTGATATCCGGTAATAAAGTATCCACCTCCAGTTCTAAATCAGATGGATAATTCATACATTCCCTCAAAGTAAGCAAGGCGGTATTGAAAAGATTCTGCTGGTGGGTCAATGTATAATCATCGGCCGCTACTTGAGCCTCGAATTGAGCTACATCCGCTTTCCCTTTCAAACCCAGCTCTTCTTGCCGGCGAGTCTTATATAAGGTACGGTTACTCTCCTCCAATTTCTCGGCCGCCATACGAATCGTTCCTTTATAATACACCACATCCATATAAGCCTGCATGGTTTTCATCGCTAAATCATCTTTCGCTTTCTGTATGTCATTAACTCCCATACGGCGATTGGATTTTGCCATCAACCATTGATTGATCAGCTGTCCGCCCGTAAAAATAGGAATAGAAGCGTCGAGGCCATAGTTATTATTAAACGTAGAAGTATTCTCATAGGTATTGGTCGCAGGGTCGATCGAACGGCCAAAACTATATTGCGCTCCGACCTTAGCCGATGCCGCCGGGAAAAAAGAAGCTACGGCGGCATTCCGTTCCGCCTTATACGTATCTGATGTATAAACTTGCTTTTTAACCGATGGGCTGTTTTCCACGGCATAGCGCATACATTCATCCAAAGTCCAAAGTTTCTCTTGGGCCACCGTCGCGGTAGCGAAACTGAGAGAAAGAACTGTTGTAAGTAATATTTGTTTCATTGCTCTATTATTTTCTACCTAAATAATAGCAAAGAACGTGCCAAAACACATAAACAACTAAACAACAATCAGATAACAAAAAGCTATTCTTTTAGAACTGTCCAATATTTTGACAACGCTGTCTAATTGTTTGACACTATTCCCACTTTGACACGTAAGAGCGTCTCCTCTTCTCCCTAAGCAAAAAGCACTCTACTCCTATATGAATTCTTTCCCGATAACCTATGAATTCTTATACGCATACTGTATAATTCTACAAACCACGACGTGGTCTGTACAGATCAAGGCGTGGAATATACAGATCACGACGTGGTCTATACATTCCACGGCGATAATCAGGAAATAGATGAGATAGTAATTATATTTGTATATAGTAAGAAGAATTTTTTTTACTTGAAGATACGAACAATTGTTTTGATTACAATCGTTGACTATCCTTTAGATTTAAGGGTAGGACACAAAAAAAGAGAAACAGTTGAATACCAACCATTTCCCTTTCATCAAGTCGGGGTACCAAGACCCTTTTGTGTAAACGCTTAGCATATATTTATCTGTTTATCAAAATATTACAAATATCACTATAATACTATTTTGTCCTAAAATAGTCCCGGTTCTTATAGACACTCTTCAATAGAAGCCGTATTAGGCAAAATTGAAAAAACGACAGAATATGCCTCTTTTACCTCTATCTTCTCTCCTGAAGGAAGAAGAATCATTGTATTATCCCCATTAGGATAAATGGCAGCAATATGTTTCACACAAATAGTAATAGGAGAATCCTCCAAACTAGTCAATTGAATAAAAAGATCTGTTTCGTTCATAATGTTTATATTTAAAGATTAAAAAAATCAATCTATGCCATCCCCCCCTGTATTCCACTTACCTCCATAAGTAATCGTCATACAGCTTCGTCGGTTTTTGATTTGGAATTATACTTTTTGAGTTCCTCTTCTAATTTACGCGCTTTGAAGAACCACTCATCACGATCCTTCTTCATCTCATCATAGTTTCGATTAATCATTTTTAACTCATTGATTAATTCATGCTCTGGCATTTTTTCTTCGGAGAGGAGCATTTCTCCTCTTCCTGTTATTAACCAATCTGCGTTCAAATCACTATACGTATATAGCAATTTCGCAATACTCGCAATAGATAACCCACGAGAGCCTTTTCTTTGTTTCCCTAGCGACCCTACAGGAATTCCAGATTCTACGGTAACTTTGTTATCGTTTAATTTCTTGTATATCATATATCTATCTAAACGATCAAAAAAATCCTCATTCATATTGCGAAATTTCAATATAAAAAGTTTCATATATTGCGAAATAGCAATATATTTGCACCTGTATTAAACATTCAACATTTCAAAGATAACAAAAGCAGATTTATTAATCAATAGGGTAAACACCCTATAAACACATGAAGTATGAGAAAGATAAAGATTTGGCTTAATTGGTTTAGTGCGAAAGATGCACGGAAATTAGTAGAGAACTACAGTCGTTTGAAACCAGCGCTTAAAGAAATAGCAAAAGGGGCAAAACAAGGAGGAGAAACGTGTTTTGTATATGCTCTCACTTCAGAGGACATAGACAAACTAATTAGGTTAGGATATAGTGTTGAACTACGCTTGACCCAAACAATAAACGGTGTAACATTGAAAAAATATTTAATCAAGTGGTAATATGGCAGCATTGAATTTGAATTACTCATTTTTGAAAGGAACGCGAAAGGTTAAGTATGAAGACTACATGCTTTTGCAGGAAGATTTGATGAAAGCTTTGGGTACAAAGACCAAGCAACATTACTATCAAAAGCGTAAACGCATCACCAATATTCCTGTACAGGAAAAAGAGGCTGTTGAGAAGGTTTTCGCAAAATATGAAATAACTGATCCTAACGAGATCTGGGACATAACACCGGCTTGATATGAACAAATATGCAGAACTAACACGACGAGAAAGTCAAATTGCGGAACGTATCGCCTGGGGAGCCTCGATCAAGGAGGTTGCATATGCGCTACAGATCAAGATTAAGACTGTTGACAATGTTATCCAAAGGGTGTATAAGAAAGTAGGTTGCAGCAAAATCAACGAGCTTTCCGCATGGTGGTTCTGCACGAACTTCAATATCTCATTTGACCTTTCTCCAATGGCAAGATCAATAGTGGCCTCTGCTCTATTGTCAATATTCGTCGCTAGCGAATATATATCCAGGAATGATTTCTGTAGATATAGAACTCGCTCTAGGAGATTTAGAATCGAATACGTCAGATTACGCAATAACTAAAATACCATGGCAACATTAGAAGAACAAAAGGAGTACATTCGTACCAATTACAAAAAACAGACCGGTCAATTTATGGCCAAGATGTTAGGCATACGTCCGGAGAAGGTGTATGCGCTAGTAAAGGAACTTGGATTGAAAAAACAACTTCCTCCTCCCGTGATTAAACAGAAGGCTGATATGGGAAAGAATCCAACCCCTATCGTACCAAACGGTAACGATGAAGGAAAGATTCCTCTCCGGATAGATTGTCGAACGGTTATTCTCATCCCCTACACCGCTGATCCTGAGAAGTATCGTAAAGATTTTCTTCAAAAGATTAATCGTAAACATTCAAGTCAGATAGACTCTCTGTAATAACCTAAAAAATACACAGAATATGATAACATTGGAACAAGCAAAAGAAAAATTAGAGGATCTCAAGAGTGAAATTCGATGCCGTTTAAAATGTGAGCCAGAGGATCTTGAGATTGTACAACATGAATCTGGGTGTATATCTATATATTGGGTTACTAAATATATTGGACTCGATTATATGAATATTCCTTCAGAGTGGATAGTAGTAACTATAGATTGGAAAGAAAAAAGGGCATCAATGTTTGCTGATCCATCAGATTTCATGGTATACACTACATAACTAAAGAAATATGAAACGACTGAATAAAAAGACCTACAAGGCAATCAAGCAAGCAAAGGCAGTGATTACCATCACGCAACATGGGGATGTGGTTAAATTGAATGTGGATTTTTTACCTCCCGCAAAAAACAAATCTCCCAAGCTATTCCAATATCTGGCCATCAAGATGTGTAATCATGCCATGGAAATTTTAGGAGGAAAGAAAAAAGATGAATGACAAGAATTATTTAGCGATGGCTGTAGCCACCGCCAAAAGAAAAAAGTTGGCGCATACTACTCCGCAGGAGTACGCTTTACCGATTTGGATGATGTTCATAGCGGCAGATATCCTAGAGAACTCCGCTATGGAAATCCAAGGGCTATTAATGCAGGACGAGCAATTTATCCAGTCCGATAAGATGCACATAAAAGCCATAATCAATCATGCTGGCAAATTCGTTCGTGATGTTGATCGGACATGTGAATACCAGTTCGCTTGCAAATTTGCGGACTATACAGAAGAATGTTCCACTTTACTTCGCAGCTACATGCAAAATAAGTTAGCCAAGATGAACAACATATGGGCACAGAGGAAGGAGGAATGATCATGTATATCGAAACGGATTCAAACGGCAAGATCATCATTCAGGATATCTCACAGGAAGAAGCTATCATCCTAGATGATTGCTTATATACTTACTTGGCGACGAAGCCTATCGATCAAAGATCAAGTGTCGATAGGATCGTAATGGACATGAAAAGACAATTAGAAAAGAATATACAATGAAAGCTAGAATCGTATATGAAGTAGAATGCCCTCCCGTTAATTGCGATCGGGAGGATTTTTTGAAATGGTTGGAACTAAACCTATATGTTCCGGGAGCGTGCGTCACCTCCGATAATCCTCTTTTTGGAGAACCATTGGATTTTGACACTGCAGATTTTGACAATATTGAGGTAATCGATGGATAGTTACGCCCGGTATCGAATGACAGATTGGAACTGGATCGCCATCTATAAAGAGAAAATGGGAGTAGATCAATTCCGGGAGTATGTGAACGGCGTATATAATGAACTTCTAAATATGAAAGTAGATTGTTCATTCTCTCTCGAGGCTACGGTTAAGGAGGAAAACAGAGAACTCTTTATAAAAATAGTCTGTATGTTCATTCAAGAAGGAAACTATGACTATGATTTTAGTCAAAATTATAAATTCATAAGACGACATGAAAAGACAACGCTGGTCAGAAAGCCAAGAAAAAATATTGAAGGAGAATCTGGGGAAGATAACTCTCAAGGAAATAGGGAAGATTCTAGGAAAGACCGAGTTAGCCGTTAAACTATATATCCATAGGAACCATATCGTTTACCGTCCTTCCGTAAAACGGAACCTTGTGCTAGAATTGTTCCGGATTAAATTAATCAATCCGGAATATTTCAATGTAGCAACAGCTTTCTTGCATGCGGTAAATATCAACCAAGTACGGTTTTGGAAATTATACCGGGGAGAGGAAAGCCCCACAGATCAAGAGTATTTACGTCTAGCCACAACTCTAGGCGTATCCTTACAAGAGGCCTTCGAAGCCCGACAACTATATTTATTTAACGACAATAAAGAAGATGAAATATGATACCTCAAGACGTGATCGATAATATCATCAACACGGCCAATATAGTAGACGTGATAGGTGATTATGTTAAGCTAAAAAAAGCTGGAGTAAATTACAAGGGAGTTTGCCCATTCCATGGGGACAATGACGCAAGCCTAGTCGTATCCCCCGCTAAGAATATCTGGAAATGTTTTGGATGTGGTAAAGGCGGGAACGTGATAACTTTCGTAAAAGAGCACGAAGGGATGTCTTTCTTCGAGGCGGTAAAGCTAGTCGCCTCGAAATACAACATAACAGTACCCGAACGGGAACTAACCGACGATGAACGGAAGAAAGCGAAAGAGCGGGAGGCCCTACAAATCTGCCTCACATTCGCCCAAGAAACGTTTACGGCTTTCCTCAAGAAGAAAGAGGCCGCTGAATATCTGGAAACACGAGGAATCACCCCGAATATCCTGTCTAAATATGGAGCGGGGTACTCTTCATCCATGTTTACCGCATTAACCGAGTTAGGCTCTCAAAAAGGTTATGACATGGCGGCTATGGAGAAGGCCGGTTTGATTATCAGAAAAGAGAACGGAAAGATCTTCGATCGATTTGTAAATAGGATCACATTCCCGTTTTATTCCTTATCAGGACTAGTGATCGGTTTCACGGGCCGTTCCTTGGATAAGGATACCCAATGTAAATATCTAAACTCTCCGGAGACTCCCCTTTTTCATAAGGGAAAGACGTTATTCGGTATATACCAAGCTCGCCAAGAGATATCGAAATCCGATAAATGCTATTTGGTGGAAGGTCAATTTGATGTACTCTCTTTCGTTCAATCCGGTTATCCCAATACGGTCTGCGGTAGCGGTACCGCCCTTACACTAGATCAAGTCCGGATCATCAAGAAATTTACCCGAAACGTCACCGCTGTTTATGATGGAGACGCAGCCGGCATGAAAGCCTCCGTCCGGAACATGGATATCATGCTGGCCGAGGGCATGAACGTCCGTGCCGTTCTTCTTCCGGAAGGAGAAGATCCGGACAGTTTCGCCCGCAAGATGGGGACTGAGAAACTAGCCAAATTCTTGAAAAAGCAGGAGACCGACTTCATCTCCTTTATTTATAAAGCATTCGAAAGCGAGATGGATGATCCGATCCGGAAAACAGAGGTTCTCCGGATTATCGCCCAAAGTATCTCCGTCGTACCGGATAAATTACAAAGGCAAGCATATATCGTATCCCTCGCCGAACGATTTAACGCAGATGGGGAATTGATAACAAATCTAGTTGCCGAGCTACAAGCCGTAGGTAAGAAAAGCGTGCCAGCCCAACCTACCCAACCGGGATTAACCGGCGTGGAAGAAGCGGAGGAACTTGTAAAAACCGGGAACAAACAAGTCACCCTTACTTGGTCTGTCAATCGTTTCTCCGAGGGATGGGGAGTTTGTCCGGTCATCCTTATAACAGGTATCCCGGGTGTGTCCGAGGTACAAGAGCTTCGCCGGCTATCTCCCATCATCCGTTGCAGGGATAAATTCGAGGTAAAAGAAAACATGATCGAACCGGAAGAGCTCTCATTTCTACGTTCCTTGACAAGAACCGGCTTCACGGTCTCCATGAGCAAATATAAAAGAGAGCGGGAAAGTTATGTAGACGAGAAAGGTGAAGAACGTTATAAACTCGTAGACACAGAGAAAGAGATTGGATTCAATGAATACTATATCGGATTATACAGTACATTCCGGGAATCTCCCGAGAATATAAAGAAAATAGCCTTAGAAAGATGCTCTGAAGTGATATCCTACGCGGATGCTACCACCCGGGCTTTCCAAACTACAGATTATGCCCGGATGTTAGGGGTCACCAAAACAGCTCTGGAACATGTCTTGAAACCATATCTCGATATCCGTAAATCAGAGGCCCGGTTTAATTCAGACGCACTCCAAGTAGATGGAGCCTCACTCATGTTCGATCCTAGCCGACTCCCGGATTATGTAGACTCTGATCCAGCGATTAACCGGTTATGGCGTGCCTATCAGTTTTTCCCATATCTCGATAAGAATGGAAGAAAATTAGCATATATATTCGCTAATGGTAAAAAATCGTTTATGAGAGTAGGAAACTTCTATATTGAGCCACTATTACATGTTTACGATAAAGAAAGCCAAGCCAACAAACGTATCGTAGAACTCACTCAAGCAAACTATCCCTATCCGATTTATATGGAGTGGATCAGCGCAGAGATGCTCACACTCCCATCCTTTAAAAAACGCTTATGGGAAGAAGGTGATATCAATTTCTCCAATGGGACACAAAACCATCTCGATTTGATCATGGATAGTTGGGCGGGCAAGTTCAAGAAGTGTTTTGAGCTTCGTATGTTTGGCTGGTATGATGAAGGATTCTTCGCTTTCAGTAACGCTATAGTCCATGATATCGATGGAAAACAACAACTCCAATACGTATCAGATTTGGGATTAGTGGAACACAATAAACAATACTATTATATCCCGGCTTTCTCTAAAATTTACGCATCTGAGCGCCGGGATAGCGATCGCTACTATCTGGATCGCTTCATCAAGTACCGGGAACCCAAAGCGGGATGTTCTATCAATTTCCAAAAGTGGGCCTCACTGATGAACGAGGTATACAAGCTAAACAATAACGGTATGTGGGCGATCATATATTCGATCATGAGTGCCTTCCGTAGCGATATATACAATGTCAGGAGAACCTTTACGGCTTTATTCTTTATCGGTCCGACGGGTTCCGGAAAATCACAAATTGGTTATTCCATCCGCTCTCTATCGATGTCTCCGGACGCACCAGCATTCAACCTAAACTCCGGAACCCCCGCCGCTTTGTTCTCTTGGCTGGAGAGATACCGGAATATCCCGATCATGCTCGAAGAGTATAACGACACGCAAATAAACCCTGTGATTTTCCAAGCCTTGAAATCCGCTGTATATGATGGAGAAGGCAAGCAGAAACGTAAGGATGCGGTAAGTAAGGAGATCGATAGTAGCCAAGTGAACGCAGCTCTTGTTATCATGGGCCAAGAAAGTCCCCAACAGGATGACAACTCTCTCGCAAATCGATGTATCATTTGCGAGGTACCGAAACGTGACGATCGGTCTGAATTGGAAGAAGAAATCTTCAATGAGTTGAAAGGATACGAGGAATCCGGACTACATAGCGTCCTCCTTGAGATATTGGCGTGCAGAAATAGCATCTTGCAACATTATAAGAAAGTATACGACGAGGTCTTTAAATCCTTGAAAGATGAGGTACGGGTATCCGTTAAAAACACGGATGGCCTCTCTCGTATACTCGAGACGGTATCAATGTTCGTTTCCGTTTGTCGTATAGTGGAAGAACATACCTCCTTGCAACTACCTTTTACCGCAGAACAGTTCTTCGAAATCGCAATAGCGAAAGTGATCAAACAAGTAGAATCGATTAGTTCCTCAAATAAGATGTTCAACTTCTTCAGTATACTCAACTTCTTGATCGATACAGGAAGCCTAGTTCAAGGTAGAGACTATAAGATCGAGGTACCGGGAAAGGTAACAATTAAGAAACAAGGCCGGGATACGGAAATAAAAAACCTAGAGCCCATAGATACCCGTGTTTTATATCTAAACATGACAAATATCTATCCTATGTATACCCAGCAGCTAAAAGGTGAGGCGTTCTCTCTTCAATCCTTAAATACCTATTTCGAAAGTAACGAGGCCTATATTGGCAAAGTACGTTCCACTCGTTATCGATGGCAAGAGGTGAAAGAAGTCCCAAAAGGAGACATTCTAGCAAACCCGGCGGGAGAACCCACCATAGATAACAGCATGAAACGTATTATGGTGAACAAAGAGAGTAATACCTCGGCAGTTTGTTTCAATTACGATATTCTCAGAGACTTGCTCGATGTCGATTTCGAAAGAGACGTACAAAACTACGATCAGACTCCGGAGACTGAGCCGGGATTCCGCTTTTAACGACTGATAGTATTTTAAAATCGCATAGAACCGACTTTCTAGGATATAGCTTGGCTATTGGAGGCCATGGACAACAAGCACATCCGGGAAGCCGGTTCTATCTTTATTCATCTATTTCCCCCGGACCCCCTGAAATTAAAAAAAGAAATAAGCAAGTTTTGCGTGTTTTGAAACCCTATAAAGGATAGAAAAAGTGGTCAACAGACCAACAGACCAACAAAAGATGAAACATTTCAAAACAGATATAAGATAAATATATAATAATCAATAATATATATATTAATTAAATAGAAGTAGGCTGTTGTTTCCTGTTGGTCATCGTTTTCTTTTTGTTGGTCACTGTTGGCAATAATTCTAAATTCAGGGAAAAATGAAGCACTGTTGACGGTTGGTAGAGGTGACCAACAAGCTCTATTTTTTGTTGGTCGCATATTTCTTGGTGTTTTATCAATTATATCATTGAAATATAGTAAATTAGCATCATATTTTATATTTCTTGTTGGTCTGTTGACGTGTTGGCCGCAAAATATAACACATACACATAGGGAAAATAGAGTAAAAAAGCCTATAAGAAGAGAGAAAATCGATATGGTGACAGTAAAGATAAGCATAAAAAAGCATTTGGAGGAGTACATGCGTGGAAAATTCAATGATTGCCGGGAAGGAGTGATAACCCTTCCGGACAAGACAGATTTGTATCATACCCTGTTTGATCTGACATCCAAGCGCCCGGCCTCCTGCCCTTTGGAGCAAGGAACGCTGGAAATAGCTTTGCCGGACAGACGATGTGGAAAAGATCCGGCTTACTACAACTATCTTAGCGAACGCTCGCAGCGAATCCTTGAGCGACGGATAGAGTTGATGTTCTGGGCCGAGCTGCACGAATGGATAGATTATAACAAGCATATGTATGGGATACAGTATATCGAAAGTATTTTTTCCTTTATGCGCAAATTCGATATCAACGGGATCAGCGAGGACGCTCTAAAAAAGAACTACTATCGCTGGAGGGACCGAACTAGGAAGCAAAAAGAGAAACGTTCGTACAATAAAAGTTAAATACGAGTGTTTTTCACTCCGACCAAGCGTATCGATTTGTCCCTTTTGGGAGGAATAAAATTCCAAGTGTATCCATTACGATCAGATATTATTGATAAACAAATAAAAACTAAGGTTATGGCAGACAATATGGGAGGTATCTCCGATGCGTGGTTCGCTTTCTCGATGCAAATAGCGAGCGTGTCTCAAGAGGCAGACAAAGTAAAAGTTGGACTCAAGTCCGGAGGCTGGATCAACCTTCACCCGGGGAGATATGGAACCTCTATCAAGGTTGAGCCACAAGAAAGTGAATCAGGTACTCTATATAATGTATCTGGTTCCTTGCAAATACCCCGTCAATATATGACCAGCGATCTATGGCAAAAATGCGAACGATTGAACCACCTCACGGCGATCTTTAAGTATAAACACTTTAGTGGGGATACATTCGTGGTCGGATCGGATCGTTTTCCCTTAAAATGCAAATTCGAGGTGTTGCACCCCAGCGATCCTAGCGGTTTCTCGGGATACAAAATCTCGTTATCCGGAAAGCAATTGGTTCCGCAACTTCAACTGATCGATTGACCGAAGTCCTTTACCATACATATATATAAGTATATCCTTGCCATCAAAAAGGAAGATATGCTTTATCTACACAACATTCTGGGGGGAGTATGGTTCGTCGAGGAAAACTTCGCGGCGAATTATTTCCCCCTTATCGCATCTTTTCTTACCAAGCCGGAAGCGATGTTCGGGAAACCCCGGAACGCTTCTTCCGAACAAGAGCCGACCGAGGATAACGCCTTGCTTTTCGCCTCCCTAAAAAATGGCGCATACCAGATCAGCGAGTATGGAGGATGGTCTCCACCCGAGGACGCACCCAAAAACTCCGTAGCCATAATGAACATCAACGGGGCGATCACGAAATACGACCAAGAATGCGGTCCATCCGGAATGCTTACCAAGGCGAATCTCCTAAACCGATGCTACAACGAGAATAATATCAAGGCGATCGTCTTGAATATCGATTCCGGCGGAGGCGAGGGAATGGGATGCCGGATCATGCAGGAAGCGATTAACAGCCGAAACAAACCTGTCGTAGCTTTCTGCAATGATTTCGTAGCGTCCGCGGCCTATGGCATCGCCTCCTGTTGCGACAAGATCGTAGCGAACTCCAACGTCTGCCGGATCGGAAGCGTGGGTACCTATATGACGATCGTTGATACCAGCGAGTATTATGCCAAGATGGGAATCAAGTTGATCGATATCTATGCCTCCAAATCCACGGACAAGAACCAAGAATTTCACAAGGCACTGCAGGGAGATACGGAACCGCTAAAAAAAGTATGCGATACGTATAACGAGAATTTCATCTCCAGTATCGCTAACGCCCGGGTAGGCGTGATCAATGAGGATCAAGGTAAATGGGCCACCGGTAAGATGTTTTTCGCGCCGGAGGCCATGGACATCGGTATGATCGATGAGATAGATACTTTCGAGAATGTTCTTAATTATTTTAATACATAGTGATTTATGAAGTGGTTGAAAGATGATTCGTACAATGCGATGAAACAAGCGGCCGACAACTGGGACAAGCTTCTGAATAAGGTACTGGGTGATAACCCGGACATGAAAGCGGAAGACGTAACAGTGGATCAGCTGCTCGAATCGATCGAGAGCACCGGTAATACCTCCGACTTACAGGAGCGATTATCGACCGCCCAAGAAGAGTTGAAAGAGAAAGACACACAGATTGAGCAACTTCAATCAGACGTGGCAGAGCTAAAGGGAACACCGGCAGGCAAAAAGCCGGAAGCAAAAGTAAAGCAAGAGCCGACCGCGGAGACCGGAGATATCAAGGATTTCGCCGATAAGCATGAGGACGATACCCTCGCTATCATGGCCGAGGCTGAGAAAACAGGATTTTTTAAACACTAAGAACAATGGCAAAACAAGGCATTTTAGATATTGAGAAACTGAATCGTTACGCGAAGGATTACGATAACGTGTTGCGTACCCTTCCCTATTTCACGTTTCAGGAGTTCGCCGCGGCCATGAAGCTCAACGTGATCGAGATCGAGAATGAGGACGTGATCGTGAACGCTCGCCGCAAAGCCGGACACACCGGCCCATATAAAGCCGGGGCCGAGATTAAGTATCCCGATGAGATCGGTAAATTGGTAGAGATGTCCATCAAACCGGAACTTACCGTTTCTCGTTTGAAGGATAACATCTTAAATTATACGGAGAAACGTATTCTCTCCAACGCCGGGGAGAAGGTGGACCATACGGTAAAGAAACACCCCATGGAGAAATTCGTGGTGGATAATCACATCATCAGCCATTCGGAGGATATCACTTTCTCCGCTTTCTTCGCCGAGAGAAACGACAATGTGTATAGCCCGATGAGTTCTTTCACCGGATTTTTCCCTTGGATCGATCATTTCAAGACAACGAAGGATATCACCATGGCGAATCGTAACCTAGTACGTACCGGTACGTTTGGCGGTGGTGACGGTGTAGATGATTACGATCGTCTGGTCAACTTCTTACGTGCGGCACATCCTTTCTTACGCCGTAAAGCGATCCTGTATTATGCCAACGAGATCGAGTTGATCTGTAAGGAGGCTTACCGGCAAAAGACAAAAGCGTTCGCCCGCCCATCCACCGAGGAGTTTTGGAAGGCGGTCAAGGACGACGCCAAGTTCCCGGGACTGGAACCTGTCACCCATGAGGCATATGGAACAGGGCAGGCCTTGATCTTAATCCGTCCCGGAATGCTGGATTTTGGCGTGAATACGAAGAAGGCGACCCGGTTCGTCCAGATCCGCGATATCTTCGAGGACCCGAACGAGGTTCAGTTCTGGCTACAAGCCGGGTACGGTACCCGCTTTCAGGATATCCATCCGAAGGTATTCCAGATTAACGAGTTCACCAATGAGGGCGTTGATTTAGCGGGCGACTACGTAACCGGTGCCGCCCTGACCGTCACGATCGAGAGCGACGAGGCCATAGAAGCCGGTGCCGCTTGGAAGGTGGGCGAGAACGGCGAGTGGATGAGAAGCGGAGCTACCCTTTTAGGCATACCTAAAGGTGAGCAAACCGTATCCTTCAAGGATATCGCCGGTTATACCAAGCCGGCAGACGTGAAAGTCACGGTAGCCGATGGAGAGGACTTCACCGCTTCCGGTACTTATACCAAATCGTAAAACCAGTAAATAAATAAAACGATGAAAGATTTCAGAAAAGTTTTGTCCGTATTGTTTCTGCTAGCGGTGCTATCCGTCCTCTTCATGGGGGCGGACGTTCCGGCGGATTATGTGATGTGCGCCTCGTTTGGCCCTGTTTTATGGCCAGCCGGAGCGGACAATATGGGGGGTTATAAAGGTCGTATCGCCTTTATTCCGGAAACCTCAGTCTCTGTCGTCCCCACGCTCCCCAAAGAGGCCAAGGCCACAGCCGATTTCGTGACGGCGACAGGAGCTTTTACCTTTTTAGAGTCGGGAGGTAAACCGACACCTATTTACGCGACACGGGCAACCGTAGGATACAAAGCGGAGTCTCAAGGCGAGACAGATTGTAAAAGTTACAAGATCAGCGGCGAGTTCTTCCACCCCGGCAAGAAAGTGGAAGCCGCCGCTTTCGCCCGGCAGATCTGCAATACGCCCGGCTATTTGATCATCGAGGACAACGAGAGCCAGCAGCTTATCGGACAGCCCGGCTATCCTTGTACGGTTACCGCCTCTTTCGACGGCGGCAAGGCGGCGGCCGACAAAAGAGGTTGGTCCTTCACTTTCGAGGCCGATAGCCCCGCCCCTATGATTATCATGGGAACGCCTATCGATATAGACGCATTATTCACCGGGGTAGCTCCTACTCCACCGGAAGGAGGTTCTTAAATGATAACATTACAAAACTGGTTAGCGGACCGTAAGCGTAAATACGCGGACGGTCTAGCGCTTTTTCAAGCTCTAGCTCCGGAGGAGATGAGAAAGAAGTATATCGCTTTCTTTAGCGAGGTAAAGGAGGTTCCGCAGTTCGATTCCCATTTCACCGTATTGGTGAATAAGTTGACAACCGTAGCGCGCCTATCGTCGGCCCAACCCCAGATAACAATCTCCGAACGGGGTTCGATACTCTTGAAAACAGCGGTCGCGGCAACAAAGGCGATCGAGAAAACAGCGGATCAGCTAAAAGGCGATAAAGTCTTAAAAGAAATCCTCGTGAAAGAATCCGAGCTATTCAAGCTACAAGACAAGATCACCGAGCTGGAGGAAGACAATGACGATAAATCCGGAGAGATCGATCAATTGCAAGCCGAGCTGGAGGAAGCGCAGGAAGAGTTGCAAGAACTGCAAGATCAATTCGCCCTGTTACGGCCCGGAGCGAAGATCGCCACGTACTCCTCCCTTCCGGATAACATCCGTACGATCTTCGACGAGGTCCGCCAGATCACCCCCTTGTACGCCGCCTTATTCACGGAGATGCAGAACGAGGCCCTTACTCCGGAGCAACGCAAGCCGATCGCCGATCAGGTGCATGAGCTTTGGAGCCGCCGTGCCAAGCTATGGGACCAGATCGACGCTTGGGCCGAGGGTAAGCAGATCCAGTTAAAAACCGAGGTTCAAAAAACCGAGGAGCTCCCGGCCGATCAATTGCTGAAAGGTATGCAGATCGCCAACCGGATCGAACGACTGAGGGAGAATATCCGGCGCACGGAAACCTCTATCGCCCAACATGAGAAAAACGGGAAGCTTAACCTCCGGCAAAAAGCAGAGCAACGCTTGGCTTATTACAAACGTGAGCTGGCGGAACTGGATAACTTGAAATAAATCTTGCTTCCATAATGAAGGGGAATAGACAATCCATAAGGTATTGGCTGTTCCCCTTTATCATAACCTATTTAGAAAGAATGAACAAGGAACTAACATCATACGACAAGATAGCCACGGTACTTTTCAAAGGGCATGAAGAAGCGGCAAGCCTTCTCTCCTGCCGGGAGCTTATGCAAAAAGATCGCTGGATGTTATGTGTTTCCAAGTTATTGGAAGACCCCATGACAGCCGACAAAGACCTGATCGCTTTCCTGATGGCCGGTTGCGACGGTAGTTGTGAGCCCGTATCACAAGCCACCGCTTACCGTGATTTGGCCGCTATCCGGAGACTCGTAGGAAATGTACAGTTAGCCGGCAAGAACTGGTATCGTTACATGGTGATCGAGGCCGCCAAGGAAGGTATCCGCATCGCCCGGGAAGCCAAAGACCCCAAAGGTATCGCCGCCAACGCGGACAAGATCGGTAAATACACCCGCTCCGATAAAGAAGACGATGACATTGATCGAAGCGCTTGGGAACCACCCTGCTTTGAGCCATCCGATGATGTCACGTTAATGGGAGATGATTTCAAGCCTATCCCTAATCTTGAAGAAGAAAGGAAATCATTCCGGGCATTGTTCAAGCAAGATCATGATATCGTAGATATTGAACCCATTACAGACGACTATGGCACTGATGACTGAACCTTTCACCCGTAAAGCGAAAGAGGCGCAACGCAAGTTTTTCAATAAGATGCAACGCATGGGAATGGCGATCGCCGCCCACGACGAGTATTGGGTGTGTAGCCGTGGTACCGGTAAATCCGAGGGTTTGGACGCACGCTTCATCATCCGGAATGTTTGGTCCATGCCGGGTTCTACCGGGGCTTTAATCTCTCCATCCTATGCCAAGGCTTGGGGTAATACGCTACCGGCGATTATCCACGCTCTCGCCGAATGGGGCTATATCGAGGGCATTCATTTCTTTGTTGGCCGCAAGGCACCCCTGTCCGCCAACTTCGGAAAGCCCAAACGCCCGCCGCTTCAGACCGCATGGGGCAATTGCATTCATTTCTGGAATGGCACCGTATTGGTCGTACTCTCCTTCAGTCAAGGGATGTCAGCGAACTCCATGTCCTTAGATTGGGTAATCGGTCCGGAGGCGAAATTCCTAGACTACGATAAGATAAAATCCGAGGTTGATCCCGCCAATCGGGGAAATTTGCAAGATTTCAACCAATGCCCTTGGCATCATTCCGTTCTCTATTCCACGGATATGCCAACCTTAAAAGCCGGACGTTGGATATTGGATAAGATCAACGACATGAATCCGGTTCATATCAACTTGATCCGGAACCTATACCGGGAAATGAAATTAACCGAGCGCCTTCCGGAACAAACATCATACACCCAACGCAAATACAAAGAATTACGCCATGACTTGATGTTAGCCCGTAAGTATCAAGCACCTGTCAAACCTATGCGTGGCAAGACCCGGGAGTACACGGTATATTACGGAGAGTATGATATTTTCGATAACATGGAAGTCGTAGGCAAGGATTACATTTGGCAAATGTACCGCAACGTTCCCTCCCTTATATGGCGTACCGCATTCATGAACGAACGCCTGTTCCGTGTCGCTAATGGCTTCTATTCGGCCTTGAACGATTACCATTTCTATACCCCCGGCGATACTCGCTACATGGGTAGCATGGGAGCGGACTGGAACCGGCTGCGACTGGCCGGATGCCTAGCCGATGGGGATCTGGATATGGACGCTCCCTTGCTAATCGGTTTCGATAGTAACTCCGCAATCAATACCGCATGTATCGGACAGGTACAAGGCCATCAATTACGTACCCTAAAGAGCTTCTTTGTCAAGACCCCCGATAAGCTGGATGAATTGGCTCGTCAGGTTTGCGAATACTACAAATACAAGCTCAAACGTGATATCATCTTCTTTTATGACCAGACCTTCACGTGGACTACCGGCAATAACTCCGAGTCCTATCAAGATACCATCATCCGGATCTTCAAGGAATATGGTTGGGATATCACCGATATCTATATCGGACAGGTAAGCCGCCACGACTGGAGGCACGAGCAAATAGACCGGGCCTTAAAGCATGATCCGGCGCTCCTTTATCCTGTTTTCAATAAATACAACAACGAGTTCCTCAAACTCGCCATGGAGCAAACAGCGGTGAAAGTAGGCAAGAACGGATTCGAGAAAGACAAATCGCCGGAAGCTACAGAAGACAGCCCCGATAACCCGGATGAGTACAAGACACACATTACCGACGCATGGGACACATTGTTTGTCGGCGCGAATTTCTTTATGCCCGAACTTGCGTACGCGGAATCCGGAATCATCTTCCTTCATTAAAAATCGGTAGACGCATTTCATGCGTGATCTGTCTAAGGGAGGCAGCAGATAAGGTGAAAAATTGAACTTGCGCCCGCATTTTTTTTGTAGGGCGCTGCGGGGTACTTTCGCACGCTTTGAGAAAAAAACGCTACTTGAGAGGTGCGCAACTATTAAGTATCAACAAATTAACATTTCAACAATGAGAAACCGTTGCGAAATATGCGGGGACAAAAAAAGAGCCTCTGTTATGGAGGCCCTAAATGCGCTGTTATGATTTGTACTTGCCGTGGCGTGAGTAAGCGTTGCCCGGAATGATACCCGGCTTCGGTAATCTCATAAAATAACGCCTTGTTTAGATTTATCCATCTCTTTAGCTGGATCGAGGCCGAAGCGGGTGCGCTATTCGGGAAATATTGAATGCCTAGCTCCTGCAATCCGTAAGCCCTTATCTTAAAATTCTCATTGTCCATCCTTCTCTATTTATAAATTATCAAATATACTGAATACTAACCTCATAAAAAAAGGACGCACCCTCTTTTCCAAAACGATGCGCCCTTCTCCCTCAAACGATGCGTGCTTTTAGCCTAGATCTCGTCCGGGCTCTCGGAGTCATTTCCACCTTCGCCCTTTTCCACGCTTACCTTCTCGAATCGCAATACCTTCGCTTGCGAGCGAAGCGCCTTACCCGGAGAGAAGGTGTACTTAGGACGACGAATCTTAGTGGCGTTGAAATCCTTCTCCACCTTCGTCCCCTCACTACCGAACGTGATACGGAAATTACCGAACTCACCCAACTGTACGATCTTGCCGTCCGACATCTCCAGCTTCATCACGTAGATAAGCGAATCCAGCACCGCTTTCACGTCTGCGCTGGATACGCAAGAACGCTCGCCAATCATGGAGCAAAGACGCTCCATATCACTAGTACCCGTAGATTTCGCTTGTGCGTAATAAAGCTTATCGCCTTCAGTCGCTCCCTTGTGCATGTCCCGTCGCTGCACTAATTTGTAAGTTGTAGCCATTGTTTGTTGATTGTTTTGAAGTGAATAATAGATAGTTGTGTCGTGATCACGGGGGCAAAGGTGGGATATGGTGATTATAGGATGTTAGGGATTACCTAGCAGTGTAAAGTTATATAAGGATATTACGATTTTTTCTTTGCCATCCCAAAAACTTTCACCATATTTGCGACATGGCAACCAAGAATGAATTAGAAAAAAGTAAAGTAAGAAAGGAAACTACCGCTAAGTTCTTTTTTGATATGGCAAAGTTGACATTTGCGGCTTTGGTGCTAGGGGTAGCGGCCTCTTTACTAAACCGGGAGATAGAGGATGAGATACCAAGTATGGCTAATTATCTTTTTGCGATGGGATTCATCGGTACGGTTGCCTTTGCGATGATTGGATATAGAATCTTAAAATAATAATAATATGCAGATAGCAGTTGTTTTTTTCACCGTTGTAGCTATTGTTGCCGTAGGCATATTAGCGTATACTTATACACCATCCGGAAAACGATGGATAGAGAACATGTGATAAATCCTTTTTGGAATATTCCCCAGCCGGCCCAATAAAAGCCGGCTTTTTCTTTGCCATCCCAAAAACTTTCACCATATTTGCAATGTCCTATTTCACGAAAGGCGGGTGACCGCCTAACATATTTGTATCGGCATTTTTTGTGTCCATACTAGTACGTATATATAATACAACGGTTTCGTACCCCCTTGATATGGCTTAATGGCCATAACTGCCTTTCGTGGTGTAGGACAAAGGGACAGGCGAGACCGTTTTTTGTTTTTCCTGCCCCAAACAAACAATGTTAGTTATGTCCAAACACGAAAACATTTGTTTGCCGGGGAATAATAGTACCCTACAATCAACGTCCACTCACGAAACGAGTTTCTTTTCTTGGATCACCGTCCAGAAGTTCTACAACTTGTTACCTCTTGGTATCACGCCCTGTAAATCCATTCACGAGGCAAAGATGTACACGGTAGCTTTATTAACAATGCTGTCTCCGGCGTTCTTACCGCTGATTGGAGTGGCTTGGTTCGTGTACTGCTCAGCGAAGAAAGGAGGCCGGTCATGAAAGCAAGCCCTTACATAGAACAAATACGGGTGAAATCCCCCGGCAAGAAAGAAGAAGTTCTTTATTGCATTGACTGTAATGAGTACCGCATGAGCGATATAACAGAAGAGCAACTTACGGATATATATAACTTGATCGGGGAGTTCCTCGGGAAAGGAGGTGAGCAATGAGAACTATTAAAACATTAGAGGAAGCCCACCGGATAATCGCTGAATTGGAAATGGAAATCAAAGAAACAAAAAGAAAACATGATGCCGCCTGTGAAAAAATAGGTTGGTTAAAAGGTAAGCTATCTGAGTGCGGAATACCTATTCGCATAGGAGATATGACCATTTTCACTATTATAAAAGGGGGTAAAGCCATATGACACTCCAAGAAGCCCTTCGCCTACTCGACATCGTGACCGATGTAAACGAGCAATACAGCAAACAAGAACGAATACGTGCCGCCATGCGGCTAGAAGAACTACTCCGGCTACTATTGCCGGAAGAATAATATCAATCAAGCCCCGCCCGGAGAAATCCCCGGCGGGGCTTTTTCATGTCCTTTTTCGAAGGTATGATTACGAGCATCTTTGTGAAAAATGTTTGGAGATGATATCACAGGTATTTAGCCCGATCGTAGAGAGGATCTTGATTAAGCTCCAGATGGTATTGAACCATTCTTGGGGCTGGATGATAAGCGGGATGATATTCTTATTGAATTTTATCTCGCCCGTGAAATACGCTTTCGCCGCTATGGGCGTGGCTATTACGGCCGACTTGCTATTCGGGATGTTCTCGGCAAAGAAGCAAGGTAAATTCTTCCTATCACAAAGCGGAAGAGATACCCCCGCCAAGGTGATCGTCTATTTCGGTTTCATGCTCGTGGTATTCGTTACGGAACGGATATTCACTCAAGATAACGCCATAATCACCAAGGCCGGATGTACCCTAGCCTGTGTGTGCGAGCTGTGGAGCATGCTGGGTAGCGTATTGATTATCTGGCCGAACATGATGTTTCCAAAGCTGCTTAAACTACAGCTCAAAGGAGAGATCGAGTCTAAGCTAGGAAAGAATATTAGTAACCAATTAGATAAGGAGGATTGTAAAAATGACAACGACACCAAGGGGAATCCGAAACAACAACCCCGGTAATATCCGGAACTCGGAGCGGAACGACTGGGCCGGAGAAGTATCGAAAGCCGATAAAAAGGACAACGCTTTCGAGGAATTCGAGGATATACCGCATGGGGTACGGGCCATGATGAAGCTCTTGCTAAAATACCAGCGATCGTATAACCTACGCTCCATAAAGGAACTGATAGAACGATGGGCACCCCGCGATGAGAATGACACGGCGGCTTACGTACGATGGGTATGCCGGGAGATGCAAATGCCGGACTGTTGCCGGCTAGACCTGTCGGACAAGGGAACGATGTGCGCCCTAGTGGATGCCATGTGCTACATGGAGAACGGTGAGCGTATCCCTATGGAAGACATCGAGGCCGGCTGGGAACTGATGTGAGAGTGGTATTGTTTATGCGAGCTCCCTTTTGGATAGCGAATCATGGAATATGGACTTTATAAGAGATTGTGTGTCTTGGCCGGAATGGTGGCTCTTTGCGCTAGCTGCTCCGTGCGTCGTAGCGCTTCTGATCATAGCCATTACAGAGATCAAGAGCGACAGGTATTGGAGAGCTTGGATACCTCTATGGATGTACGGCTTGCCAGTTCCAACACCGTGCGAGATCGGTGGAGAAACATCCGGATCATACGAAGGGAATTCGACCTTGAGCGGCAGCCGGACGAAAACGGCCGATACCCGGTCAAGGCGGAAACGACACTCGAAGGCGAGGAACATGAGAACGAGCGAAAAGAAGAAGCGGAAAGCCAAAAGAAAGAGGAGAACGAGAACGTTTTCGCCCGGTCGGAAGCCAGCCATGAGGAAGAGCGATCCGGAGATACCGAACTCAACTCCGATATCGGCAAGAACGCCCTCGGGTGGTGGGCGCTCGGCGTAACGATGGTTCTGGCCTTGGTAATCTTTTTAAGATGGAGATATGGAAAAAAGGATAAAACAAAGTGATGTCTGGGCTGTCATGCAGCAAAAGGATGACCGGGGACGATACAAGATGTTCTCGTTCTCGTACGTGCGGTTGAATGAAAGCCGGGAGGGAAATGGCTCTCCCGGCTCGATCGAGAATTATGAGGTAGCCTACTTCAGCTCGATCCACGCCAAGGGAAGCACGGTAAACATCCGGATTCGGGGCGAACGGTTCCCACGGAAGTTCATCCGTTGCATGATCATCCGGATTAACGGTAAAAAAATATACGCATAATGGGACGCAAGAACGTATTTCTAATGGGTGACACCGCTTTCCTCCCCGGAGCGAAAGCGGCGGTGGTCATGACCGAGGACGTAGGTTTTCTGGAGGATAAAAAATTCACGGCCACGGTCATTACCCCGGCCAAAGGATCTTCCGTCAAGAAAGAGGTCAGGTTTGTCCCGTTCGGTCACCAAGACAAGTTGCCCGTAAGGATCATGAAAAAGATCGCCGACAACACCATCGTAGGCAGCAATATCGAGTTCAAGGCGAACATGGCCTACGGCGATGGGTTGATGGTCTGCCGGAGGGTGAAGAATCCGGAGACCCAAAAGATCGAGCTGGAGGAACTTACCCCGGAAGAGGCTCCGGAGATATTCCAGTTCATATCGGACAGCAACTACTTACGGGTAATGTCCGAGCTGGCCAACGATCTGGTCGTATTCTCCGACTCTTTCGTCTATCTGGCTTTTGGCAAACGGAAGGCCGGAGAGAAACCGAAGGTAGTCCAGATCTGGCACCGGGAGATGTGCTTTTCCCGGATCAGCGAGCAAGACGAGAAGACGAAACGCATCGAGTATCATGGTTATTCCTCGCAATGGGGAGAGGAATCATTTCCGGACGACGTGATCGTAACGAGATTGCTAGACCGCCGAAGCCCGCTTTACGATCTCAAGGTCCGTACCGGGCTCGTACCCGATCCGGAGACCGGAGAGAAAAAGGACGAGGAAGAGAATGGCTATACGTTAAGCCTCAATATGCCGGTACCGGGGCGTTTTTATTACAACCGCCCTTATTGGTGGTCCATCTTCCTCGATTGGTACGAGTTCAGTTGCGCCATCCCGAAATTCAAGAAGGCGTTGCTGAAAAACCAGATGGTCTTGAAATATCACGTCTCCATCAACATGAAATTTTGGGACAAGCTTTACGACTCGGAAGGTATCCCCAAGGATGACAAGAAGAAACGGAACGAGCGCAAGAACGCTTTCCTACAACAACTGAACGACTTCCTTTCCGGAGAGGAGAACGCCGGCAAGAGCTTCGTATCCCATTTCCGGTATGATCAGATCAATAAATACGAGGAGAGCGATATCATCATCAAGCCCTTGGAATCATTTATCAAGGGCGGTGAGTATATCGAGGACTCGGAGGAAGCGACAAACGTGATCTGTAACACGATGGGCGTACATCCGTCCTTGAAAGGAGCGTCGCCCGGGAAATCGAAGAACATCAACGGTACCGAGGCCCGGGAGTTATTCATTATCGCCCAAGTGCTGTTCAAGCCGCTCCGGGACATGATGGTTCTCCCGCTATACCTAGCCCGGGAGATCAACGGATGGGGAAAAGACATCGAGTTCGTGATACCCAATATCATGCTAACGACACTCGATAAGAACACGGGATCGGAAAAGAGTATCGGTAACGAAAAAGTATAATCATGACACAGCCATTCCTACAAACGATAGATGATTTGAGGCATACCGTCAAGGTAAACGCCTCATTTAAGTTCGAGATATTGGAGCCTTATCTTCAAGACGCTTTCGATCGATATATCGTCCCCTACCTCGGGGAAGCCTTGGTCGATCGGCTGTATCGAGAGCCGTTAACGGAAGATATCCTTACGATCAAGACGCTCGCCAGCCGGACACTGGGACCATTGGCCGTAGCGCTAGCCAGTCCGGAGCTAGGGGTCTTGATCGGTGACAGCGGGCATACGGTAAGCCGGAACGATAAGTTCACCGTAGCCAGCGATCAAAAGATCGCCCGATCGGAAGAGAGCATGCAGGAACGGGGATGGAATAACTTGGATAAGCTACTGGACCATCTCGGAAGCCACGAGAACGACTATCCGGAATGGAAAGAAAGCCGCTATTACAAGAACCAAGCCAACGGCCACTACCTTAATTCCGCCCGGGAGTTCCAATATTACGGTAAGGTGAATATCGATTATTCCCGGTTGACCTTCGAAAAGTTCCGTCCCCTACTCGATACACTGGAGATGAAGCTATGCCGCTGGATCGGGACCACTCTTGACAAGAGCTTAAAAGACACCTTAAGAACCGGCGTGGATGATCCGCTCCGGATCAAGCTGATTGATTATATCCGGGTATGGCTCGCCATGTACGTAGCCAAGCTCCATACCAGCCAAACCACCCGGGTACAACGTACGGCGGCCGGCCAGCTGGAGTTTAAGCCCGTGATCTATCCGCTGTATTCCGATCCCACGGACAACGGTAATTTCTACGCCGAGCAGGTAACGTCACTAGAAGCGGTAATCGAGGATTACATGAAAGTTTACGCCCCGGAACTAGGCCTCCCCGCTCCTATCAAGAACGACTTTAATTCCAAGGACAAACATATTTTCGTATTATGAGAAAAATAACGATCAAAGATATCGATTACCTCGTGCCCGGCACATGGGATGAGATGACAACGGAACAGCTTTGCTTTCTCGCCAATATTTTGAACTCGAAAAGTACGGCCCAAGAAGCCAAGGTCAAGATGCTATTGTTTTGCCTGTCCGCGAGAATCCGGCGATACCAGAAAGCCAATGGAACCGGTTACGCCGTTTCCCTTCCCAAAAATCGTATATGGATCACGGCCGAGCAACTGGCGGCGTTGAGCACCATCTTTGATTTCTTATTCCAAGAGACAGAAAAAGGGATCGAGCTGGATATCCGCTTAACCCGTAACCCATTCCCCGTCTACAAAGACAAAGATATCGAGTTATACGGCCCGGAAGACGGCCTGACCAATATCAGCTACGGACAGTTCATCATGCTACAGACTTGGCAACAGCGGATGAGACAGGATTTCTTCGAGGCATTGGATAACTTCCTATCCATAATCTGGAAAGACGGCTCATTCTCCATACGTGAGGACGGTGATCCGGCTTGGTTCCGGAATGTAGAGCCGATCGTAAAGACAGTCATGTTCTGGTACTACCTAGGTAGCATGAATTTCATACAAGCAAAGTTCTCCCGGGTATTCTCCTCCGGAGGGAATGAAGCCCCTTTGGATATATTCGACACGCAACAACGCATCGTGGATGAGATGGCCAGCGGAGACGTGACCAAGAAAGAACAGGTAAAACAATCCCTTTTATACGACGCTCTCTATACCCTAGAAGTAGCGATCGAAAAAGAGGAGAAAAAGAAACAAGATATGTAGTAATAGGTGTTTTTCATGGTATTAGATTTTTAGATTAGTAATGGACAGCCGCTTTGCCTGTGAAGGTGGAGCGGTTTTGTTATTATCTCCAATCCAGATACTATGATAATAAAAATATTACCAAACGTTTGCCATTGATAATATTTTTATTATCTTTGTGATGTCATTAAGACAAGAGCTCTATGCATAGTGACGATGGGCTAAAAGCCCGGATAGAAGAGGCAGAAAAAGATCTCCTTTTTTATCTCCGCAAGTATCATGAACTGACTTCGAGAAGCAAATTCATGAAAGCGGTGGTTGATAAAGAGATCAAGAGACTTGAGAAAGAACTTAAGGAACTTGGAAAGTATTATTGACCAGAAAGGTTCTCCCCCTCCAGGCCAGAGGGGGAGTTTCCCTTTCATGTGTAACTCAAAAAACAGAATAAGATGGATAAAGTAAAGCGTTTTTTTGAACTAAAGGAACTTTGGAAAAAATCCCCGGAGAATGACCGCCCTACCATAGACCGACAAATTACCGATCTGTTGGATAGCATGGATGAAAAGGAAACCGAACTGCTTACCGCAGGTGTGCAAAATGACTTTGAAAACATCCATAAAGAGATCGCGGACATCAAGGAGCAGCTAACTATTCGTGAGCGACTGAGTCCCGTTTTACCATACCTGTCCGTCTCTAATCTAGCCAAAGATTATTTCGGGAAATCATCCTCTTGGTTCTACCAACGATTAAACGGGAACAGCGTACACGGTAAAATTTGCAAATTCACACAGGAAGAACTGGCTATTCTGGATATGGCGCTGAAAGACATCAGTCGCCGGATTACTAAATTGAACTTGGTATAGATCATTTTATTATGGGAGCCATAGAAAACAAACATATCTTTGCCGCATATGCAAACCTAGCGATAGATGGACTAATAAAAACACTTAATTTTATCGCTAAAAAGTTGGACACCCAAAAGCAATTAAGCAGTTGGGATATCAAGCATGTAATAACACTCATCGACTCAATCTTCGATCAAAATCCACAAAACAACCTAGAACAGGTCGTTGAAGGATATTTACCATGGATAAAACCGATCATTGAAATGAAGACGCCTAAAAAAGGTGAAAGGCAATCGGATAAACTTTGTATAGAATATAAAACCATCATTACAGCTTTTGCCTCTTTGCTTAATGACGTCAGGAACTATTACACCCATTATTATCATGATCCCATCTGTATTTATCCCGGTGGGTA
Organism: Parabacteroides sp. AF27-14; assembly: GCF_003635425.1. Taxonomy (NCBI): domain Bacteria; kingdom Pseudomonadati; phylum Bacteroidota; class Bacteroidia; order Bacteroidales; family Tannerellaceae; genus Parabacteroides; species Parabacteroides sp. AF27-14. The sequence goes on from NZ_QTLZ01000001.1 coordinate 49,107, forward strand.
TGATATCCCTTCATCACTGAACTGCATCTACGATAGTGCCATAAACATTATCAAGGAGCGTTTCCAAGCCGAGGAGAAAGAGATAGAGCATCTTCGTAGATACACTCGCAAAAAAGGGCGGGTTGTTCTAAAAACGGAAGATGATCATTTCTATTACACATTAGTAAACAATAACGATCTGAGCGAAAAAGGGTATGCTTTCTTCATCTCGATGTTCCTTGAAAGGAAGTACAGTTATCTATTCTTGAAAAAGTTATCCGGATTCAAACGGGGAGACTCGTTACAATATAGGCTTACCCTTGAGGTTTTCACGGCTCTTTCCACCAAACCTCCTGTAGAACGTTTACGCACTACGAAAGACACGAAACAAGACCGGGCTTTAGATATACTGAATGAACTATCTAGGATACCAATAGAACTGTATCAAACCCTTGAGCCTAAATACCGGGAAATGTATAACGAGACATTACAACCAACGGATGCCGAAGATCCTTACGGCCTTCCGGATAGATCCAGAATACGGTTCCGCAGTCGCTTTGAGGCTTTTGCCCTGCACTTTTTAGACAAACAAGCTGATTTTAAAGAAATTGGCTTCTACACATATCTCGGAAATTACTTTCACAATGGATATCAAAAAACAAGAGTCGATAGAGAGACAAAGGATAGATACATTAATTTCCAACTCGCAGGCTTTTGTAAAAACATCCAAGATATCTCCGCAAAGAAACTATCGGAGGCATTAAACGTAAAATCCATAGATATAAGTACGGATAGTATACCGGATATCAATTCTTTTGAGCCTTATCTGGTTCAATCTACGCCCCATTATATCGTTAATGGTAATAATATCGGTATTAAGGTATTACCAGAAGGGAAAGATACCTACCCTACCATCGATGAGAAGGGTGCTAAAATGCCTATCGCCGATTTCTGGTTGAGTAAATACGAATTGCCGGCCATGTTATTCTATACTTATTTACGGAATAATAATATACATAAATCACACTGTCCCCTATCCGTAAAAGATATTATTGAACGATCTATCCATAAAAGTACCAAACAAAAGCATCCGGAAGAGAGATCCGAGCTAATGTTACGCCGGGTCATGAAAGCGATCTTTTGGACAGATAGTAAACTCAATGAGGTAGAACGTATCAAATCTCAGAAATCCGCTTTTGGTAAAAGGCAACATGAAATATTAAAAGCAGGCCGAATAGCGGAAACGTTGGTTAGAGACATGCTATGGCTACAGCCTTCAAAAAACAATGGAAGGGATAAAGTCACAGAGCCTAATTTCCAAGCCATACAAGTTTCTTTAGCATATTTCGGGATAAGAAGAAATGACTTAACGGAAATCTTCACACGAGCAGGATTGATCAATTCTTCAAATCCGCATCCTTTTTTAGCTCAAATAGGTACGAATTATACCTCTTTAATAGAGTTTTACATCGCTTACCTTAAGGAGCGGAAAGTATATTTTTCACGAATACAAAAGAAAATCCTCCAAGGGAAACTAAATATCCAGTGCCACCCTCTTCGGGACTTACAACGTGAGCCTAATAAGCCTCAAGATAAGGAAGAGGCCATATTCCTACCTCGTGGTCTATTTAATGAAGCGATCATTAATTGTTTGAAAAAATCCAAATTGAAGCAATTAATAGAATCTCCTACCCGAGAAAAAAGTCCGGCATTGAATGTCTCATACTTGATCCAGAACTATTTTAGAACTTATTTCGAAGATCAATCTCAAGAATTCTATGCACAACCCCGTAATTATCGTTTATTCGATAAGTTATCACCGAATAAGGGTAAATCCAAAAGCTATTTATCCTTAGAGCAAAGGATCAAGAAAATGGAAGAACTAAGGCCATCCAAGATTCCTGTTGCAGAAGCTAATAAGCTATTAGAGAAAGAAGATAGACTTTATCGTAAGAATTATAACGAAATATGCGATAACGAGTCTATAATCAGACTCTACCAAATACAAGATATTCTTTTATTTATGATGACCAAGGAATATCTTCCTTCTGATTTATACAACAGAATTAACAAATACAAACTAGAAAACGTCAAAGGTATTTTAAATGAGAGAGTTTCTTACTTGATCGATCTCAACCCTTTAAAAATACAAGGAGAAGATATCAAGATAAAAGACTACGGAAAGTTATTTTATATACATCATGATACAAGAATCAGCTCTTTGAATAAAGTATTAAGTAAAGTCAAAAGAAACAATAGTATATCTTCTAGCGTAAAGATTCAACCTTATGAAAATTATAAAAGAGAATGCCTAGATTTCGAAGAAGCCCAGATACAAATCATACCTATCATTCATTCTTTCGAAATCGCTATGGTATCGATGTTCCCAGATTTAAAGAAGGCTACTCCCGGAAATTATTATGATTTTAATGAGCTAATTACAGAATATGAGAAACGAACTAAACAAAAGATAGATAGTTCTTTTCTCATTAAAACTCGGAATATGTTCTTACATGATAAATACGAAGCTGAATGTATCAAAGAGATTTCTGACGATTTCGTCTATGCAAAAAAGATTATAGCAGAATTTAAAATGAAGATAGAAAATATAAAATTAGAAGACCTTTCGAATGACTCATCAGCATAAAAACATTTTATGCTCTTTGGTTGAAAGGTAGAAACAACAATCTTTTAACCTGAATTTCGCAATCAGTTGTATTAACCTTTAGTTTGAAAGGTAGAAACAACCCCGTTTTAGTCGTTACCTTGACCTCGGAAGTTGTATTAACCTTTAGTTTGAAAGGTAGAAACAACTCATATTTACCCCTCCTGAATAATTACGCGTTGTATTAACCTTTAGTTTGAAAGGCAAAAACAACCAAACAGAATACAACCATCAAATTAGGTTAGTTGTATTAACCTTTAGTTTGAAAGGCAAAAACAACCTCTCTAACGTCCCACCGGTAAAGGTAGGAGTTGTATTAACCTTTAGTTTGAAAGGCAAAAACAACATTACAACAAATACTGATACTATGCCAAATGTTGTATTAACCTTTAGTTTGAAAGGCAAAAACAACATTTTAAGATATATACTCTTATCAACTTAAATAATCAAGAAAAACCTTTGTATTTCAAATAAACTTTACTTACTTGCAGCATTGTTAACATTTAAATTCACACGATATGAAGAAAACATTATTATCTCTCATTTTCGTCGCAGCCATAACAGGCTGTAGTATTATTCCTAAATCTCCATACCAACAAAGCGCAGTGGTATTAGATTATTCAGAATATACAAACAAAGGATTTTTTATGACAGAAGCCAATTCTGTCAATTTTGAATATAAAGCTATTGGTAGTGTATCCGCAAAAGTTCAAAGTGGTTATGAGATTATAGGAGAGAGCGTTCGCAAAGGAATGAAAGATGATATTTATGGGGAGACCTATGATAAGCATAAAGTCAAATACGGAAAATACAAACAAGCTTTTTCTGATGATGCTATTAATGTCTTATGTAATAAAGCAATGGAAATAGGAGCAAATGGTATCATTAATATCAAGGTCACTTATCTGCCCGCAATAAGAGATTTAAAAACAGGAATTGTTATTGAACCAGATGCTATCATTGTCACTGGCATGGCTATCCGGAAATAATTTGGATTCATCAAAAACTTTTCCTTAATTGCAGTAATGTTAACGTAAAAACTAGTCAAACTTATGATTGTAAATAAGGTTTTAAATATAACCTCAGATGATGTGGAAAATCAAAAGGATTTGCAAATTCTTTTAGATTGGAAACGCACGCTTCAAAATAAAATCAATGAACTGAAAGTTCGTTTGGAGGTTGCAAGAAAAGAATATCAAACTCTTAATTCGGAAGAAAACAAATCAATTCTTATTAGGACATCTGACGCAAGAAACTATAATATAGCCTTTCTTGAATTGTTAAATGCTCGCATTAAGAAATTAAGGAATAAGAATGGTTTAGGAGATCATATCCAAAATCTGCGTAATTTCAAAGCAGTTGCAAAGGAAAAGCTTTCAGAGGAGTTATATGAAGAAATAAAAAGGCTAGCAATAGAAAGAACCGAAAAAACAAGCGAATCGAAGTTTTGAAGCAAAAGCTATTGCCATCTCAAAAACTTTCACCATATTTGCAATGCGTTACATTTTGACAAGGCGACAAAGCCTCGCCATTTATTGCTGCGGGCATTTTTTATGCCTACGGTTAAAAATATAGTTCCGACCCCCGTGTGGAGCGTTAATGCGCCCACTGCCTTGTCAAGGTGTAACGCAACGGGAAAGCGGAACTTTTTTGTTCCCTTCTCGTATATTAATTTATTAAATGCGTTACATTATGACAAAGAAAAATTCAATTACCTTGCAGCCCGAGGTGGCTACAAGCGTAAAGGTATCCAATCCTTTCACATGGACAACCGTCCAAAAGTTCTACAACCTCTTACCTCTTGGTATCGCCTCCTGCAAATCCATTTACGAGGCTAAAATGTACACGGTAGCTTTATTGGTTATGCTGTCTCCAGTGTTCTTTCCACTGGTCATCGTAGCTTGGTTCGTTTATAACTCAGCGAAGAAAGGAGGCCAAAATGATTAGACTGGAAGATATATGTATATCAAACCTGATGCTGGATGCGATCAGATATTGGCAGGAAAATGATAAAGGTGGGTTAGAAGAAGATGTTAAGGCCATTGACAGCGCTATCACTTTCATTGCATGCGAGCATGATGCCCCGGGTGTACTTTCTGAAAAAGAATCATTGTCGCTTATCGCGGCTCTAAGTTTTCTGAAAAAAAGATTATGTTTGTTTGAAGGAAAGGAGGAACCGAAATGAAACTCCAAGAAGCCCTGCGCCTACTCGACATCGTAACCGATGTAAACGGACAATATAGTAAAGAAGAACGAATGCGTGCCGCCATGAGATTGGAAGAGCTGTTACGTTTGTTACTCCCAGAGGAATGATTATATTTGCGATATGTTGACGTTCGTTATCATATTAGGTTTTGTCATGCTGATCGGGGCCTCGATTAATGAGGCTAAACGCAGTGGAAATACAACGGCAAAGGTTATAGCTACTGTACTGATCTTCTTTTTCCTTTTCTTTTTACTATCCTTAGTTTAAAGATATGTCCTTTAAAAGCTCCCTTCGGGGGGCTTTTTTTGTGTCTATAAATTGGATGTTATGGACATATACAATCACTTTGAGTATTCGGAATGGATCGCTAGGCATCTAGCCGCTATCGGTCATACGGACGGGGAATGTCATTTCCTCCGTAGTGACGAGGTAGAGGAAATCTCCGATCTGGAAGAACGTATCTCCTCTATCCGGGATCATGTATTAGTCGCCATCGATGGGCTTAACTCGGATTTTTCTTGGCTTAACAATGATAACCTCGTAAATGTCCCACAATATTTTATCGCCCTATTAAAGCAATGCGAGGCCGGGGATATCGACGGGATTCACTTTGCGAAAGCGGAATGCAAGGATCTTCTCATGCAGATCGTCTGCCGGATGATGCTCGACTGGAACGAGGAACGTAACGGGCTTCAGTTCCTAGAGCTAAACAGCATGACCTTTCGGGGCATTGGTCCCATGGGAGATAATTTCTATGGGGTGATGTTAGGCTTCAATCTAAGAAAGCCTATCCCCTTCTCTATCGACAAATCAATGTGGGTATGATATGGGAGTCATGAAAAGATTGAGCGAGCAGATGCGCACACCTAAACGCAGGAACTCCCTAATCGGAGCGAGGGAAGGATTACCCTTCGAGATCTCGCTAGAGTCAACCAGCCGGATCGCCCGGTATGAACGTAGGCAGGATAAGGAGAAATTGAGACAATTCAATTCTGAGGTAAAGGAATGGATGGGTTACGTGATCCAAGACTTAAAAGGGAATATCGCCTTGCTTGTCCAGAAAGATGAGTTCCTATCGGACTCCCTAGAACCCAGAATTTACAAAAGTAAAGGAGAGACCGAACGAGTGGGATTCAGTTTCGCCCGTGAAGGTATCTATATCCATAAGGGAGCCGGACGGGGCCAAGGTGGTTTCCGGGGCGGCTCTAAATGGACGGACAAATACGGGAAGCTGAAAAAGACCAACCCGGATTCTTTCTACCTGATGGGAACCGGCAACCGCCACCCGATCCGTTGGTTCGATCCCATCATCGAAAAGAATCTTCCCAAACTGGCAGACATCGTAGCGGACTACGCCGCCGATATGCAAATCGACGCATCACGAATTTTCATAGATAAAGATTAGGATATGGCAGGAGATTTAAACAGGAGCATCAAGATATACTTGGATAACTCCGACGCAATGACTAGCGCATCGGAGTTAGAGACGAAAATCGGGGAACTGGAGAAAAAGCTACTTGATCTCCGGACGGCCGGAGAAGGCAATAGTAAGGCGGCAAAGAAAATAGAACGTGAGTTGACTGCCCAAACCCAGAAGATGCAAAAGTATAAGCAAGAGGTCGCTGATACGGAAAGAGTATTGAAGAACCTAAGTGGAGCTACTTATAATGACTTAATAAAGACAAAGAATAAAATTTCAACGGAGCTGAAAAAAGTAACTCGTGGTACCGCTGAATATAACACTAAGTTAGAAATGCTGAAACGCATCTCCAAAGAAACCGCACTAGCCCAACAAGAGATGCGTGTAGAGATCGGTTGCCAAGCCTCGGTCTGGGGACGTGCCACAGATTTCGTAAATAAATATATGGGAATCATTGGTACCGCAGTGGCAGCCATTACGGGTATTACTCTTACTTTCAACAAATTCCGTGAAGCCCGCAATAAACTGGAAGAAAGCAAGGCCGATGTAAAAGCTCTTACAGGCCTAGATGATGAAAGTATAGAGTGGCTTACAGATCAAGCAAAACGTCTTTCCACTACAGTTACCGAAGAAGGTATCCGCATACGCCAATCCGCTGATGAGATACTGGAAGCTTATAAATTAGTAGGTTCCGCTAAACCCGAATTGCTAGCAAATAAAGAGGCTTTAGCAGAAGTGACGGAGCAAACGCTCATCCTCGCCTCTGCCAGTGGCATGAAACTTACAGATGCGGTAGATGCCGTCACCTTGGCATTAAACCAATATGGGGATGGAGCTGATCAAGCCGCTCGATATGTAAATGTACTTGCCGCCGGAAGTAAATTCGGTGCGGCAGCCGTAGAGAGCCAAACCAAGGCTATAAAGACAAGTGGTGTCGCAGCCGCTTCCGCAAAGATCCCGATCGAACAACTGGTTGGAACCATAGAGACTCTGGGAGAGAAAGGTATCAAGGACGAGATCGCCGGTACCGGACTCAAAAAGTTTTTCCTTACCCTGCAAACAGGAGCTGACGAGACTAACCCCAAAATAGTCGGGCTAAGTACGGCTCTGGAAAATCTCCGCAAAAAACAAATGGACGCTACCGCTATCAAAAAAATGTTCGGGGAAGAAGGTTACAATGTTGCCTCTGTCCTTATCAATGAAGCGGATAAGGTAGAATATTATACGAAAGCCATAACCGGCACATCCGTCGCTTTAGAGCAGGCCACGATAAAAAGCCAATCCGCCACGGCTAAAATGCAACAAGCAAAAAACAAACTTAACGATCTTGGCATTGAGTTAATGGAGAAGATCAATCCATCCATTATCAGCGTAATGAATCAAACCGTGAACTGGACTAAAAAACTAGTTCTGATGGCTGATTGGATCAGTAAAAATACAGGGCTGGTTATTACCTTAATATCGACATTAACTTTGTATACAGCCGCTATCAAGCTAAACACTTACTGGAAGATTGCGTCAAATGGAGCTACTCTAAAAGCTACAATTATAGAAAAAGCTCATTTAGTTGCGACCCGTTCTTCCATAGCCGCAGAATATGCATTAGCGGCAGCATCAGCTCTCAAGGCTAGAAATATCAAAGCTGCGACTATGGCTATGCGCAGTTTCTTAGTGACTCTGGGTCTCAATCCCATTATTGCGGCAGGTGTGGCAATTACGGCTTTAGCTGTAGGCATTTACAAAATATGGGATAATTCAACAAAAAGTGCCCGGGCTTTAAAAGAGATGAACAAGGAAATCTCCACAGAACGGGCAGAAGCTTATACCCTATTTGACGCTCTCCAACGAAGCAACGCCGGAACAAAGCAACGAAAAGAATTAATCGATGAGATCAATTCTCGATATGGAAAATATCTTGAAAACCAACTAACAGAACAAAGTACAACCGAGGATATCGCAAAAGCTTTAGAAATAGTTAATGAAAAGTTGCATGAAAACATAGTTTTAAAAACCATGCAGAAAGAGAAGGAGGATGTAACGACCACCGCCTTAAATAAACAAATCGATTTGATGGATCAAATGAGGGAAAAATCAAATCTGGGGCAATTCGTTACCGACGCTATGCTTCGAGACGTAAAACGTATAACAGATGAAGGGATAAAGAACGGACGCTCATGGACAAAAACGTATGATGATGTCATCTCTTACATTGACTACTACTATGGTGCCAGAGGTAAGGTCGATAAGGATTTCTGGGGAAGTTTACAGAGCTATATGACACAAACTTACCAATTAGCATCCAACCTCGATAAGATATCTCAGAAATACTCTCCTCTTCTGCCTAAAAAACCTGCAAACGAGTTGCCAGAAGTAGAAGTTATTGCCCCTAAAATAAAAAAAACGGATATAACCCCGGGACTGTCAGTGGAGCAAGAGAAAAAAATCACAGACGCAAAGCTGAAAGAGGTTGATCGTTATATCGCAACCAAGAAACTAAAATTGACACAAGATTATACCGAGGGCCTAAGATTATATGATGATTATCAAACAAAACTTCAAGCTTTAGAACTCGAAAAATTAAATAAACAATTAGCTATCTATAAAATAGGCAGTGACGAAAGAAAGAAAATAGAGCAATTAATACTAGATTATAAGATCAAATTATTAGACAAAGGGTATCAAGCCTATCTGGAAAATCTCCAAAAAGAAAAAGACATCAACAAAAAGAAGGAAAAACAGACAAAAGAACACTATGACAAATTGAATGAGTTGTTACAAGGATTCGTTAAAAAGGAAATGGACGAAAAAGAGAAGGCTAGAGAAGAAGAGGAAGAAAAGAAAAAAAAGCAATTCAACATAATGAAAGATTTTGGTAGTGAAGCAGGAATGATATTAGGTCAAGCTTTAACAGATACCGAAACGACATTTGCTGATGCTATGCATAATATTCTTCTTCTTACCTTAGATACATTAAGACAGATTGCAGTAATGGCTATCGCTGAAAGAACCATTAAAGATATAGGTAGCTTAGGTTTTCTAGGATTGGCAAAAGCAGCAGGTGAAATCGCACTTATTAACGTCGCTTTCGGTGCCTTGAAAGGTCTTATCAAGAAACCTAGTACATCTACCGCAAATGCAGGTCTTAATGACAGCACTACGCCGCAAACCGGACAACGGGTTGTATCAGACTCCACCGGTTGGTACAACGGAGGATTCACCGGCAACGGTGGTATACTTGAAGTGGCTGGTCCCGTACATCGAGAAGAATACGTTACACCGGCATGGCAATTACAAGATCCGGTTTCCATGAACCATATCCTAGCCTTGGATGCCATCCGAAGACAAAGAACAAGCACAAATCCTCTTCCCGTCAACGGATTCGCCAACGGTGGATACAATGGACGCTCGGATGAAGAAAATGTAATGGTTTCAAGTAATAATCCGGAATTACTCAAAGTACTCACACAGCTACTTATGCTATTTTCCGAACTAAGAGCAAAAGGCATGAGGGCCTATATCGTTTATAGCGATATCGAGGCCGCCCAGAAGACATTGGACAAATCCAAAAAGATAGGAGGCAAATAAGATGGACATCATTCACGAATCCGGCAAGGCTTACGACCTAGGAGACATCCAATTGACCTTATCCCGGATGAACCCGTTCTTTAACGATTACGGAGAGCAGAGCTTACCGGTAACACTCCCTCCCACGGACAGGAATAGGGAGCTACTCATCTATCCGGATAACATGGCCGGGATCAGCAAGGCCTCGCAGCGGATCAACGCCATGATCCAACACGGGGTATTCTCCATTCCCTGCCGTCAAGCCATCCTGTCGGCGAACCGGAAGAGCGGGATCGAGACCAGTTTTTACTTGAATACCGGAGCGTTCTACGAGAAGATCAAGGATGTACCGTTATCCACGGTCTTTGAGGACAAGGTTCTCAAGTTCGCGTCTGTCAGCGAGGCGATATCCTTCTGCCGGAACCTGTTCATTACACATGACGACCGATTCGCCTTGTTCCCGGCCATCCTAGAGTCCGGTTCTTTAAACGCCACCGGTGATCCGGGACCGGACGGATATCCCCGTCTTTACAACGACGTGGAGCGGACGGAGGTAGTCGATGAGAAAACGATCCGGTTGGCTCCGGGATTCTACATATCCCCCTTCATCCGTGGATTGCATCTATTGGAGGAGATATTCGCCTATCTTGGCTACACCTTGGAGGACTCCTTCTTTTCCCGCACCACCCCATTCAAGGACATGGTTTTTTTGAACAACACGATCGATACGATCGTAAGGGGTGAGATCCGATACTCCCAGATCGTCCCGGACTGCATGATCAAGACGATACTGGACGTATACCGATATAAATTCTGCTGCGAGTTCATCCCGGACGAGACCCGCAAGACCATCCGTATCGTGCTATTCGATGAGAACCTGAACGAGACACCCTCCTGCGACCTCACGGATTGCGTAGCTGGTAAATACACAGTCAACCATCCCTCGAGCTTCAAGCAGTTAAAGCTTACCTGTGACCGGCTCACGCCGCCGGAAGAGAAACAGGAGAGCGAGCGCCCGATGCCAACGACGGGAAGAGCCACGGGGAACGAGAACGAGGAGTTCAGTACCTTGGTAGACCTATTAAAGAAATACCCGGACGTGGAGTATAACCAGATATCGGGTGAGTTTGTCCGGAGAGGTTACAAGGGGATCACGCCGGTCACGCAACGGATCGGTCTGGTCACGATGGATTATTACGCCGGCGGGACACTGGAGACGGAGAGCAAGGAATCCCCGGACGTGCTACCGGCGATGGTCCATACACCTGCTTTTGGCAGCGGAGGAGCCGGGGCCATCCCGCATCTCGGGATTTATATAGGGACCGGAAGATCGTTGAACTCCTCCATCATCATGGATTCCGTGAATGACTCCACGTCTGAGGTGGTAGGCGAGGCGGAAGATAACGAGGAGTTGAAACCCATGCCGGCGTTCGTATTCCATGCCGGGAAACTGGACTACGGGACGATCCTCAATCATGATGCGGATGGAAACAAGCTCTGGAACTATACGCTCGCCTACCACGGCCCGGACGGGCTTTTCGAACGGTTCTGGAGGAATTACGATTCCCTGCTCCGGAACTCTCTGCTCGAGATAAAAGCGAGCATGCTTCTCAGTGACATCCAAAAGGTATCGCTCTCCGAGTACAGGAAGGTGACGATCGAGGGACAGGAGTTGCTTCCCTCCGCCATACAATATAGCCCGGGTTCCCGGGAACCCTTGGAATCCACGTTCCTTACCACGAGGCTTTACGAGCCGGTATCCACGGCCATGGCCGAGGCAGAGCGGTTCGCCTCCCATGTATCCAAATATAAATGGAAGGTCAACTACTCCCGGTCCAACGCCAGTGACAGCGTGAAAAGGAGATGGGTGTTCAAGGAGGAGCCCGTGACCATATACTACGCCCCGCCCAGCGCATACCAATACGTGCAGGGCGGGAAATACCATCAAGCCACTTATCCCGTGCAATTCTATAGCCGTGGCTCCGCATCCGGGCCGACCGATCCGGAGGACGGTACCCTGACCGTGTGGCTCGAGCCCGTGACCCGGTAACTGTCCTTTATCGGACCATCCGACAGCCATACTTTTGGGGGTAAAATAATCGCAAATGGCAACGATCATAGATAAACCAGACGCTCTGAGCCTGTCCGGGAACATGAGGAAATTTGTATTGGGGGCACAAGAGGCCGTCTCTTTCATCTTGAAGAAAGGAACGGCCACCTTGCTCGAGCAAAGCTACGAGCCCGGGCCGGACAAGATGGTCACGATCGACGTGAGAGAGGTGGTGGAAAGCCAATTGAGCTATACTTTGGACACGGCCCAAGAGATCTATTCCCAAAATACCATATTCGCAGATTTCACGGCCACGATAGACGGGACCTCCCACTCGTTCCGGGCGATCCGGTGCGGGATAGCGGATCTGGCGGACACGCCGGGAAACTGGTTGAAGTCCCACTTCCTCACGTGGCAGCCAAAGGTCAAGGAGGTGACCTATTACTCACCGGAGTGGTTGACCTACTACGCCATATCGGACTGCACGGTGAAGGCCAAGGCCACGTTCCCGGACAAATCTTCGAGCATGACCTCCTTGAAGGGAATGACCGCCGGCGAGTGCGTGACACTCAATCTCCAATACGCAATCGTAGCCAAGCTATTCGGGAACAAGTACCCCAGCTATCTCGAGGTTTACGCCGAGGCCGGCGGAGCGAGACTGAGCGTATCGCAATTCTATAAATTCACGGATATCCATTCCGAGGACGAGCAATGGTTCCTTTTCGAGAACAGTCTGGGAGGTATGGACACCTTCCGTGCCCATGGGGTGAACCGTCTGCAGGCGGAGCATGGGCACCTGATAGCGGAACTGGGCGAGAACCTGTCCGAGTATGACGTGGAGACCGATCGTAAGTTCGTAAAGAACACGGGATTCCTCGATGATTACTCCCGCCGTTGGTTGCTGGATTTTTTTCCCAGCCGGGCCAAGTATATATACGAGGCGTCCATGATCCGGAGAATAATCGTCACCGAGAGCGACGCCACCTACACCTCCAACGATCTCCCGAGCTCCTATACGTTCACGTACCGACTCTCGGAGATCTCGAGGTACCTGAACCTTATCCGTAACGAGAAAGAGCTTCCGGATAATCTAACGGTTCCAAACCTCTCCTCGCCGGATTTTATTTTTCCCCCTCGCTTAGCTGAGCTCCCACGGCAAGAGCTTGGCGAGGGGGTATTATTCCCGGCCTTTGATCCGCATAACCCGAAAGCATCCGTTACGTCTTTTGGTGTAATACATGACACGATAAGGAACGGCATCATAAGTGAACTTGGAGAGACATGGAGGGCTATCGTCAACGGAGCAGGAGGATCGGGTGGACCGGGAGACGATTTCTATCATATAAAATTAGATGATCTGACAGAGCCGTCCGATGAGAACGCTTTCACGGCTCTTAGAGTCTTGAAGGAGATACTAAAGCCTATATCCGCACTTGATGATCGCTTTTTAAGAAAAGATATAGATGATACGGCGCATGGTAACATCACTTTCGAAAAAGACATAATCTTAAGCGGGCTGGAATCCTCCATCTACTCAGACCGTGACGCTGATAGTTTCAAGCACGAGAACGGTTTCCGTATCTTCGCCGACGGCACGGCATGGGTGAAGGACTTGAAGGTGAAGAATGACTCCATGTTCGCCGGTTCCCTTTCCTCTCCTACATTCGCCTCCGGTTTCCCGAACGGGACGGGATTCATGATAGCGCCTTACAAGGTGACGAACGCCGCCGGTGTGGAGGAGACTAAATACAAGCTGGAGATCGATTCGATCTCGGTACGCAACGAGCTTAAAGTATATACGTTCGTGGTCTCGCAACTGCTTGGCGAGAATGATAACCGCATCTTCGCCGGAATGATGGAGGTGGATCATTACGACCCGGAGACCGGCCGGATCTACTTGGATACCGACGGAGGCAGGTTGTACAACCCGTTCCGGGAAGGCGATATCCTCATGGTACAGCAGTTTCAAGGCGATCCTACCTTGCAGAACGACTACAAGATGACCAAGTCGTACGAGCTGAAGGTGGTGGAAGTGGCCGTAGGGGACCTCTCCGACGGCGAGAACCGTCTGGACTGGCTCCGTTTCACGAATTTCGTGGGAAATCTATCGGACATAGCCAAAAGGGATACCCTTTGTCGTGTGGACAATCCGGATAACTCCACCCGCAGCGGCATCATGAAGATCACCACGGTGGATGAGTTCGGCACGCCCTACATGGACGTGATCCGTGGGATGAAGACCGATCCGGAAAACTGCGTGAAGGTACGTATCGGGAACATGAACGGTCTGGTCACGCCCTATTTCGGAAGGTTGGACGGTGACGGGGCGTACGTGGAGAATCTTTACGCCCGTGGGCAGTTCATGCTCGATACGGGGGAGAACGTGAAGACCAAGTTCGAGATCGTGGAAGGCAGGCTTTCCAGCGAGATGTCTTCCGTGCGCTACGAGTTGTCGGAGAAGGATAATTGCCTCACGAACGCCTCTTTCTCCGCTGATACGGTAGGATGGGTACTCGGTAACGACGTGTCGCTATTCACGGTGAAGGAGCGTTTCATGGCCGTGAACGATTCCTTCTACGCTGAGAAGGATAAGGTTACAGGGATCGTAGAGGTATCTAGCCGCAAGGCCCTGTATATAAAGAATTCGGGAGTGAAGCAAGTAAACTCCTACTTGAGGAATAAGCCGTCCGGACAGCTTGAGCTTCCGGACGGGACGAAGGTCTGGCCTACCTACTACGTATCCTTCATGTACATGGTAAAGACCGCCGGTACGTTAACGTCCGGATTCTCCGGACAGGGCCTTTACGTAAGCAAACCGTTGGCGATTACGGATACCTTCGTTCAAGAGGAATTTTCCGGCAAATGGAACGGAACAGGTGATTTCATCTTGAATTATACGGGGGAAATATATATCTACAACGTCCAGATGTCCACGCATCCCGTGGAGGATCTACGGTTGGAGATGTCCACCCTTTTTCTGCAGACGGACGAGAAGATCGGCATGTACGCCCAAAAGATCGACACGTTGAACGGCACGGTGACGGACATGGGGGTAGAATTGGATAATACGACCAGCACGTTATCCTTGTATGTTGACAAGACTGACAGCATAAACCAGACAGTGACAAGCCTAGGCTTAAAGCTGGACGGTGTAGATGAGAGCTTGACGCTGTACGCCAAGAAGACCGACGTATCCGGGCTGAAAACCGAGATGGAGGCGGCTATCAAGGTGAACGCTGACAATATTAATCTGAAGGTATCTAAGGATAGTATCATATCGAGCATCAACCAGACGGCGGAGACGATCAAGATAAACGCTAGCCGACTCAATTTGAACGGTTTCGTGACATTTTCCATGTTTGACCTAAGCACCCAGAATACGATCAAGAACAAGGTTAGCTCAGGTGATCTAGGATCGATGGCGTGGAAAGATGGTGTCTCTTCCGATGATCTGTCTTGGGCATTAAGTCAAGAGATCGCTGGTAAGATAAATCTGGATACGTTAAACAATAGCCTTACGAATTATACCAAAAAAGGCGCTATCACAAAAGAAGATTTGGCTAAAGCCCTTCAGACGGAATTATCCGGGAAACTTACAGGTAGCGCCAGTGTGGGAGCGAACAAATTGGCGAGCGTGATAATAAACGGACAGACGCTTATAGCGGGAGGGTATATTCAAGCGGACTTGATAAACGTTAAAGACCTTGTCGTAGGCAGTACCTTGAGTATCGGTGCGTTCTCCTTGAATAGTTATAAAGGTCTTAACTGGACTGGCTCTGACTATTTCGGTAATACCTCCTTTAGGTTGACTGTAGGGGGAGGATATACATACAATACCGGAACAAGTTGTAAAACCATGGTAGGGGCTTGGAGCAATTCCGCTGATACCCATGCGTGTATATCTGGTATATGCAACACTTTTGGCGTAGCCATATATGGATCTGTAGATGGTTATGGATCGAATTTCCCTCCTACAGGATCTAAGTTTGCGGGCTACTTCTCGGGAAGCACTAAAACCACGGGTACTACCATTACCGGTACATTGGCGGCGGGGGCATTTCGTTTCGCTTATAACCTCGGCTTTGGTAATTCATATAATTATTATGAGGGCATAAGTTTCGATCCTGCTACTTATGATCTGGATAATGTCCGTATTCGTGTTAGAGGAGGAATAATCGTTGGAGTTACCGATGATAATGGTCATTTATTGCAAGGTGTTTAATTTTAATATATAAAAACATGAAAGTAGATTTCAGTAAAGTAAGTATTAACGCTACGGTAGAAGGCGATCCCGTAGTTATTGACTTGACAAAAGAGGTAGGAAACTTGGTCTATGGACGTACGGCGGATATCGCTGTCTCTGATTTCGGAAAGAAGATATACTACAGCAAGGAAGCTATCGATGTTCCGAGACCTATGGCTGAATCCATCAAGGAGATTATCATGGGATCCTCCTTTATCGCCCCCTTGAAAAATGCCATGAACGAGTTACTAACCCCTAAAACAAAGAAAAATGGAAACAACGACAATCAATAAGTCCTTGACGGAAGCCCTTTCTTCCACGGGTTTCGTGAAGATAGAGGCATCCCGTAAGGAAAGCGAGCCATTCCAGCATATAGATGCCTACATATACGATGCCGGTACCCGTATCGGCTATGCTTCCGTAGACCGGGGGAAAAGGCTCTCTTTCTTCCAAGAATCCCCGGACAGCCTTACCGGAGAGGAATGGATAAGCGCGTATACGAAGGTGCAAAACGCTTTCGACAGGATATTTAACGAGACGGTAACCCTATAAGCAATCTTGATCCCATGGCATATACTCTCGAAGAAATTAAAGAACTGGTCGAGACTTTAACCCCGATCGTAAAGAACGCTATAGAGGCGGGTTCCCTTAGCGTAGAGGATCTCCGTGTAGCGGAGAGCATGGATTTCGTAAACTCTTTGCCGGCCTTGGAGGAGAAAGGTCTTAACGTCTCTTACGTGAAGGTCCGGCTGAAAGACTTGCTCGGTAAATTGGACGGGGATTATGCCAAGGAGCTGGAGGCGATCAAGAAATTGCTGGAAAAGAAGGTGGATAACGGCTACTCGAAAGACGGTAATCTGTATCTTACCTCCGGGGGCATTGTCGTATCGGACGCTATCCCGGTAGGCTCCGGAAGCGGTGGCGGCGGCGGGACTAGCTCGCTGGGCGAGCTTACCAACGTGGATGATATCGTAGACCAAGATCCGGACGAGTCCCGTGTGCTGGTGCAAGAGGCCGGAAGCTCACTATGGACGGTGAAGAACCTCTCCGAGATCGGAGGAGGAGGTGGTGGTGGCGGCGTGACCATGAAACTCGTGAGCGTCACCGATACGCTCATCACCACGGTAGAGGGGGCCGCCGTCACCGTGGGATACAATTTCACGAGCGTCTATCAGGATGACGGTTCCGAGACCGGGCCGGGAACGGCCACTTACACCGTGAACAGCCAGAAGGTGGGCATGGTATCCATCTCGCAGGGCAATAATTATTTCGATCCGACGGAACACTTGATCACCGGCTCCAACATGGTAAGGGTAACCGTGAAGGATAGCACGGGATCGTCACGTTCCCTATCCTATACGATTGAGGTGATATCCATGTCCATATCCTCCTCCATAGACCCGGCGCTCGTCTATTCCGGGGAGATCGTGTATCGCTATACGCCCGTGGGGGCCATCAACAAGACGGTGCATTTTGTACTGGACGGGAAGGAGTTGGGAACGGTGGAGACCAGCGCCTCGAACCGGCAATTGACCTACGTGATCCCTAGGCAGACGCACGGGGCGCACTCGCTCCAAGTCTACATGACGGCCCTTATCAACGAGGAGCTGATCCGGAGCAACACGCTTACCAACGACCTTATCTGTATCGTGGAGGGGGATAACACGCCTATCGTGGCCTCTTCTTTCGCCCAGACCGCCGCGCGGCAATACGACCGGCTCACGATCCCCTTCGTGGTCTATACGCCGGACTCCTCGCTATCGGAGGTTACGCTATCGGCGAACAACGCCACGGTATCCACGCAGAGCGTAGACCGCACCTTGCACGAGTGGAATTACCGTATTCCCCAGTCGGGAGATCTCTCCCTGAAGATATCCAGCGGGTCGGCCTCCCGGACCTTTACGCTCACCGTATCCCCCGCCGAGGTGATCGTGGAGCCGGAGAAGGCGAACCTGCAACTCTGGCTGACCTCGCAGAACCGGAGTAACAACGACAATAACCGTAACGAGTGGAAATACGGGGATATATCCGCGGATCTGACCGGCTTCAACTTCAAGACGAACGGCTGGATCTCGGAACGGGATAGCACCTCCCTCCGTGTGTCGGGTGACGCCCGTGTGCGTATCCCGCTGAAGATATTCAAGGATGACTTCCGGGCCACGGGTAAGACCATCGAGTTCGAGTTCTCCACCCGCGACGTGACCGATTACGAGGCTATCGCTATCGAGTGCGTGAACGGGGGGATCGGCCTTCAGATATCTTCCCAGAAAGCGGTGGTCTCGTCCGAGCAGACCACGATCGACACCCGGTTCAAGGAGGAGGAGAGGGTTCGTATCTCCTTCGTGGTTGAGAAACGCACGCTAAACCGTTTAATATACATCTATATCAACGGCATCATGTCCGGGGCGGCGCAATATCCGTCGGAGGATAATTTCCAGCAGAAGGTTCCGCAGGATATCATGATCGGTAGCGAGGGCTGTACGATCGACCTGTATAACATCCGTGTCTACGATAACGACTTGAACCAATACCAGATGCTCGATAACTTCATAGGCGATCTGGACGATTACGACAAGGCGCTGGCTATCTACAACCGGAACCAAGTATATAATGATTATGGGGATATCACCTATCAAAAGGTGTTGGAGCGATTGCCTTGCTTGATCTTCGAGGGGCCGTTGCCTACTTATAAAGGCGATAAGAAAACAAACAAGGTCTATTTTACGGACTTGCAAGAACCCGGGCGATCTTTCTCTTGCGAGAACGTCCAGAATGACGTGCAAGGTACCTCCTCCCAATATTATCCGAGGAAGAACTGGAAGTTCAAGTTCAAGGCCGATATCACCTACACGGAGAGCGGAAGGACATCGCCCACATACGCATTACGGGCGGATAGTATCCCCGTGAACGCCTTTTGCGTGAAAGCGGATTTCGCCGAGTCTTCCGGTACGCACAACACGGGTATGGCCAAGGTCATCAATTCCCTATTGATAGAGATGGGGCTTACCACCCCGCCCCAAAAGACAAACAAGGAGGTCCGCACAACGGTAGACGGCTACCCGATAGCCATCTTCCACCGTGAGACGGCCAGTGATACGCTCGAGTTCGTGGGTAAGTATAATTTCAACAACGACAAGTCCACCGCCGAGACCTTTGGGTTTTCTGATGGTGATGAGAGCTGGGAATTCTCGAACAACACCTCCGATCGTTGCCTCTTCAAGTCCGCCGATTTCTCCGGGACGGACTGGATGAACGATTTCGAGTCCCGCTATCCGGACGATGACGCTATCAACGCCGAGTACGAGGCGGGCACCCGCAAGCCGGAGAAGCTCATGGCCGTTACCTCATGGGTCGTATCCACCAAGGATAACTTGGAGAAATTCAAGAACGAGGTTCGGAATCATTTCAACCTTGATAACTTGATCGCCTACTACCTTATCACCGAGTTGTTCGGTATGGTGGACCAGCGGGCGAAGAACATGTTCCTTACCTATTTCCATGAGGAGGGGAAATGGATCTTTATCTTTTACGACAACGACACCTGTTTCGGCCTGAACAACGAGGGATTGATCGCTTTCGGATACAATATAGAGTATCACGACAAGATAGGTACGCTAAATGTCTGGAACGGTGAAAGTAGCGTGTTATGGAACAACCTTGAGAAATGTTTCCCTTCCGAGATCGAGGCGATGTACAAGGATATCCGTACCCGTGGATTGCTCTCGTACGACTTGATCATGTCCGTGTTGAACGGCGAGCAATCGGACAAATGGTGCGAGGCGATCTACAACGCCGACGGTCGTTTCAAGTATATCGACCCGCTGATAGAGGAGGGCAACGGGTCTTACCTGTACGCCGCCCAAGGCTCCCGTATCGAGAACCGTAAGTGGTGGACGTATAACCGCTTCCTTTATATAGACAGTAAGTATACGGCGGGCAGTTTCCTCTCGGATTTCGCGACCTTGCGTCTCTATACGCCCCGGGAATGGACGGGCGTGTCCCCGTCGGCCAACATGACGATCATCCCGTACGCCGATCAGTATACCCGTGTAAAGTACGGTTCCTACATGGTGGGGCAACGTACCTACAAGGACGTGCCGGTATTGATCGAGGCCCCCGACATCGTGTTCAATGACACCGAGACCATCATCTATGGCGCGAGCCGGGTAAAGTCACTGGGGGATATGTCCGGGCTGTACGCCGGTACGATCGACGTGTCCAAGGCTACCCGCCTCTCTGAGTTGTTGATCGGTAGCGGCGTGTCGGGCTATAAGAACACGAACCTTACCGTACTCTCGATCGGAACGAATAATATGCTCCGCAAGCTGGACATCCGTAACTGCCCGAACTTGAGGCAGGCGGTGGATATCTCCGGATGCGAGAACATGGAGGAGGTCTACGCCCAAGGCACGTCCATCACCTCCGTGGTGTTGCCTGCCGCCGGTATCCTCTCCAATCTGTATCTCCCGGCTACCCTCACGGGCTTAACCCTCCGTAACCAATCCAAGCTTACGGACGCTTATTTCGATATAGCCGGGGTTACGAAACTGACTACGATCGTTTGCGAGGATACGGGGATAAACGTTCTTTACCTTGTGGAGCGCTGCTTAGGTATGAAGAATCCCGTGCTGAACCGTGTGCGCCTAATCAACATCAATGCCAATGCGAACAACTTGAATGATGTGTATAAATTGATCAAGGTGGGTGGTATCGATGAGAACGGGAACAATCTGACTAAGGCCGTAGTTACCGGCAAACTGCATGTCATTACCGCAACGGAGGATAAGCTAGCGAAATGCCGGGATGCCTTCCCGGAGTTGGTTATCACTTACACTAATCTTTTACCTCCCACGATTACGACCTTCGTGTTCCGTTCCTCTCAATCGAAATCAATTACAAACGGGGTATTCGACTGTGATTTCGAGTTCGAGAAGGTTAATGAGTATACTTATAAAGTAACGGCGGATGATGATAGCGTGATAGACTTTAATTTTAAATGCGATAATCACCAAGACTTCTCGGATTCCTATCTGGTGGCGGGCACCCGTACGCAAACCTATACCATCACCTATATCCCCTTGCGTACGATACGGGTAAAGGTGTGCGGTCAAAACGTTTATCCTTCCGGGGCATCCGTGATCATTGGCGACAAACGTTATGTGACAGACACTAACGGATATGTATACATCCGGGGTGGGGAGGCTGTATCCGGGACTGTGGAAGCTACGGGATATTCTCCGAATACATTCTCTTTTTCGGCGATAACCAATGATACCACCAATACGGTGGAGGTCTATGCGGCTGTTAGCGTAAAATTCGTAGTGGTGGATAAATTGGATACCTCTTTGTATATAGAGGGGGCTACGGTTGTTTGCGGAGGGAAGAGTGGCACTACGAACCGTTACGGAGAGTGTACGTTGCTTTTGTCCAAAGGTACCTTGGATTATTCGGTTACAGATCCAGATTATTACGAGTATAAAGGACAGGTGACAGTAGGCACATCCGCTATGACTGTCAATGTTCAAATGAACTTAAACCCTGAGAGAATAAAGCCGGAAGAGAATGGAAACATCCAGATGATGTTGACAGGAACGTCTTGCTCCATTAGTGTCTCTTCTCCTACCGCTAATTACGTTATTGATTGGGGTGACGATACGACAGAAAATGCTTCCGGTACGGGATACAAGTCCTATAGCCACACCTATGGGAATAGCGGGTTTCACCAGATGGAGGTAAGGAATTGCAGGGACATCACGTCTTGTATGGGCTTTAGTTCTAACTTGATAGCCTATTGGAGCATTGGGGACAGTAAGGTTTCTAATATTACTTTCAGTGGATGCTCTAAGTTAATTTACTTCGGAAAGGATGTGTTTAAGAATGATACGGATAGAACTGATGCTTCAAGCTTGCTGTATAACTGCCCCAGCTTAACCTCCGTGGACTTGACCCCGCTGGCATCGTGGGTGAATGTTACCAGTTGCGAATACTTGCTGTCTAGCTGCACCAAGCTAACCTCCGTGGACTTGACCCCACTGGCATCGTGGGTGAATGTTACGAATTGCGGCGCTTTGCTGTATAACTGCCGCAGCCTAACCTCCGTGGACTTGACTCCGCTGGCATCGTGGGTGAAGCTTACCGACAATTCATCCTTGCTGTCTAGCTGCCGCAATCTGGCTTTCGTCAGCGTCTTATTCCCCACCCCCTTCCCCCTCTCCAGTGGAGCCTTGACGAACGGCAACAACTGTCCGATCTACGTGCCGGACGATGCCGTGGATACCTATAAGATGGCCACGAACTGGTCCGCTTACGCAAGTCGTATCAAACCCATATCAGAAAAAACGGAGTCATGAGAACAGACGAATCTAACAACAAGCATCTGATAGCGGAGGACGGCAAGGTTTTCCGCCGTATCAGTGACGGATGGATAGCCGGACCGGAAATCTATCTAGGCAAGACCTATCACCTAGGCGGCGAGAGGCTGGATACCCCCTTGGAAGAACTCCCCGGGCACTATGAGGAGATCGACGATCCGGTAGCCGCCGAGACCGTATTGCTTGACGAGGATACCGACATGGAGGAAGCGGTGAGGCCAATGATAGCCGCCGATGCCTCCCCCGAACCTCCCGACGATCTTCCCCCGGAACCCCAAAAGGTGACACTGGCCGATTATCGTGCCTTGGAGAGGAAAGTGGAGATGATGATGAGATTATTAGGAATGTAATCTATTAACAACGACCAGATCATATTTTCATTAAAATCCCGTATCAAAATTCGTCAACAAAGGATTCGCCTCCTTCAAATCATGTGGCGTATATATATCCGTTATTGATATTGAGGAATGCCTAGCTTGATCACGTACAGACAGAGCATCCACATTTTGGCGAAGCATCATTGTAACTCCGGAATCTTTTAGGGAATAGAACTTATAATCCTTCGAAAACTTTAAATCTCTCATAACATGGGATAACCAATAATCCCTAAACTGTTTCTCGGTTCTTCCACTCTCTCCTGGTTTGAAAGAATCTGAGAAAAGATAATAATTCATCGGATATTGGTAGATTTTCAAATCTATCATCAATTGAATAACCTTTTTATTCAATGTAACCACCGCATCTTTTCGGTTCTTCGATATATCACCACTAACTAAAATCGTTTGATTCTTAAACGATATATCCCTTATTTTCAGCATTGACATCTCTTTAGGGCGAATAAGGCAATAATATTCAATGTAACAGGCTAGCAAGAAATGTTTATTATTCCCCATCAAGTAGTTCCGTAAGCGCTCAAGATCTTTTATAGACAAGACTGTCCTGTTTTTTTGATAATGCCGCTTTCCTAAAATTTGCAAACCTTCGGCCATATTCGTTTTGTGATACCCAGAGCGTACTAGGAATTTACAAAATACACTCAAAACCCTTATGTAGTTATCATGAGTTTTGGCCGTATTGCCGCGATCAATGTATATATGATCCAAAAACTCTTGCAAAAAGCGCTGATCAATTTGGTAAATATACGTAGCCGACTGTTTCAACGACTCATTGTATTTCTTGAGATTCCTAATCTTTGATTGATATTCCACATAAGTAGCTTCTCGGATAATGTCATCATCCAAATATTTTTTCTGTATCCGAAAGAAATGTTCTATGGCATCATCAATAAATACATAAGATAATGCTGATTCCCGCTCAATCCATGGGTTCCAGCCTCTTCGAAGTTGTTCCGAAAGACGATTGATCAAATCTTTTGCATAGATCCTCCTCTCTCCTATTTTCGAAATATGATTAAGCTTGATTTTTTTTCGGCGCATCTTTCCCTTTGCTGGATCGAAGGCCATAAATCCGATATACCATTCCACCCCGACATATAATTGAGGCGGAGTATAAGCTACGATGCTCAAAACACTCGAACTTTGTTTCCTTTTAGGCATTTTTTTTTAACGTCAATTTTAAATTAAAATCAACGCTAAGACATTTACACTAAAAATCTTACAGACATTTCCTGTCTCAAAATTGTCCCGTTATGTTAAAACGAGGCACTTTGATAACTTATGTCCCATTCCTGTCCCGGGGGTATTAAAACAGTTAAAGGGAAACAGTTGAATACCAACCATTTCCCTTTTTCTAAGTCGGGGTACCAAGATTCGAACTTGGGACCCCCTGCTCCCAAAGCAGGTGCGCTAACCGGACTGCGCTACACCCCGTCTTGCAATTCATAGTGTTTATCTCTGATTGCGGTGCAAAGGTACGCCTTTATTTTAAACTACAAAACTTTTCGGTAACTTTTTTCATGAAAAATATCATTTTCTTGTTGAGTGGATAGAATGGAACTTTGCGTCAGATAGTTCTTATCGTTGGCGTAAATAAATAAAAGGGTTCCATTCTTTATCGTATTAATAATTGGCTTACTGACAGATACAGGCAACGCAGGGCAACCAAGGCTACGTCCTAACCGACCCGAGGAAGCTGCCACAGAAGGATCGGAATAAGAGGCGCCATGAATTACAATCGCCCTTTGCTTAGCCAAATCATTTATTCCTTTTTCCAATCCATTTAGGATAAGCGAATAGCCATTCCGGCCTTGGTACGTATTTTCCGTCAGATAAAATCCTAAAGAGCTTTTGTGGGAACCGTTCTCGTTCGAGAAAGAGGTCGCATAATTCCCCCCGCTATTCTTACCGTGAGAAACCAAAGAGGTGTAAAGTATTCTCTTTTGCCGTATATCCAATACAACCATACGCTCCGCCGTAGAAGGTTTAGAGAAATCGATCAATGTAAGGATATCCTTATTTTTCCGATCAATCTTCTCGGAACCTCTAAGCCCCTGCATAAACGCATCGAAACAAACCCATTGATCCAATCGCATCTCCTCATATAATTGGCGCCCCATAACCGCCACAGACGTTGATCCCGTTTCCGGAGATAGGGCACGCAAAACGCCACCGGTTGAAATTGAACCTACAGACAAGACAATAAAAAACAAATACAAGAAAATCCTTCGCATACTAAAAAACAATAACGCCGCAAAGTTATGATTTTTATTCTAATACAAAAACAATCGTCTTATTAACAGGCGCCCAATCATAAACAAATTGCGCATGCGAAGTCGCATTTCTCACACACATATGAGACCGGGGTGTCGTTCCCAACGAAGGACTATATTCGATCAACGATTTACGAGGAGCGTTGACCGGTACGCCATGGATATACGCCCCATTCGTAAAACGGTTGGCATAAGGAGCGAATCCACCTGTCTCCTTGGAACCGTCTACCAAATAGATCATGCGAGACTTTTTTTCTTGGAGAACATACATTCCCAACGGGGTTTCCTGCGCATAAGGAGGACGATGCTGTCCGGTAGTCGCAGGGTTCATGCTACGAACCAACCATTTCGAGCCGACGTGCTCCAAGGTCGCGATATTCTGGTTATGACGATCCACGAAGATCGCCTTATCGAAGACTACCGTATCCCCTATTTGCTTGATATATTTCTTCGGAGCATACCACTCCTCCTTCCCATCATACACGGTTTGTATACGAGCGAATTTAGAATCCTCATCCATCGCCTTGATACGAACCAAGCTACCGTCACGTCCATAGATCTCGGGAGTCACGGTATCAGTCAGCAAATAAAGCGGGACGGATTGATAGCGTTCTACACCAAGCGTATCGGAAACCCTCTTATAGGCATCTCTCTTGAAGACTTTTACAAGAGGAGCCTCTCCATTCCTGTTTTTATAGTTCTGCAAGATCGCCCATTGAGACGGCTCCTTTTGGATCGACTCCAATAAGGATAATCTTTCTTTCATTTTCTCCCACTGGAACTCCCGTGTCGTATCTTTATAGGGGTAAGTATCTTCTAAAGTATGCTTATCGTAAAGCAGCTCTTTCTCTATTTCGATATGGGGAGGCAAAGTCTCCATGATCACAGCGGAATCCTTCGATATAGAATCCACAGGAGTTAAGACCTCGGTTTGAGCAGGCTCGGTCCTCGGCGTACAATAACTTAGCGTACAAAGGCTCGATATCAAAAGTATAAAAACTGTTCTCGTCATCATTATTACCCGGGATTTATTTGAATATCGTAAATATACGATTTTTTCCAAATAACAGGTAATCTTATCATCTTGTTTACAAAGTAACCGCGCCAAATGACAGAGCTATCCTATATTCATCCTATAATCCATTTACTGCCCGGTATTAATGAGATAATCTTTGTCGTCACATAACAGCAGATAAATGTACTTACCGCAATACATGGTATGGCGGCGACAGTAGGCAAGGCTAAGTCGTGCTTAAACACCGTTACCCACAATCCGAGCCAAAATATATGCATAAGGTACATACCGTAGCTGAGTTTAGACATCTCTGTTATGAGTCGTGGAGATTTCGAATTGCCTATGCAAGTAAAAGCGAGGAACGTACCCGCCGTAAGAAGCACACAGTTAATCGTACAGAAAGCCCATCCGATCTCTATCTCAGGTGTGACAAGAGTTACTCCGGGTATCGCTTGGACATAGAAGGAATAAATCGTCAGCAAGGCACCGACGAGCATCGAGGCGATTCCGATAACCAGACGTTTAGAACGGTTCCATGTAAGATGGACATGTATATAATGTGCCAGTACGAGGTATCCTAAATAACCGGAGAAGTACCACAGTATATGGTATTCGTTCCAAAAACATTGTCCCCACACCTCGCCGAAGCAACGATTGAGATAGGGCATACAGGTCGACAACAGAAACAAGCCGATGAAAAAACGCTCTTCTTTCGCCGTGGCTTTATTCAACCATGGCGATATTACGGGTATAAATAAATAGAGGCTGATCAAAGGGTACATGAACCACAAATGTCCGGCCTGTGAAGGAAAGTTCAAGAATATTCTCGATATATCTTTCAATGATGTCTCGGCATCTATCTGCCCCCACAGCAAGGGTAAAGTGCTGTATAGTATCATAAATATGAAAAACGGCGGTAAGATGCGGATACAACGCTGACGGTAGAATTGCCAAGAGGTCAGCCCTGCCTTCATCGGCGCAAGAAGAAAGGCGGAGACAATTATAAACAATGGCACCGCCATGCGTGAGAAACCATCGTATACGGCTACCCACAACCGATCAGCCTCATTGGCCAGATAAGATTGCGGTCCCACCATATCCGTGGAGCCCTCAGCTCCATAAAAGTTTTCACTGGCGTGGACAACCATGACAAGGAAGCACGCGAACACACGCACGTAATCCAAAAAAACTATACGCTTCATTTTTTGTTTTAGTATTATTATTCGTTAGATGATTTCAAGTTTGTCTTTTTACGCGAAGCATGCATTCAAGAGGGATATATTTCGATGTTTTTCCTGATACTGCTTTATGGCGCACAAAGGTAAAAAAAGTCGGAAAGAATATATACCTTTGTCATATTATAAATGAAATCTAAAATAAAAACATATGAGATCTATTAATGGCGCGGTTTTACGTAGCGCATTTGCGATGGTATTAGGGTTTGTTTTGGTATTATGGCCGGAAGCAGCCATAACCTATCTGGTTATCACGATCGGTATACTATTTATTTTACCGGGGTTATTCGCTATCCTCAGCTATTTCACCCGACCGAAGAACGAGAACGGGGAGAAACCGATGTTTCCTATCGAGGCAGCGGGAAGCGTACTGTTCGGAGCGTGGTTGGTGATCATGCCCGAGTTCTTCGTGAATATATTAATGTACGTACTCGGAGCCTTATTGGTAATTGCCGGTGTACAGCAATTGGTTTCATTGATATCCGCAAGGAAATGGAGCAATGTACCGTTGGGGTTCTACCTGATGCCGGCTTTGATCTTGATAACCGGAGTAATGATTCTTGCCTACCCGTTCGGGGCGGCGGCAAATACATTCGTAATCTTCGGTGTAGCCAGCATTTTCTACGGGGCTTGTGAGTTGATCAACTGGTATAAGTTCCGCAAGCGTATAGAAAATACCGGATTATGATTTCCGGTATTCCATGGGTGATATACCCATATGCTTCTTGAAAAACTTACCGAAAGTGGATTGATCGGAGAAGTGGAGTATATCCGCTACTTGCTGAACCGTGGCTTGCGGGGCCTTCAACAGCATCTTGGCCTCGACGATCAAGGCGTCGTCAATCCATTTATTCGCTGATTTACCCGTTAGCTCTTTCAAGATAAGCGAAAGATACTGTGGGGTAATAAATAATTTCTCGGCATAGAAAGTAACGACGTGCTGCTCCTTGCAATGCTCGAAAAGCAATTGCAGGAACTGCTCGAAAAGCTCCTCCTTCCGAGAGAGTGTAGGTGCCGTCATCAGCTCCTTCTTACCCATAAAGATATTAGCCAACTCGATAAAGAAACCGATTAAGGCGTTCTGGAGAGCCTCCTTCTGGAAAAAATGGGTACGCAACTTCATCTTTTCCCGTAAGATGGAGAATTGGCCGGATATATGCTCAGTCTCCTCGGCGCTAATCGTAGCACATGGATTCTTACGGATCTGCATATAATGCACCATGGAGTTCTTTTTCCCTGCCGGGGCAGTATATCCATCCAGAAAAGATCTGGACACGATCAACAAACGCCCTCTTAGGTCTTTGCTCACCTTCGATACCTGTATGATATGAGTCGGCATCAAGGTTATAAACGTATTCTTCTCTATCTTATATGGAATATAGTCTACCGAGATATCGGCGGTACCTTCCTGTACCAAGATCATCAACAAGGCATTTAAACGCATCGGGGTGGAATGCTCCAGCCTTTTTTCCTCGTAATTAATCAAATCTCCGTTCAGATCCGCTATCGATAAATCATCTTGAAAGTTGTCGCTGGACTCAATTCCCTTGATTAACTCAGTGACTTCAATTAAAGGTAAATTTTTCATATCTATCTGTAGATTTTTATTATCACCTCGGACAAAGATAGAAATAAAAAGCCAAAGACCACCCACTATTTCGTTTTTAACCAATTTTCATCCAAAATTGAACGAATAACAAGAATTTTTGACAATATCCTGTTTCATTCCATATCAATACCGTAACAGTATAAACCTTTCTGGTTTTCTAAATATATCAGACCTTTGCGAATAGATTCGACGGGAATATCCGGTCATTGGTCGATTCCAACGGACGAGTCAGCGCTTTTTACTTGTATACGGGGATTGCCCCGGCTACTTTTGACGTAACAAAAACGAATATGATAAAAGAACAGATTATTAATACGGCGTTCGATCTTTTTTCTCAATATGGCATCAAGAGTGTGAGTATGGATGATGTAGCGAAAGCGGCTGGCATCTCCAAGCGTACACTTTACGAGTCGTTCGAGGACAAGGAAACCTTGCTGATCGAGGGGATCGATCACAATTCCGAATCGCTCGGACAATATCTGACGGGACTGGAAAAAGAACCTTTCAATGCCTTGGAAGTAATCCTGCTTTTCTATGAGGAGATGATGAAAAACCCGAGATGGTTCAACGAGAAGTTTTACGAGGACTTGAAGAAATATCCGAAAGCCCAACAAAAAATAGAGATGAATAAAGCGAGAATGGGTAAGAGGTGTATGGACTTGTTCACACGGGGCGTTAAAGAGGGCGTGTTCCAAGAGGGGATCAACTTCGAGATCATGGCCTTACTGGTGAAAGAGCAGACGAAGATGTTGCGGCCTTCCAATGTCTTCTGCAAGCATTCCATCACCGAGGTATACAACACGATCCTCCTCACATTCCTGAAAGGGATCAGTACCGAGAAGGGAAGAGCGATCCTAGACCGATTCGATCTCAAACAATCCTATGATTTATAGCGAACACTTAATGAGTTTAATCACAGACAAAATCTATCCTAAATGAAACGATTATTGATGAGTAGAAAAATGATGTTGGTCACATTTATGGTATTGCCTTTTCTGGCGGCGAGACCGGTTCTGGCTCAAGACACCCTGAAACTGGATCTTGGGAAAGCGCTAGAGATCGCCCTTAGCGAGAACCCGACCGTAAAAGTTGCCGATAAAGAAATACAGAAGAAAAAGTACGCACGTAAAGGCTCGTACGCTTCTCTATTTCCGCAGATCAGTTTTGCGGGGGACTACAACCGTACCTTGAAGAAACAGGTGATGTATATGGATTTCGACATGGGTGACATGGGAGGCGGCAGCTTGCCCGAAGGCACGGACATGTCGAGTATGGACGAGGGTTTCGAGGTAGGACGTAGCAACAACTGGAGCTTGGGCTTCAACGCTTCCATGCCACTGGTGAACGCCTCCTTATGGAAAAGCTTGAGTATCTCGGCCTTAGACGTGGAATTGGCGGTGGAGCAAGCTCGCTCTTCTAAGATAGCGATGGTGAACCAAGTGAAAAAGAGCTTTTACGCCGTCCTTCTGGCAAGCGACTCTTACCGGGTATTCAAGCAAAGTTACGACAATGCCATGGAGAATTATCTGGATATCAAACGGAAGTATGAACAGGGAACCGTAGCTGAATACGATTTGATACGTGCCGATGTGACGGTAAAGAATACAGAGCCTAATCTGTTGCAGGCAGAGAACTCCCTTACCTTGGCTAAATGGCAGTTAAAAGCGTTATTGGGTATGGATCTGGATTTAAATATCGATTGCGACGGGCAACTGACGGATTTCAAGTCCAGCCTCTTCGCCGACTATCTATCCACGGATACAACCTTATCCGAGAATACCGACTTGAAACAATTAGACCTTCAGGCGGAACAGCTAAAAAAGACGCTGGTCATGCAGAAATTCGATTATCTGCCGACCTTGTCGCTGACCGGTCTATATCAATGGAGTGCCATGAACAATGACTTCAAGTTCAAGAATTACAGATGGAACCCCTATTCGATGATCGGTATCACGTTATCGGTTCCTATCTTCTCCGGAGGTAGTAAATTTTATAAGGTAAAGCAGACGAAAGTCTCCATCGACCAATTAAACCTGCAACGGGACGATACCAAGCGTAATTTGCAGTTGGCCGTTAAACAGTACATAGATAATATGAATACCTGTATCAAGAAGTTCGACGCCGCCCAAAAGGGAGTCGAGCAAGCGGAACGGGGATATATGATCTCGCAAAAACGGTACGACACCGGAGCCGGTACATGGCTGGAGATGAACGATGCCGAACTTGCCTTGACGCAGGCCCGGTTGAACTTCAACCAATCTATCTACGACTATATGGTAGCGAAGGCAGATCTGGAGAAAGTATTGGGTAACGGACAGATGAATTGAAAATTAAAAATTGAAAGTTTAATAGATAATAATTAGGAACAATTATATGAAGACAAGTCAAATGCTGAAAGTAATACCGATAGCTACATTGGCCCTGCTGATGTCTTGCTCGGGTAATAAGAGTGAGGAAGCCACGGAAACACAGAATGAGAAAGTAAAGGTGAAAGTGGAGACGGTCTCTGTTCAAGACGTGGAGCAACTCAGTGAATTTACCGCTACGGTGGAAGCGAATATCAAAAATAATATCGCTCCCCAAACCCCATTCCGTATCGAGAAAATCTTCGCCGAGGTAGGCGACCATGTAAAAGCCGGGCAGTTATTGGCCAAGATGGACGCTACAAGCCTAAAGCAAGCGAAGATACAATTGGATAACCAAGAGATCGAGTTCAAACGTATCGACGAGTTGTATAAGGTAGGCGGTGCTTCCAAATCCGCTTGGGATGCCCAAAAGACTTCCTTGGAAGTGGCTCGCGAGACGTATAAAAACTTGGTGGAGAACACCCAATTGCTAAGCCCGATCAGCGGAGTCGTAACCGCCCGCAACTACGATAGCGGCGATATGTACAGCGGCGGAAACCCCATCTATACGGTAGAGGAAATCCGTCCGGTCAAATTAATGGTGAATGTCTCCGAGAGTCTTTTTACGAAAGTGAAGAAAGGCCATGAGGTAGACATCCGGCTGGATGTGTACGGAGACGAGGTTTTCAAGGGTAAAGTCAACTTAGTTTACCCGACGATCGATCCCGCTACCCGCACGTTCCCCGTGGAGATCAAGATCGCCAACTCGGATGAGCGAGTGCGACCGGGTATGTTCGCCCGGGTGACGATGAGTTTCGGCCATATGGATCACGTGGTGGCTCCGGATCGCTCTATCGTAAAACAATCAGGTGCCGGCGACCGGTATATCTATGTATGCAAAGACGGCAAGGTATCCTACCAGAAGGTGGAGCTAGGACGCCGTATGGGTGATAAATATGAGATCATATCCGGAGTGGAGGATGGCGACCAAGTGGTTATCACCGGGCAAAGCCGCCTGACGAACGGTATGGAAGTTGAAATCGAAAACGAATAACAGACTATGAGTTTATATGGAACAGCGGTAAGAAAGCCCGTATCGACCGCCCTTGTATTTGTGGCGATCGTGATCTTCGGACTTTTTTCCTTAAGCAGGTTATCAGTGGACTTGCTTCCGGAGATAGAGACGAACACCATCATGGTGATGACGGCCTATCCCGGCGCCAGTGCTTCGGATATCGAGATGAATGTTTCGAAGCCCTTGGAAAACGTATTGAATAGCGTAAGCGACTTGAAGCATATCACGTCGCAATCCCGTGAGAATATATCGATCGTAACGTTGGAATTTAATTATGGCATCGATATCGATGTCGCCACGAACGATGTCCGCGACAAACTGGACATGGTAGAGTCTTCCCTACCCGATGACGTAGAGAATCCGATCATCTTCAAGTTCGGTACGGACGATATCCCCATCTTGATCCTTTCCGTGACTGCGGAGGAGAGCACGAACGCTCTTTACAAGATATTGGATGATAAGGTATCCAACCCATTGGCCCGTATCAGTGGCGTGGGTGCCGTGTCTATCTCCGGTACGCCGATCCGTGAGTTGCAAGTGTATTGCGACCCGTACAAATTGGAGGCTTACGGCCAGACCATCGAAGGTATCTCTACCATCATCGCGCAAGAGAACCGGAATACACCGGGAGGTAGCGTAGATATCGGCTCTAATACCTACTCCTTGCGTGTTCAAGGAGAATTCACGGACGCTAAGCAGATGCTAGACCTAGTGATCGGTAGCCAGAACGGAAAGAACGTATATCTGCGTGACGTGGCCCGTGTAGAGGACAGTATCGAGGAACGTGCGCAAGAAACGTTCAACAACGGCACGAAAGGTGGTATGATCGTCATACAGAAACAGTCCGGAGCGAACTCGGTGAACATCGCCAAGAAGGTACACCAGAAACTTCCGGAGATACAGGCTAGCTTACCCTCAGACGTGAAGCTGGACGTAATCATGGATACTTCCACGAATATCTTGAATACGATCGATAGCTTGAAAGAGACGATCATGATTACCTTTATCATCGTTATGTTGGTGGTATTCGTGTTCTTGGGACGTTGGAGGGCCACGTTTATCATTATCTTGACCATCCCGATCTCCTTGATCGCTTCTTTCGCTTATTTGCTGGCCTCGGGTAATACGTTAAACATTATCTCGTTGAGCTCACTTTCTATCGCTATCGGCATGGTGGTGGACGACGCTATCGTGGTATTGGAGAACGTAACGACCCATATCGAGCGGGGTAGCCAGCCGAAACAGGCCGCCGTACACGCCACGAACGAGGTGGCTATCTCGGTTATCGCCTCCACCCTTACGATGTTGGCGGTGTTCTTGCCGTTGACGATGGTTACGGGTATGGCGGGTATCTTATTTAAGCAGTTAGGATGGATCGTTAGTATCATCATGATCGTTTCTACGGTAGGTGCCTTGACATTGACCCCGATGCTTTGCTCACAGTTATTACGCCAGCAACCGGAGAAGGGTAAATTGTACCGGATGTTCTTCACGCCTATCGAAAAGGGATTGAACGCCTTGGATCGCGGTTACGGACGCTTCTTGAACTGGGCCGTACGCCACCGGAAAACGGTGATCGTAGGCGCTACGCTGATCTTCATCGGCAGTATGATGCTGATACCGGTCATCAAGACGGAATTTTTCCCGACACAAGATAACGCACGCATCGGTATAACGATTGAGTTGCCGATCGGTACACGGCAGGATATTACCCGTGAGTTAGCTCTCGACATCGACAAGAAGTTCCGTGAGAAATATCCGGAGATCCTGATCAGTAACTTCACGGAAGGTACGGCGGATACGGATAATACCTTCGCCCAGCTAAGCAATAACGGTACGCATATCATCGAGTTCAATATAAACCTGACTAGCGTGGGCGACCGTGAGAGAGGTCTTACCGAGATTTGCGAGTTGATGCGGCAGGACTTAGCCCAATACAGCGAGATCAAGAAATTCGAGGTACTCGCCGGAGGGCAGGAAGGTTCTATGGGTGGAGAGACCTCGGTTAACATCGAGATCTATGGTTTTGATTTCGCCCAGACGGATGCCGTGGCGAATGAGATCGCCCGTCGTATGAGAAATGTAAAAGGATGCTCGCAAGTAAATATCAGCCGTGAGGATTATATCCCGGAATACCAGATCGACTTCGACCGGGAGAAACTGGCCATCAACGGGCTGAACGTAACAACCGCCTCCATGTATCTCCGAAACCGTGTAAATGGTTCCACCGCTTCAAAATATCGTGAGGATGGAGATGAGTATGATATCAAGGTACGTTACGCCCCAGAGTTCCGTGAGTCCGTAGAGGATCTTGAGAATATTTTGATCTATAACAATGAGGGCAAAGGCATCCGCATCCGTGATTTAGGCAAGGTAGTGGAACGTATGACTCCCCCGACCATCGAGCGTAAAGACCGTGAGCGTGTGATCACCGTATCTGCCGTAGCGGGTAAGGGAGCGGCATTGAGCGACTTGGTTGCCGCCGCCCGGAACGAGTTGAAACAAATGGATATCCCATCCGACGTAAGTTGGCAGTTGGGTGGAACATTCGAAGATCAGCAGGATACATTTACCGATTTGGGCATCTTGATGGTATTGATCATCATCTTGGTATTCATCGTGATGGCTGCCCAGTTCGAGTCGTTGGTAGACCCGTTCGTGATCATGTTCTCTATCCCGTTCGCCTTTACAGGTATCGTATTGGGATTGGCGGTCACGCAGACACCATTGGGCGTTATGGCTTTGATCGGCGTGATCATGTTGATGGGTATCGTGGTTAAGAACGGTATCGTGCTGATCGACTATACGATCTTATGCCGGGAGCGTGGCATGGGTATTATCACGTCGGTAGTGACTGCCGGTAAATCCCGTCTCCGTCCGGTATTGATGACAACGTTGACGACCGTTTTGGGTATGATCCCGATGGCGGTGGGAACCGGCGAGGGTTCCGAGATGTGGCGCTCGATGGGTATGACTGTGGCTTGGGGTCTTTCCGTATCCACCTTGATTACCTTGATTATTGTTCCGACGGTCTATGCCGTATTCGCTGCCAACGGCGTAAAACGAAGACGCCGTAAAATAAGGAAGGCATTACGAAATAATTAATTATCTTTGCGTACCATAGGGAAGCTGAGGCCAAGCAAACCTCGATGGGCATTGTTAGGTCATAACAATGCCCATTGTAAGGTGCTTACGATGCCCATTATAAGCTGTCTTGAATGCCCATCGTAAGAAAAGCTTCCCTACGGATATGCGATCTCATAAAAACAACTATATGAAAGCGATATTTATATCTTTCAATCAAGCGTATTACGAAGCTATCGTCAGTATCATGGACCGTAATAACCTTAAAGGTTTTACCTATTGGGATGTCGTGCAAGGACGGGGAAGTAAAACAGGCGAGCCACATTACGGCAATCACGCTTGGCCTACCTTGAATTCAGCTATCCTTACGATGGTAGAAGACGAGAAGGTCGATCATTTTCTGGAAATCCTACACAACTTAGACAAGGAAACGGAAGCGCAAGGGCTTCGGGCCTTCGTCTGGAATATAGAGAAAACTATCTAACTTAATTTTTCGGAACAACTATATTAATCTATTGATATGGACAAATCAATCCTGTTTACACCCGGTAAGATCGGTCCGCTAACACTTAGGAACCGCACGATCCGGGCCGCCGCATTCGAGAGTATGTGCCCGGGAAACGCTCCCTCGGAGCAGTTATTCAACTATCATACATCCGTAGCCGCCGGAGGGATCGGCATGACGAACATAGCTTATGCCGCCGTGACGCAAAGCGGCTTGTCGTTCGAGCGTCAGCTGTGGATGCGTCCGGATATTATTCCCGGCCTCCGCAAGCTCACCGACGCTATCCATAAAGAGGGAGCCGCCGCTTCCATCCAGTTAGGCCATTGCGGTAATATGTCGCATAAGCGGATTTGCGGATGCACGCCTATCTCAGCGTCCAGCGGGTTCAACCTCTACTCTCCCACGATCGTACGAGGTATGAGACAATCCGAGATCGCTTCCATGGCTCGTGCCTACGGTGAGGCCGTACGATTGGCACGTGAGGCAGGTATGGACGCTGTCGAGATCCATGCCGGGCATGGTTATCTGATCAGCCAATTCCTTTCCCCGTACACCAACCACCGGAAAGACGAATATGGAGGAAGCCTTGAGAACCGTATGCGCTTCATGAGAATGTGTATGGAAGAGGTGATGAAAGCAGCAGGTTCCGACATGGCCGTAACCGTAAAGACCAATATGCGGGACGGGTTCAAGGGAGGACTTGAAATAGACGAATGCCTAGAAGTAGCCCGTACACTCCAAGACCAATGCGGAGCGCATGCCTTAGTACTAAGCGGCGGATTCGTGAGCCGTGCCCCCATGTATGTAATGCGGGGAGAAATGCCGATCCGTACGATGGCGTATTATATGCCTAGGGGCTATCTACCGATTGGAATCCGCATGGTGGGTAAATATATGATTCCCTCGGAACCGTTTAAGGAGGCTTACTTCCTTGAAGATGCGTTGAAATTCCGCAAAGCCTTACATTTACCTCTTATTTACGTAGGAGGATTGGTCTCCAGAGACAAGATCGAGGAGGTACTGAACGACGGGTTCGAGTTTGTGGCCATGGCACGTGCCTTGGTGAACGAGCCGGGCTTCGTCAACCGTATGAAAGAAGACGAGCACGCCCGTTGCGATTGTGGGCATAGTAACTATTGTATCGCCCGTATGTATAGCGAGGATATGGTCTGTCATAAGAACGTGAAAGGTCTTCCGGAATGTATCGTACGTGAAATCAAAAGGCTTGAATATAAATAATGGAAAAGAAATGGGCTTTAGTCACGGGGGCCAGTTCCGGAATAGGTCTCGCCTATGCCGAGGAACTAGCCTCACTAGGCTATCAGTTAGTGATCGTCAGCAATGAGGAGCAGGCGATCCGGGAGAAAGGTGAGTTTCTCTCCGAGAAATATGGTATAGAAGTTTTGCCGCTTTATCGTGATTTGGCGATCCCCGGGGCGGCCAAGGAGCTATATGATACTTGCCAAGAGAAAAACATCCCAATAGAGGTATTGGTCAATAACGCCGGTATGTTTTTTTTCTGCGAGACCTTACAAGCTAAGGCCAACATCGTCGAGAAAATGCTCTACCTCCACGTGACTACTCCTACCCAGCTCTGTTATTATTTTGGGCAAGAGATGAAGAAACGGCGTCATGGATATATCCTCAATATGTCATCCCTATCTTGTTGGCTACCTTATCCGGGAATTACGCTGTACGCTTCCACCAAGCGATACTTGAAAAGTTTCTCCCGGGGCTTGCGTTCAGAGTTACTGGATTATGGAGTAAGCGTAACCGTACTTTGTCCCGGCGCCGTCGCCACGAATTTATATAACCTAAGCGACAACTTAAAGACCTTAGCGATCCGCCTAGGTATCATGATGCGTCCGGAAAAACTGGCTAAAAAAGGGATTAATGCCTTGTTTCACCACCGGGCTTCCCTATTACCGGGTCTCTTCAACAAAATATGCACACCCCTCGTAATGCTCCTCCCCCACGGCCTTGTCCGTTGGATCATGCGAACCACGAAATTAGTGAAGCTAGATCGATAATCCGACAAATAACATGCGAAATATTTGTCACATCAAACAAAAATCGTATCTTTGCACCGCTTTTTAGCCCCGTACCGTGTGATGGGAAATTAGGAAGCAAAATAACTAATTTTGAGTAACACAAAAATTAAAGAAAATGAAGACATTTGAGTTAGAAGGAAAAGGAAGAGAGATCGTCGCTCGTTCCGCTGATCAGAAAAGAGCCTTGAAAGCAATGCGTAAGAACAATGAAATTCCCGCTGTATTATACGGTGGCGAAAAAGTAACTCACTTCACGGTTACAAAAGAAGCCGTTCGTAAGTTGGTTTACACTCCGGAGATTTTCGTTGTTGAGTTAAGCATTGACGGTAACAAGACGATGGCAATCGTTAAGGACATGCAGTTCCAACCTGTAACTGACGAGATCCTTCACATGGACTTTTTGGAAGTATCTAAGGACAAAGCCGTAGTAATGGAAGTTCCGGTTGTTTTGGAAGGTCACGCAGAAGGTGTTAAAGCCGGTGGTAAGTTGTCTCTTCAAATGAGAAAACTGAAAGTGAAAGCTATATACGATCAAATCCCTGAAAAGTTGACGATTAATGTGGATCACCTTGGCTTAGGTAAGACTATGCAGGTAGGTGCTTTGCACTTTGAAGGTCTTGAATTGATGAACGCTAAAAACGCTGTTGTCTGCGCCGTTCAATTGACTCGTGCCGCTCGTGGTGCTCAGGCTAAAGGATAATCTGAGGTAAAAACATTATTACAATACATGAAGGGGAGGATATTCATAGAATGTTCTTCCCCTTTCTTTTATAGATTCGAGGATAATGAAATATTTGATAACAGGACTTGGTAATATCGGTTCCGAATATTGGGGAACCCGTCATAATATAGGTTTCCGGGTTGTCAACCATTTGGTAGAGAGCGTAGGAGGCAATTTCACTGAGGAGCGATACGGGGCAATCGCACGCATACGGGTGAAAAACTGTGACTTGATCGTGCTAAAGCCGAATACCTTTATGAACCTCAGCGGCAACGCCGTTCGGTACTGGTTGCAAAAAGAGAACATTCCCGTGGAAAATCTATTGATCGTCGTAGATGATCTGGCATTGCCATTCGGAACCTTACGTCTGAAACCAAAGGGTAGCGACGCCGGGCATAACGGGTTGAAGAATATCGCCCAGTTATTGAATACGCAGGAATATTCCCGCCTTCGTTTCGGCATAGGCAGCGATTTCCCACGGGGCGGACAGATCGATTACGTGCTAGGGAAATTTCCCCCGGAGGAATTGCAATTGATGCCAGAGATATTGGATCGTGCGACAGAGATCATCAAGAGCTTCTGCCTCGCCGGCATCCAGATTACGATGAATCAATTTAATAATAAATAAAAAGAGACTGAGAATACAGATATGAACGAGGTACGTATCGATAAATGGATGTGGGCGACCCGTATCTTTAAGACCCGCACGATAGCCGCGGAAGCTTGCAAGAAAGGGCGTATCATGATAGGTGGAGTAACGATCAAACCTTCCCGCATGATCAAGGTTGGCGATGTGATCCAAGTGCGTAAACCGCCGATCACCTTCTCTTTTAAGGTAATCGGATTGATCGAGAATCGTGTGGGCGCGAAGCTCGTCCCGAATTACTTGGAGAACGTGACAACCCCGGATCAGTATGAGATTCTGGAGATGAACCGTATCTCCGGTTTCGTGAACCGTGCGAAAGGTCTCGGACGTCCTACCAAGAAAGACCGTCGTGAACTGGAGCAATTCACTGAGCCGGAATTCATGGATGACGGATTCGATTTCGAGTTCGACTTTGGAGAAGAGGAAGAGTAGTAAGCATGCTGATTTCCATTTAATTACATTTACCAATATTTTCATCAAGAAGTAAAAGTATTTTCACCTAGAGGTAAAACTGTTTACATACTGATGTAACGCCATTTACCTCTAGAGGAAAAAACATTTACCATTAGAGGTAAATGGCGTTACAACGGTATGTAAACGGCAATTATCCCTATTGATTCTCCTCGGAAAGCAGATTCCCCTCCTCATCCCAGCTACGCCAGACACCAGATTTCTTCCCTGCCGTATAGAACATCTCATACAACAAATTTCCCTTATCACTCCAGATACGCCAAGGGCCGTCCTTTTGCCCTTCCTTATAAGAAGCCAGGCCGATCAGCTGTCCGTTCTCATTATATGTACGCCATTCTCCGTGAAAGATCCCATGATAATAGGAACGCACCTCGGCGATCTTGCCACTCGGATAATAAATCACGTAAGTTCCCTCCGGACGGCCATCTTTCAAATATAACTCCATCTTAAGCATACCATCGTCATAAAATTCCGTATAACGACCCGTATATGGAGTGGTTTGCGTGGCATCGGTATAATACTGTCCTTCGCTTAAAACCAAGTCTTGCGCTTGTACGGTCCATGAGGCCCCCGCCATAAAAGCAGAAAATAACAATAGCTTTTTATTCATGATACATTCTTATCTAAATTATATGCGAAAAGACACCGAGGGATCTTTCCGGATACCTCAGTGCCCCAAACAAATTCACAGCCTATTCAAAGTCAAGCTAAATTAATATTCAGTGTTATTCGGATCGAAGTTGGTCCAGTTAGCGGCCCAGTCATTCTTGCCATCAAAAGCTCCCTTATAAGATACCTTCTCGAAGAAAGCGTCGTTCAAAGCCGTATCAGAGAAATCCGCTCCGTCAATCTTATCCGCTACGATCGATGTATAGTCACCATCTTTAGCGATGATATCATTGCTGGAAGCGTAAGTAAGGTTGCTCAAGTCTGCTGTCTGAAAGTAATTTTGGCTAGTTTCATCCT
Source organism: Parabacteroides sp. AF27-14 (assembly GCF_003635425.1). NCBI lineage: Bacteria > Pseudomonadati > Bacteroidota > Bacteroidia > Bacteroidales > Tannerellaceae > Parabacteroides > Parabacteroides sp. AF27-14. The sequence continues at coordinate 89,996 of NZ_QTLZ01000001.1, forward strand.
TGAAATTCTCCCACATACCGGCGAAGATCACATTCTTAACAACCGCACCCACATTTGCGTTTTGCAGATACAAACCGTATGGCCAACCCACGAAAATCGAGTTATACACATTCAAGGAAGAGTTACGGCGGATGTGCATAGCGGCTTGGAATGATCCACCCTTAGCGCCATTAGCCGCGTCTTCCGTAACATAAAAGATATCATTTTCCGTTTTACCAGCTGATTCACCATAGAACGGACCGATCAAGGTCACGTTAGAAAAGACCGGAGTGGTAAGTGGAGTATTATTGGAACCATCAGCGTCGTTATCAGACTCGAAGCCATTGGACTTGGACGTATCAGCGTGCTTCGGGTCGCGAACGCCTAACAAGAACTGCAATTTACCTTGGAATCCATAGTCCGTATCAAACTCATCATCCCAACCTTTGTAAGCAATCAGGTGTTTTGCGTTTACCGTACCGCCAAACCACTCGAATGAGTCGTCGCCACAGAAAGAGACCTGCACGTATTCGATCGTAGTGCCACGGCCAACACCACCGCAAGTCAAACCATTGATCTCCTTATTTGGCTCCAATGGATAACCGGCGAACTCGATACGGACATATTTCACGATACCGGAGTTATCTTCCGGATCCTTTCCACCGTAGTAAGAACGAGGACCGCCCTCTATCTGAGCCTCGCCAGCCGTATTATTCACGATAGACTTGCCACAAAGAATCAAGCCACCCCAATCACCATAGGTACGAGAAGCTTTCGGTTGGTCGGAAGTGAACACGATCGGTTTCTCCGCCGTACCCTCGGCGATGAGCTTTCCGCCACGCTCGACGATCAAGGAGCCTTTAGACGATTTCTCCCCCTTGATTACCGTTCCCGGCTCGATCGTCAAGGTCACGCCATCCGTCACATATACGAAACCTCTCAACAGGTTGTTATCAGCAGCCTTCAAGGTCATATCCGAGGTAATCTCACCTTCCAATATAACATCTTGAGTTTCCTCTACAGGCGGCTCTACATTTACGAGATCATCATCGTCGCCACAAGCGGTTGTTCCAAACATCGTGGCCATACAGAAAGCGGCGGCCACACCTTTTAATAATAACTTGTTCATAAGTAAACGAATTTAGTTTATATGAGTGAATTCAAATTAAAACTTCACGGCTACACCTAGATTCACGGTCACACCCGGACGATAGCTACGGATTAATTGCTCAACCTCCCGTTTCTCTCCGGAAGCCTCTGTTAACTCTAGGAATTGTTTATATTCTACTTTTGAGTTCAATAGATCTTTTACGCCTCCCTTGACCTCCACGTATTTACCGATCTTCTTCGAGAAACTCAAGTCCAAGGAGTTACGGGGTATCTCATAGATATCGGGAATATCATCGTTCGGGTTCTGCTTCGGTACGCCTACCGTCTCAATACGCTTGCCAATCCGGTTATACAAGGCGGAGGCTGAGATTCCTGCGTTGTCATTCTGATAGAATAAGCCCGTATTGATCAAGTAAGGGGATTGCCCCTGCATCGCACGATCCCGCTCGAAAGAGCCCTCGGCGAAATACACCCTACTATGGATATAAGCCCCGTTGAATACGAAGCTCAAGCCTTTCAGACCGATAAAGTCCAGATTCTTCTTGATATCCAGCTCCACGCCGAAAGCATTCGCATGATCGGCGTTGTGGTATGTGTACTGCAATCCGGAACCCGCTTCCATATAGGTTTGCTCGATCGGATTATCGAACCGTTTGTAGAAACCGCCGATCGTCACCGTCTCACCCGGAGCCGGGTAAAATTCATAACGCAGATCCATATTATTCGCATAAGCGTTCTTCAAGTTTACGTTACCCGTGATATTCGCATCTAAGGCGAAATCATAATATACGTAAGGTACGATCTCCCGGAACTCCGCCCTATTCACGGAACGTCCATAAGCCAAGCGTACTTGGTGCTTCTCATTCAAATTATAAGCGATGTTGACGGAAGGAAAGAAATCCGTAGCGTTCTGATCCAGATGCACCGGTTTTATACCGTCCGACTCATAACCATCTAATTTCAATTGATAGTACTCCATACGTACACCTACGTTCGCATTCAGCCTCTCCCCCCAGTTCAGTTTAGCGGCTACGTAAGCGGCACCCAGCAGATTATCGGAAGTATAAGAGTCGCTCTTGTTCGTACTCTCTTTCATATAGATACGATCGGTCGATATATTTGCGTCCGAGAAGACCGAGCTGTAGTCCCATTCGGCAAAACGGTCATAACCACTTCCCAACATATTATAGACAAAACGACGGGCATCAAAGTTACGTTTCTTAAACTCTCCATATACCCCCGTGTTCAAGACAGGGGTAAACATCTCCGAGACGGCGAACTTATGCTCGTAATTCAAGGCGGTGGAAGCGCTGTTATCTTTCAAGTCTTGATAATAACGAGTCGGGTCGGACACGTAATAACGAGAGTCACCATCCGTCGTACTCTCCAAAGATTTTACCACCTTGCGATCCGGTTCCTTGTAAGCGGCGAAAGCATAACCTAACGTCCAATCCAGTTTATTCATATCTTCTCTCAATTTATGCTCCCCGCTTAGCTGGCCGGAATAGGTAGTGCGTCCGGTATAAAGGGATTCCCATTTCCGGATATTTTGGTCGGAGTAAAAATCCGTTCCCTCTCGTTGCGATAAGGAAGAGGTTCCACGCTGGTTGAAGAAATTCCTGAACTCATATTTGCTCGTTCCCTTCATCAATGACCAGTTGAACAAGGCTCCTAGTTTTGTCGTATTCTTATATTGTACATCATTGTAGCGGTAACGGTATGAGGATTGATCCTTGGCCATGTCGTACGAGAGGTAGTTGTTGTTTTTCATCTCGTAATAATCATAGCCCGTGCTATAGTTCACACTGGTGATATTACCGATCTTCATGTCACCGATATCAAAGGTACGATTCATCGTGAACGTCAGTTTCTGTTCCGGCATCGCCGTGAAATGACACACGTTCCATCCCGTATTCGCCCGCTTCGTAAACGCCGCCGCATCCGCTGCCGATATGTCGTTCAAATGAGATGGGGCGTTCGAGGGTAACATTCGGGAGCCAGCGCCAAAGCCCAGATAATCCAAGGCGGAACCTTTCGTCAGTTGGAAATCTCGGAAAGCGGAGTTTGTATTAAACCCGACTTGATAGGAGACGTTGAGCGTATTACCCTCGGGAATATTCTTTGTCAGCACCCGCACGAAACCTCCGGAGAAATCCGCCGGCAATTCCGCCGAGGGGCTTTTATAGATCATCATATTATCGATCAAGGAAGAGGGCAGCACGTCGAATGAGAAAGCACGACTATCCGTCTCGCTGGAAGGAGTCGTGGCATTGTTCAGCCATACATTATTATAACGTTGCGCCAGACCCCGGACCACGATGAAACGGTCGTCCACGATGGTGATTCCCGGGATACGGCGTAGTACCTCGGCGGCATCGCTATCCTGTGTTTTACTGATTTGCTGGGCGGAGATACCATTCACGACCGGAAGGCTCTTGCGTACGGTATTTAATACGGCCATCTCGGTTCCCAATTTCCGTTGGGCCACTACGACCACATTCTGTAATTGGAGGTTAGCGTCGGAAAGCTCGATATTCAACACCGCCTCTTGGCGTGCGACTACCGGAACATCCTTTACCGTTTGCGTTTGGTACGACACGTAAGAGGCGGCTACCGTATAAGTACCCGGCTTCACGTTCTCGATACGAAAATTACCGTCTATATCCGTGATAGCGCCAACCGTAGTCCCCTCGATCACGACCGAGGCGCCGATCAACGGTTCTTTCATCTTAGCGTCCGTAACCGTCCCGCAGATAACCCCTGTTTGTGCCCATAGAGAGAATGACAGGAAAACTCCCATCCAGAAAAGCCCTAACCTTTTCAATCTTTTGCCCCTTAAACTCTTTCCCATTATCTTACTACTTATTATTTCATCTTTGATTTCGACGCGAAAGTACGGGGGCGATATTTCAAAGATGTTTAGATCCGATAACAATAAAGACTACAAATGTTACATTTTTAAGACCGCAACTTTTCCTTATCGTTTGACATAGCTAACGTATTTTTACTACATTTGCACTCCTGAATGCATAAAGACATTTAATAACATGAAGAACATTAAAATTTTTCCGAAAGACTGGTTGCAGTTGCATCCCTATAAACAAAGCACTCCCGTGGATTCCTATTATACCGGAATAGCGAACCGTATCTACGATATCATGGAGAAGACCGAGTTGGTAAACTCCTTCGAGGGCGAGGAAACAAAGCAGATCTGTATCCGCATGGCCGCCTACTTCGAGGATGTGATCTCCGGCATGGGGATTTGGCGTGCCTTCATCCTTACCCATAAGGAGCTATACGGCAAATACCTTCCCTTCTACACTCCGGACGATCATTATTACGACGATGAGGTGAACCTTGAGGACGTGCGCTTCCTCCTTTGGCATTATACCCAGCAGTATCACGGCTATCGTAAAGGCACTTTCGTCAGTCCAGACAACCCTGCCAACGAATCCACCGGCATGCTTATCTACGACCTGTTCTGCAAAGAGTGGACCACGGCGCCGGAGAATACCCGCATGGCCAAGCTTTTCGCCCTTGATACCCGCTACGAGCGGCAAGAGGATTACGATCGTCTATTGCAATGGTTCCATTACGAATCCTATATCCTGCCTGAGTCGGCCCGGGAACTGAGCGACTTCGCCCACGACCGCTGGAAGGAGCAGCCCGACCTCAACCAAGAGCAGCTTAACAACCTGCTCGTCAACAGCCACGGCATGATGGCCTACACCAGCAAGACCTCCTTGCTAGGCCTGACCTCCCCGCAATGGCTGGCAAAGATATTGCCCGCCGAGCATCCCGACCATGCGGTATTTCAGAACACCGCCGACGAGTCTGTAGCTACCCTGCCCGACGATATGCTGGAGGAAAACCGCCAACAATACGAGACTTTCCGCAAAGCCGCAGGTGGCAAACTGCTTCTCTATTTCGACAAGACCGAAGACGCACAAACATTTATCACGGAGACTTCCGGCCTTATCCCCGCCGAGAACTTCCATCTTCCCGAGGACTGGCAAGGCAAGAAGCTGGCGATCTACGCCACGCCCGAGGAAGGCGCCCAAGTCATCACCCGTGACGTGGAGTTGATCAAGGATGAGAACAATCCCTTCTACGACGCCAACCGTGCCGCCAAGCAAGCGCTCTCTTTCTTCATCGTGAAACATTGCAGCGTTTACTTCCTGAAAGAGCTGGTAGACCGAGGCATGTTGGCCGACGCACAAACAAAAAGCCTTACCAGCCCGGAACGTGGCAAGGCGATCATACAAGATAATTGGAAATTCCTATCCCGCTATTTCATCCGAGAATATCCCGATAGATAAAACAGATAGGAAGCGACATCACAATCCGTGACAGCGCTTCCGGAGAAAAAGAAGCACTGTCGCAAAACGTGACGGTGCTTCTTTTTTTAGTTCATCTTTCATTTAGCAAACTAACCAGCCAAATATCTTTCAAATAAAAAGAATAAACCCAATAAATACTTACAAATAGAAACATCAGATAAGATATTCTTATCTTTTCTCCGTTCTTTCGCTCCTACAAGCAATTACATTATGCCATTAATACCTATATTTGCGAAATAAATTGACGCAATAATCATTTATACGCAAACATAAGGTCAATAAATGAAAACAAACAGAAATCATTTTAATAGCAGACAAGGATTATACGACCCGTCTTATGAACATGACGCTTGTGGAGTAGGAATGTTAGTAAATATCCACGGCGAGAAATCGCACGACATCATCGAATCAGCCCTTAAGGTACTAGAGAACATGAGGCATCGAGGCGCTGAGGGAGCCGATAACAAAACGGGTGACGGAGCGGGAATCCTATTACAGATCCCGCATGAGTTCATCCTCCTGCAAGGAATTCCGGTTCCAGAGAAAGGCAAATATGGCACCGGACTAATCTTCCTCCCGAAAGACGAGGAACAGCAAGCGAGTATCCTCAGTATCCTCATCGAGGAGATCGAGAAAGAGGGATTAACCTTGATGCACTTACGCAAAGTTCCCGTTCATACGGAAATCTTGGGAAAGGACGCACAAGCGACCGAACCAGATATCAAGCAGATATTCATCATCGGCTGCAACGATCAGCAAGAGCTGGAACTAAAGCTATACCTCATACGTAAGCGGGTCGAGAAAAGGGTATCGGCCACCGACCTTCCGGCCAAGGATGATTTCTATATAGCGTCTCTTTCCACCAAAAACATCGTTTACAAAGGCATGCTGGAATCCATGCAGCTACGCCATTACTTTCCGGACCTGACGCAACCTTATTTCACTAGCGGACTGGCCTTGGTACACTCACGTTTCAGCACCAACACCTTCCCCACTTGGAGTCTGGCGCAACCTTTCCGCCTACTGGCACATAACGGGGAAATCAACACGATACGAGGCAACCGGGGATGGATGGAGGCCCGGGAGAGCGTACTCTCCTCCCCCAGAATCCCGGATATCAACGATATACGCCCGATCATCCAGCCGGGCATGAGTGACAGTGCCTCACTGGATAACGTATTGGAATTCTTCGTGGCCTCCGGGATGAGCCTGCCGCATGCCATGGCGATGCTGGTACCGGAGAGTTTCAACGAGAAGAACCCGATCTCCGAAGACCTAAAGGCTTTCTACGAATATCACTCCATCTTGATGGAACCGTGGGACGGGCCTGCCGCCCTGCTCTTTAGCGACGGACGCTACGCCGGAGGCATGCTAGACCGTAACGGTCTCCGCCCCGCCCGTTACCTGATCACGAAACATGACATGATGGTCGTGGCCTCCGAAGTCGGCGTCATGGATTTCGAGCCTAACGAGATCAAGGAAAAAGGCCGTCTGCAACCCGGAAAGATCTTACTCATCGATACCGAGAAAGGCGAGATTTATTACGATAGCGAGCTGAAGGAACAACTGGCGAACGCCCAGCCCTACCGTACTTGGCTGGAGAAAAACCGGGTGGAATTGGACGAGTTGAAATCCGGCCGTAAGATCCCTCATAAGGTAGAGGGATACGACAAGCTACTGCGTACGTTCGGATACAGCCGTGAGGATATCGAACGTATCATCGTACCGATGTGCACGGGAGGGGCGGAACCGGTCGGCTCCATGGGCAACGATACGCCACTGGCCATATTATCCGCCCGTCCGCAAATCCTCTATAATTATTTCCGCCAACAATTCGCCCAAGTAACCAACCCGCCGATCGACCCGATCCGCGAGGAACTCGTCATGAGCCTGACCGAGTATATCGGGGCGGTGGGAAGCAATATCTTAGTTCCAACCGAGAGCCACTGTAAAATGGTTCGGCTGAACCATCCGATCTTGACCAATACGCAACTGGATCTCCTGTGTAACATCCGGTATAAGGGCTTTAAAAGTGTTAAGCTCCCCACTTTGTTTAACGCAGAGAAAGGATGCGCAGGACTGAAAGCTGCCTTGGACGAATTATGTAAACAAGCGGAGCAATCCGTCACCGACGGCGTTAACTACATCATTTTAAGCGATAGAAACGTAGATGAGAAAAAAGCGGTGATCCCCTCCCTGTTAGCGGTAAGCGCCGTGCATCACCATCTGATCTCCGTGCAGAAAAGGGTGCAAACAGCGCTGGTAGTGGAAACCGGCGAGATGCGTGAGGTAATGCACGCCGCCCTCTTACTAGGCTACGGGGCCAGTGCCATCAACCCCTATATGGCTTTCGCTATCTTGGATGATCTAGTAGACAGGCAAGAGATACAATTGAATTACGAGACTGCCGAGAAGAATTACGTAAAAGCCATTTGCAAGGGTTTATTCAAGATTATGAGCAAGATGGGGATCAGCACGATCCGCAGTTACCGGGGAGCGAAGCTTTTCGAGGCGATCGGCCTAAGCCGGGATCTGGCAGATACTTACTTCGGGGGAACCACCAGCAACATCGGTGGTATCCGCTTGGAAGAGATAGCGGCAGATGCGATCGCCATGCACAATGACACATTCTCCCACCCCACGGATTCTTTATTGGAACATAAAGGCATTTATTCCTTCCGCAAGGATGGCGAGAAACACGCTTGGAACCCGGATACCATTTCCATGCTTCAACTGGCTACCCGCTTGGGGAGCTACAAGAAATTCAAGGAATATTCCCATGTGGTTGATGAGAAGGAAAGCCCCATATTCTTGCGTGACTTCCTGACCTTCAAACAACGCACCCCGATCCCCTTGGAGCAGGTAGAGCCGGAAGAAGCGATCATGCGCCGCTTTGTCACGGGAGCGATGAGCTTCGGCTCTATCAGCCGGGAAGCGCACGAGACGATAGCTATAGCCATGAACAAGATACACGGACGCAGTAACACGGGCGAGGGTGGTGAGGACTCGGCTCGTTTCATCCCCCGTGAGGACGGGTTATCGCTCCGCTCCGCCATCAAGCAAGTAGCCTCCGGACGCTTCGGCGTGACCACGGAATATCTGGTAAACGCCGACGAGATCCAGATCAAGGTCGCCCAAGGAGCGAAACCGGGCGAAGGAGGACAGCTTCCCGGCTATAAGGTGAACGATATCATAGCGAGAACCCGTCACTCGATCCCATGTATCTCTCTGATCTCTCCCCCACCTCACCACGATATTTACTCGATCGAGGACTTGGCGCAATTGATCTTCGATCTGAAGAACGTGAACCCTCAAGCCGAGATCAGTGTGAAACTCGTATCCGAGAGTGGCGTGGGAACCATCGCCGCCGGTGTAGCCAAAGCAAAAGCGGACCGGATCGTGATCTCCGGGGCGGAAGGAGGAACGGGGGCTTCCCCGATAAGCTCTATCCGTTACGCCGGAATCCCACCTGAGCTAGGACTATCCGAGACTCAACAGACGCTCGTGATGAACGGCCTCCGGGGGCAAGTCCGCTTGCAAACAGACGGACAGTTGAAAACCGGACGGGATATCGTATTGATGGCGATGCTGGGTGCCGAGGAGTTTGGATTCGCCACCTCCGCCTTGATCGTTTTAGGTTGTGTGATGATGCGTAAATGCCATATGAACACGTGTCCGGTAGGTGTCGCTACCCAAGATGAGGAATTACGTAAACGCTTTCATGGTCGACACGAATATTTGGTGAATTTCTTCACCTTCCTCGCCCGTGAAGTTCGGGAATATCTGGCAGAGCTAGGCTATACGAAACTAGACGATATCATTGGCCGTACGGACTTACTCATGCGTAAACCTTCCGATCATATCGAGAAACATGACCTATTGGATCTCAGCCGCTTGATCCATCTACCGGAACAAGCCGCCACGCAGACCATCCATCAAGTCACCCGTCAACTCCATGCGATCGACAACGTGAAAGATGTGGATATCATCCGTCACGCAAAGGCCGCCATCGAATCCGGACAGGAAGTATCGTTGGATTATGCGATAGCCAACACCGATCGTTCCGTAGGAGCCATGCTTTCCGGAGAGATCGCCAAGCGGTACGGGAACATCGGGTTACCGGAGAACACCCTGCATATCAAGTTCAAGGGGGCGGCAGGCCAGAGCTTCGGGGCCTTTCTGGCTCACGGCGTACATTTCCGGTTGGAAGGCGAGGCGAACGACTATCTCGGAAAAGGATTGAGTGGCGGACACATCTGCTTAATGCCTCCGGTACGCTCCACCTTTATAGCGGAAGACAATACGATAGCCGGTAATACCTTATTATATGGGGCTACCAGTGGTGAGGTCTATATCAACGGCCGGGTCGGAGAGCGTTTCTGCGTGCGAAACTCCGGGGCGATCGCTGTCGTGGAAGGTGTAGGCGACCATTGTTGCGAGTACATGACCGGAGGCCGGGTTGTCGTCTTAGGCAATACAGGCCGGAACTTCGCCGCCGGAATGAGTGGTGGTGTCGCTTACGTGTGGAACAAGAATGGTGATTTCGATTACTATTGTAACATGGAAATGGTAGAGCTTTCCTTGATCAAGGATAGCACCTCACGAAAGGAACTTCATGAATTGATCCGCAAGCATTATCATCATACCGGCAGCCATCTGGCCGGATTGATGCTCGATAACTGGAACAAGTACGTGGATGAGTTCATCCAGATCGTCCCGATCGAATACAAGAAAGTACTCCAAGAGGAACAGATGCGCAAACTCCAACGCAAGATTGCGGAGATGCAGAAAGACTACTAAATATTTACACAAAAACAAGAGAACTATGGGAAACCCAAGAGCATTTCTAACGATACATAGACAAGAGGCGGGCTATCGTCCCGTCCACGAACGTATAGATGATTTCAGCGAGGTAGAACAGACCTTGAACAGCGGCGACCGCCGTACGCAGGCCTCCCGCTGCATGGATTGTGGCGTACCCTTCTGCCACTGGGCCTGCCCGCTGGGTAACAAGCAACCCGAATGGCAAGATTTGTTATACAAAGGCCGTTACAAAGAGGCATATCACGTATTAGAGCAGACCGACGATTTCCCGGAGTTCACGGGACGTGTCTGCCCCGCCCTCTGCGAGAAAAGCTGCGTACTGAAACTTAGCTGCGACGAACCTGTCACGATCCGTGAGAACGAGGCGGCTATCGTGGAAGCCGCTTTCCGGGAAGGATACGTACAGCCTATCCAACCGGTACGCAACGGGAAAAAGGTAGCCGTGATCGGTAGCGGTCCCGCCGGATTGACCGTAGCGAACCAATTGAACCGAAAAGGATATGAAGTCACCGTATTCGAGAAAGATGAGTTACCGGGCGGCTTGCTACGTTTCGGCATCCCCAATTTCAAGCTAGGCAAGCACATTATCGATCGCCGTATCCGCATCATGGAGCAAGAAGGGATTCTTTTCCGTGTAAACACGATGGTCGGCAAAGAGATATTAGCGAAAGATGTAGTGAAAGATTTCGACGCTGTTTGCGTAGCGATCGGCGCCGAGGTTCCCCGGGATCTATCTATCGAGGGACGTCATTTAAGAGGCGTACATTTCGCCTTGGAGTTATTAAGCCAGCAGAACCGGATCTTAGAAGGCATCCCGATCCCTCCCAAAAGCCAGATCAATTGTAAGGGCAAGAAAGTCTTAGTGATTGGCGGAGGCGATACGGGTAGCGATTGCGTAGGGACAGCGAACCGTCATGGGGCGGCCTGTGTCACCCAGATCGAGATCATGCCCCAGCCACCCGTCGGACAGAATCCGGCGACACCTTGGCCCATGTATCCCCAAGTACTGAAAACCAGCAGCAGCCATGAGGAAGGTTGTATCCGCCGGTGGAACCTAGCCTCTAACCGTTTTATCGGAGAGAAAAACAACCTGATAGGGGTTGAGGTAGAAGAAGTCGAATGGGCTCCCTCCCCAGACGGAGGCCGTCCGCAAATGAGACAGACCGGCAAGAAAGAGATCATCGAGGCCGATCTGGTTTTCCTCGCCATGGGCTTCCTGCATCCGGAGCAAGAAGGATTGATCAAAGAACTGCGATTGGCTACCGACAACCGCGATAACATCGCCGTAGACAACGCCGGATATACCGCCAACAGCAACCTATTCGCCTGCGGAGACGCTGTCAGCGGAGCGAGCCTAGTCGTAAAAGCGATGGCCTCCGGCCGTAATGTCGCCCGATCCATCGACCGTTTCTTACAAACCAACTAATTTTCAACTCTCAATTTTCAATTATCATGTGTGGTATAACAGCGATATTCAATATACACGACAGAGCGCAAGCCCTGCGTAAACAAGCGTTATTAATGAGTAAACGAATCCGTCACCGGGGGCCGGACTGGAGTGGTATCTACCAAGGCAAAACCGCTATCTTAGCCCATGAACGCCTTTCCATCGTAGACCCCGCCTCCGGAGGACAACCTTTGGTCAGCCCCGACGGGAAACTCATCCTCTGCGTCAACGGAGAGATCTACAACCATCAGGAATTACGAGAACGGTTAAAAGGCGATTACGAGTTCCAAACCGGCTCCGATTGCGAGGTGATCCTCGCCTTATACAAGAAGAAAGGGATTGATTTCATCGAGGATCTCAATGGTATTTTCGCCTTCGCTCTCTATGACGAGGAGAAAGAGGTTTACTTGATCGCCCGTGACCCGATCGGCGTGATCCCGCTCTACATCGGATACGATGACGAGGGGCACTTGATGGTATCTTCCGAGTTAAAAGGGCTTGAAGGCTTCGCCACTCATTACGAACCGTTCCTCCCCGGTCATTATTTCTATAGCGAAGACCGGAAACTCACGAGATGGTACACCCGTGACTGGATGGATTACGCCAACGTGAAAGATAATCCTACCGACGTACAACAACTTCACGATGCGCTGGAAGCCGCCGTCAAACGCCAACTGATGAGCGATGTCCCTTACGGCGTCCTTCTATCCGGAGGTTTGGATTCCTCCATCACCTCCGCTATTGCCAAGAAATACGCGGCGAAACGCATCGAGACCAATGGGAAAGCGGACGCATGGTGGCCTCAACTCCACTCGTTCGCCATCGGATTGAAAGATGCCCCGGACTTGATCGCCGCCCGTAAAGTAGCGGATGCGATCGGTACGGTTCATCATGAGATCCATTATACGATACAAGAAGGATTGGACGCTTTACGAGATGTCATTTATCATATAGAGACCTATGATGTCACTACCGTCCGAGCCTCCACCCCCATGTATTTATTGGCCCGTGTGATCCGGAGCATGGGTATCAAGATGGTACTAAGCGGCGAGGGGGCGGACGAGGTATTCGGGGGATATTTATATTTCCATAAGGCCCCGAATGCACAGGCTTTCCATGAAGAGACCCTGCGTAAATTAAGCAAATTGTATTTATATGATTGCTTGCGCGCGAACAAAAGCCTTTGCGCATGGGGCGTAGAAGGACGAGTGCCGTTCTTGGATAAAGAGTTTCTTGATGTGGCCATGCGTCTGAATCCGGTGGCAAAGATGTGCCCGGGTACGATCATCGAGAAGAAGATACTTCGAGAAGCATTTTCCGACAGCTTGCCCAAGGAGATCGCTTGGCGGCAAAAAGAGCAATTCTCGGATGGGGTAGGCTATGGCTGGATCGATACATTAAAGAAAATAACCTCCGAGTCGGTCACTGATAAAGAGATGGCGAATGCCGCCAAACGATTCCCGATCAATCCGCCCCAAAACAAGGAAGAGTATTATTACCGCTCCATCTTTGAAGAGCATTTCCCCAGCGAAAGCGCGGCGAGAAGCGTACCTTCCATTCCTAGCGTAGCGTGTTCTACCGCAGAGGCTTTAGCTTGGGACTCGGCTTTCAAAAACATGAACGAGCCAAGCGGCAGGGCCATAAAAGACGTACATGAATCCGCTTATTGACGAATATTTCTTTTCTTTAGTAGCAAAATGCACCAACTTTTATGAATAATAAACGCTGGTGCATTTAATTTTTATAATAACTTTGCCAGCTAGAGTCATAAAACACTTTAAAACAAATTTATATGAAGAAAATCTTTACATGCATTAGTTTGGCAGCCGCTACATTCATGGCTACCACCCCAGTGATGGCACAACAACAAAAACAATTAACAGATAAAGAAAAGGCTGCTGTTGTTAAAGTTATTGTTCCTGCCGTTTTTGATCAAGTAAAGCAAATTAGTGGAGTTGATTTCATGTCTCTCACAAATCCTAATATCGAAAGCATAATTAATTCCCCTTTATTTTTGCCTCAAGTATCAAGCCTACGTGCAGATCAATTAAATCCAATCTCGGTTACTCCTGATAGTTTAAAATTGGATCTTAGTTCTATGGATTTTTCTGCGATAGCACCGGGAATGGGTGATTTCATCGCAGGGATCGTTAATGACGTAAAACTGACATTCAGTGATTATAAAGAATATAACGTTTCACTTAACGGACAATCCGTAAAAATTGATTTACCAGAGAAAATTGATGTATCCGCAGCTGCTTTAGTTGACGCAGAAACGGGTAAACCCACAAATTTATTATCGGTATTAATCAAGACCGGGAACAAAGGAACCATTCTTCCTTTCAACAGCTTATCCGTAGAATTGAAATTAGGTTGGTTAGGTACCGTGGGTAGCATGATCCCTAATTTCCCGCTTAAAGATGGAAAATTGATAAGCCTAACAGAAACAGCAAATAGCTCTGGTACGATTGATTATACGATTACTTTAGAAGATAATTTACGTAGTCTAGCAGCAACGTTAGCTCAAGTCCCGAACTTCCAAATATCTCTTGATATGACAAAGTTGATGACAGAAAGTACTATCAAGGCTAGCTTATTCGGTAAACCTCTACAAGCACCTAACGCAAAATTGCCAATGGGTGACGCTGTCGTATATGCAAACTTGAAATCAACTACAGGAATGCCTGCTGATTCTATTGTCTTGACTTCATATGATGCCGCATCTAGCAAAATCAAAGGATACAAGAAGTTGACTCCGACAATTGGCGTATCTGGAGCAAATCTAGTTTTAACGACAACAGATTCAGTACGTGCTGACGTAAATACAGCTTGGACTCCAATGTCTAAACAGATCGTTACAATGCCAGCAACAATGAGCACAGCAATCAATTCTATTATGTCCTCTCTTGTTAATGGTGTCGTTAGTAATCTTAAAGCAAGCGCAGAAACCAATTACACTATTACAATCGATTCTATTTACGAAGCTAAAAAAGATGAGGTTATTCGTGTAATGGAAATCGACGCAACGACAAAAGTTGAAGCTACGAGCTTAAAAGATACAAAGATGATCGTAGATGTCAACTTCTTGAAAGGAAGCAGTAAAGAAAAAGTCATGAATATCAAGGCTACGGCTCCTACAAATGATACTAAGATTACGGTAGACTTTAGTCCTGCTGTTGATCCTAATGGCGATGGCGTTAAAGAAAATGTCCGCATGGCGACATTATATATTACATCTGACGCTATGGGTATCATCACCGATAACGAGACTATCAGTGACGAGGTTCAAGAGGTTACGGTATCTACAAACGCTAGCGGTCTTTATGTAAAGAATGGTAAGGGTAATTATGTAATCGTTAATATGGTAGGTAGAGTTGTTTCTACGGGTATCATCACTAGCGATGAGCAATACATCAGTACTCCGAATATGCCGAACGGTATTTATATGATCTCAATCGATCAGTCTAAGCTCTTGAGATCTGCTCATAAGACAACTGTTAAGTTCGTAAAATAAATTATCTAGATAATTAGTTAATCTGATAAAAGGAGCTATCCGGAAACAAAACCGAGTAGCTCCTTTCTTTTTGTCAATTTGTAAACCAAACTCCCGGAGAGTTGATTTTTCTGGCCTGATGTACTTCTCGTCCCTAAATATGAGAAAAAATATTAGCAAATGATTGTTTAGTAATATATTACAAATACGACCTTTTGTTCTAGAGAAATAATTCATGCTAGTTCACATTTATACGGGTCAAAACA
The DNA here is from genome assembly GCF_003635425.1 of Parabacteroides sp. AF27-14. Lineage (NCBI taxonomy): Bacteria > Pseudomonadati > Bacteroidota > Bacteroidia > Bacteroidales > Tannerellaceae > Parabacteroides > Parabacteroides sp. AF27-14. The sequence continues at coordinate 105,455 of NZ_QTLZ01000001.1, forward strand.
TGTTTTTTATACGGATAAAAGAGGCATTTCATACGGTTGTATCGCCCGACGCAACTATATGTATCGCCTTATGCGACCTATTGCGTTGGCTAACGCCACTACTTGCGTCGCCCAACGCAACCTTTCGTGTGACAAAACATGACCTTTTACGTAGAAATCAGTGGTTAAATACGTATTTTCACCCATTATCTATCCCTAGTTAAGGCTTCTTGAAAAAGAGGCTCGTCAGACAAACAGACTTATTTTAAGCAAATAGATAGATATATAGCTTTTTTACTTACAGTTACAGCAACCCATATTCACAAAGCATATATTACGATATAAAACCAAAACACACACTTCTAATTATCATTTATAACTAAAAGCATATATTATAACTTCAATCTATTACAAACCTCATATTTATAAAACATTCGAGCCTCTCACCTGTTATATACTTATCAAAACGTTATATATTTGCATTACAATAAAACAAAAAGAAATAATATAAAGAATAATATCATCAAAATGACAAAATCAATCAGATTCACAAAGATGCACGGTGCCGGAAATGATTACATCTATGTAAACACGATGGTCTATCCGATAGACAATCCCGAGGAATTATCTATCGCATGGAGCAAGCCGCACACAGGCATAGGATCTGATGGTTTGGTCTTGATAGGTTCTTCAGACATCGCCGATTTCAGCATGCATATCTATAATGCGGACGGCTCCGAGGCGATGATGTGCGGAAACGCATCCAGATGTATTGGCAAATATGTCTATGAGGCCGGCCTAACGCAAAAGAACAAGGTCACCTTAGAGACCTTATCAGGTATCAAAGAGCTACAATTGAAAATAGAGCGTGAAGAGGTCACCGAGGTCACGGTAGATATGGGAATGCCTGCCGTAGGCGAGATGGCCTTGGAGGTTGAGGCTGGAGGAGAAATTTACACCGGCACCGTCATCTCTATGGGAAATCCTCACTTGGTTATCTTCGTGGACGAGATGGACCAGGTCGGTCTGGCAAGCGTAGGCCCGTTACTGGAATGCCTCCCGCTTTTTCCGGACCGGACAAACGTGGAGTTCGTGCAGGTGCTAAAGCCGGACGAGGTACGGATGAGGGTGTGGGAACGAGGTTCCGGCATCACACAAGCCTGCGGAACCGGAGCTTGCGCCACCGCCGTGGCCGGGGTCGTACGTGGGAAGACAAAGCGAAAGACGAAGGTCATCATGGATGGGGGCCCTTTAACCATCGAGTGGGACGAGCGAAGCGGTAAGGTCTTTATGACCGGCGGAGCGGTCAACGTGTTCGAGGGATTCATCAAAGTCTGACACGGGGAACAAGACAAAACAACAAAAACAACAACATAAAAACAAAAGAACTGAGTATGGCACTAATTAATGAACATTTCCTGAAACTACAGAACAATTACCTTTTCTCCGACATCGCGAAAAAGGTAAACAGCTTCAAGGTTACCCATCCCAAAGATAAGATCATTCGAATGGGTATTGGTGATGTTACGCAACCACTTGCCCCCGCCGTTATTGAGGCGATGCATAAAGCCGTGGAAGAAATGGCGAGCAAGGATACATTCCACGGATATGGCCCCGAGCAGGGATATCCTTTCCTAATCGACGCTATCATCAAGAACGATTATGCCAGCCGGGGAGTCTTTATCGAACCGAGCGAGGTATTCATCAGCGACGGAGCGAAAAGCGATTGTGGAAATATAGGTGACATGCTCCGCCACGACAATAGTATCGGGGTGACAGACCCCGTATATCCGGCCTACATCGACTCGAACGTAATGAGCGGACGCACCGGGGTATTGGAAAACGGGAAATGGAGCGATGTCGTATACATCCCTTGCACGGAGGAAAACAACTTCGTACCGGATCTGCCCAGTCGCAGGGTGGACATCCTTTACCTCTGCTATCCCAATAACCCGACCGGAACGACCTTGACAAAGGACGAATTGAAGAAATGGGTAAACTATGCCCTTGCCAACGACGTGCTTATCATGTACGACTCCGCTTACGAAGCTTATATACAGGACCCGAATATCCCCCACTCTATCTACGAGATCAAAGGAGCGAAGAAGGTAGCCATCGAATTCCGGAGCTTCTCTAAAACCGCCGGGTTCACGGGGATACGTTGCGGATACACGGTCGTTCCGAAGGAGCTGAACGCCTTCACGCTGGACGGGCAACGGGTACAGTTGAACAAATTATGGAACCGTCGCCAATGCACGAAATTCAACGGAACCAGTTACATAACCCAACGGGGTGCGGAAGCGGTTTATTCCACCGCCGGGAAACTGCAAGTAACAGCTACTATCAATTATTATATGACCAACGCGAAGATCATGAAAGAGGGTCTGCAAAACTGCGGTCTTACGGTGTACGGAGGCGATAACGCCCCATACCTCTGGCTAAAGACCCCGGACAGCCTCTCCTCATGGAAATTCTTTGACAAACTGCTTTATGAAGTCAAGATAGTCGGAACCCCCGGAGTGGGATTCGGACCGAGCGGGGAAGGTTATCTACGCCTCACCGCTTTCGGCGATAGGGATGACACCCTAGAGGCCATGGCTAGGCTGAGGAAGTGGCTAAGATAAGTCATTTACTATAAACAACAATAATCATCAGGTATTATGTCAAAGTTAAGATTTAGAGTCGTAGAATCGGCGTTCGAGAAGAAAGCGACCGAGCTAACCACTCCCGCCGAGAGACCTTCCGAGTATTACGGTGAGTTAGTATTCAACCGTGAGAAGATGTTCAAATATCTTCCAGAGAGAGCGTACGAGAGACTGGTGGACTCCATCGACAACGGTACCCCGCTAGACCGTGAGACAGCGAACGCCGTGGCCTCCGGCATGAAGAAATGGGCGATGGAAAAAGGCGCTACCCACTACACCCACTGGTTCCATCCCTTGACGGAAGGTACCGCCGAGAAGCACGACGCTTTCATCGAGCATGATGGCAAAGGCGGCGTACTTGAGGAGTTCGAGGGGAAACTACTGATCCAGCAAGAGCCGGACGCCTCCAGTTTCCCGAACGGCGGTATCCGCAATACGTTCGAGGCCCGTGGCTACTCGGCTTGGGATCCTTCCTCCCCCGCTTTTATCGTAGGCGACACCCTCTGCATCCCGACGATCTTCATCGCTTACACGGGCGAGTCCCTCGACTACAAAGCTCCCCTGCTAAAAGCCTTGGAAGCCGTAAACAAAGCGGCAGTCGATGTCTGTCACTATTTCAACCCGGCCGTGAAGAAAGTATACGCCTACCTCGGCTGGGAACAGGAATACTTCCTAGTAGACGAGGGCCTGTACGCCGCACGTCCCGATCTGTTGATGACCGGCCGAACCTTGATGGGACATGAAAGCTCCAAGAACCAGCAGTTGGAGGATCATTACTTCGGCGCCATCCCCACCCGTGTCATGGAATTCATGAAAGACCTCGAGGTAGAGGCATTGAGGCTCGGCATTCCCGTAAAGACCCGCCATAACGAGGTCGCCCCGAACCAATTCGAGCTGGCTCCCATTTTCGAGGAATGCAACCTCGCCAATGACCATAACTTACTGATCATGGCCCTGATGCGCAAGATCTCCCGCAAACATGGGTTCCGTGTCCTGTTGCACGAGAAACCGTTCAAAGGCGTGAACGGTTCCGGCAAGCACAATAACTGGTCGCTGGGAACCGATACCGGAATCCTTTTGATGGGATCGGGTAAGACGCCGGAAGACAACCTGCGCTTCGTCACCTTCGTGGTCAACGTACTGAAAGCCGTGTACACCCATAACGCATTGCTGAAGGCCAGCATCTCCAGCGCAACCAACGCCCATCGTCTGGGAGCGAACGAGGCTCCTCCAGCAATCATCTCCAGCTTCTTAGGAGCACAATTATCCAAGGTATTGGAGCATCTGGAGAACAGCGACACGGAGGATTTCAACCTAGCGGGAAAACAAGGCATGAAACTCGATATCGCCCGTATCCCCGAGTTATTGATCGATAACACGGATCGTAACCGTACCTCCCCTTTCGCCTTCACCGGTAATCGTTTCGAGTTCCGTGCCGTAGGTTCCTCCGCGAACTGCGCCGCCGCCATGCTGGTATTGAACGCCACCGTAGCGGATCAGTTGAGGCAGTTCAAGGCCGAGGTAGACGCTAAGATAGCCACCGGAAAGGATAAGTTCGCCGCTATCATCGAGATAATCCGCAAGGATATCAAGGAATGCAAGGCGATCCATTTCGACGGCAATGGCTACAGCGAGGAATGGAAGGCCGAGGCCGTACGCCGGGGCTTGGATTGCGAGACCAGCGTGCCTTTGATCTTCGACGCTTATCTGAAAGATAGCAGTGTCCGCATGTTCGAATCCACAGGAGTCATGACCCGCAAGGAGCTGGAAGCCCGCAACGAGGTCAAATGGGAGATGTACACGAAGAAGATCCAGATCGAGGCACGTGTATTAGGCGACCTAACGATGAACCATATCATCCCGATGGCCATCAAATACCAGTCTTCCTTGATCGACAACGTATATAAGATGCGTGAATTATTCCCCGCAGATAAAGCCGCCCATCTATCCTCCAAGAACATGGAGATCATCGAGGATATAGCGAACCGCACGATCTTCATCAAGGAAAAAGTGGACGAGATGGTCAACGCCCGCAAGATAGCCAACAAGATCGAGAGCGAGCGGGAGAAGGCGATCGCTTACCACGACCGGATCGTCCCGATGATGGAAGCCATCCGTTACCATATCGACAAGTTGGAACTGGTTGTCGATGACCAGATATGGACCTTGCCGAAATACCGTGAGCTTTTATTCATCAGATAGTCTTATTCAGACAGTAGTTTTTTGTTGATTGTTTTGTGTTTACAAGGGGAGGATGCTGCGAAGTATGCCTCTCCTTCTTTTTTATCCCATACAAAATACATACCTTTGGGGCATAAATATATAGGAGGGAAATTGATATGACGACAATAGAGTTACAACAATGGAGAGAAAGCTTTATCGAGAGGTATCTCAATAAAATAGACGATATGGAAACGGTCCTAAAGATCGAGAAATATATGAAACGAATTATGTCCAAGGCGAATGCAGCATCTCCCATTTCATTCAGTTTGAAAGAAGCCAATAGGGAAATAGATATAGCCGAACAGGAGCTAGAAGAAGGTAAAGGCATCAATGAGGATGATATGCACCAATTCTTTGAGACATGGAGAAACAAGCTAAAGTAATCTGGGCACCCCGTGCGAAAAGACAAGCTGATTTAGCCATAGCCTACGGTTTAAAGCATTTTGGGAAACAAGCTGCTCTCAACTTTATCGATAAGTTAGAGAAGAATTGTATCCGGATCAAGAACAATCCTCTTATTGGTACTATAGAAGAGACTTTCGCCGATAGAGACAAGGAATATCGCTCCTTGATCGAGGGACATCATAAACTTATATATACCCAAGAAGGAAAACGTTCCATACGTATCGTATTGTTGTGGGATTGTCGTCAAAACCCCGATAAATTAAGAACATCTATCAGATAAACAATAACAAATATGAATTACGGATTCGTCAAAGTAGCGGCAGCCGTACCACAGGTTAAAGTGGCTAACTGCTTTTATAATATTCAACAGATTGAGGGATTGATGCGCCAAGCGTCCCAAAAAGAGGTCCAGATCATCGCCTTCCCCGAATTATCGGTTACGTCTTATACTTGCATGGATTTGTTCTCGCAAGAGACCTTACTCAGGAACGCCGAGAAAGCCTTGCTGGATTTAGTGAACAACACCGCCGATCTGGATTTACTAACGATCGTAGGTTGCCCGCTTGTCAGCGGGAGCCAACTGATAAACGCCGCCGTCGCTTTCCAACGGGGCGAGATATTGGGGGTAGTGCCCAAAAGTTACCTGCCCAGCTACAAGGAGTTCCAAGAAGAGCGTTGGTTCACGGCCTCTTCACACCTACAGCAATCCATGATCACGATCGGTAACCGGGAAGTGCCGCTGGATTGCTACCTGATCTTCGAGTACGATGAGGTACGTGTGGGTATCGAGATCTGCGAGGATCTTTGGGTTCCCATCCCTCCCAGCTCCGAGCTAGCCATGCAGGGGGCGAACTTGATATTCAATCTATCCGCCAGCAACGAGTTGATCGGTAAGCATGCTTACTTACGATCCTTGATCTGCCAGCAATCCGCACGTTGTATCGCCGGATACGTCTACGCTTCCGCCGGTTTCGGAGAATCCAGTACCGACCTCGTATTCGCGGGAAACGGTATCATAGCGGAGAACGGCACGTTATTAAGGGAATCCGAGCGTTTCTCCATGGAGGAGCAACTCGTTATCAGCGAGATCGATATCCAGAACTTACAGAACGACCGACGGATCAACACCAGTTTCATGCAGGGTTATCTCAACCATAACATGGATAACGGCACCGTAGTCTCATTCAGCCTTCCCAACCGGACACTGGATTTGACCCGGGCAATCGACCCGCATCCCTTTACCCCTTCCGGCGATGCCTTGAAAGAACGTTGCGAGGAAATATTCCATATACAGGTAGCGGGACTCGCCAAGCGCATCCTCCACGCCCACGCCCAAACCGCCGTCGTAGGCATCTCTGGGGGACTGGATTCCACCTTGGCCCTACTGGTCACCGTCATGACCTTCGATGCCTTGAAGATCCCACGGGATAAGATCATCGGCATCACCATGCCCGGCTTCGGAACGACGGATCGTACCTATACCAATGCCTGCGACTTGATACGCTCCCTTGGCGTGACCCTCCGGGAGATCTCCATCAAGGACGCTTGCATCCAACACTTCAAGGATATCAATCACGACATCCATGTACATGACGTGACGTACGAGAACAGCCAAGCCCGTGAGCGTACCCAACTTCTTATGGACGTGGCGAACCAAGCGAACGGCCTCGTGATCGGTACGGGAGACCTCTCGGAGCTTGCCTTGGGCTGGGCTACTTACAATGGCGACCATATGTCTATGTACGGCGTCAACGGTAGCATTCCCAAGACATTGGTTAAATATCTGGTGGAATGGGTGGCCAATAACAAGGTAGACGAGGCTTCCCGCGCCACGTTATTAGATATAGTAGACACTCCGATCAGCCCGGAATTGATTCCCGCCGACGAGCATGGGAATATCAAGCAGAAGACAGAGGATTTGGTAGGCCCGTACGAGCTGCACGATTTCTTCCTCTATCACTTCTTACGCTTCGGAGCCTCACCCGCGAAGATTTATTTCTTGGCGAAGCGGGCATTCGGGGAAACCTACGACGATGCCACCCTCAAGAAATGGCTCCATACCTTCTTCCGCCGCTTCTTCCAGCAACAGTTCAAGCGCAGTTGCCTGCCGGACGGCCCGAAAGTGGGCTCCATCAGCCTCTCCCCCCGCGGAGACTGGCGAATGCCGAGCGACGCGATGGCTACGCTTTGGCTGGATGAGATCGCAGGGCTTTAACATTTTTTCAATGGTATAGTCATAGACGAGGCTCTCTTATGGGCCATAGACGAGACACCTACCCCCATAAGAGAGCCTAATCTATGACCTATGAGAGAGCCTCGTCTCTCACCCGTATTAACCGAGGCCCTAACATAGATCGTAACTAATCGAACTGCGTAATCACCCTGCGAATCCGGGTGAAGCTATCCGTATCCTTCTCCAGTTTATAGATGTGCTTATAGGACAGGGCATCCTGCTCGGTCGGCGAACCATTGATCAAGAGAATATCCCGGTCGTTGGCAAATTTCAAGATCCCCGCCACGTTATTCGGGTGCAGCTTCCCGATCTCATCCATCATGCAATGGAGCCTGAAATCGGAGAATACCGTGGAGGCGTTCCGCTTGAACACGTTCAGCAACATGATATTCACCATGGATTTGACCAAGATATCCGTACCCTCGGAGCCTACGTTCGTAAGACGTTCAACGAAGCCCGTATCATTCCGGTTCTCGATCACCCGGAATTTAAGGTCGAAGAAGTCCGCCAAGCGGATCAAGTTGCCGGAATAAGCGTCCATCGACTTGATCAACTCACGTAGCAACGTCGTCGCCTTCTCCCGGGTAGCCGTATCGTCGGCTGAGGAAGCGAAGAGGTTCTGCCCCAAATCCCAGCTATATTCCTCGTTGAATCGCTTGATCTCCTTCAACAGATTGACGATCTTGTTCTGGCTCGGATCAATACGCATCTCGATACACTGGATAATCCCCACGAAGTTCTTCTCCTTGAAATCGGCGTTGATCTGATCCACCACGCCACGGATATTGCCTTCCTGAGAGACCATGCTTTTCGTGTCCGCCGTAATCTGCCGGAAGATATCGGAGTTGCGGGTATTGATACGCGATTGGTATTCCGAGACCTTATCCTCGTCGATAAACTCCTTCAAGTCGCAAGCGAAATCCATATACTCTTTATCATCCGAGAAGCTCGTCTTGAAGGCGAACACATTATCCTCGGAGAAATTGCCGGTGTAGGCGGTTATCTCCTTGCGCAGCTCGGAAAGCTTCTGGGATTGCTCGCTGACGCGGATCGTGATCTCCCGTACCAAGGAACGGCAATCGCCATCCGTATCGGTACGGTTCATGGAAGAGAAAATGGATTCCCTAGAGGTAAACCAGTCCAACAGGGTAGAGCGGTGATATTCCTCCCGGTTCTCCAACGCTTTCCGGTTGGCCTCCTTCAGCTCCTTCAACTCGGCATCTACCTTGAAGATACTCCGGTTCACGTCCGCCAGACGTTTTTTCAATTCCTCCCGTTCCCCGTGGATGATCTGCTGCAAGCGCAGGCTCTCCGTCGTCCAGTCGGATACCTTATCCAGCATCTCTCGTTTATCTTTCAGATACTCGATAATCAATGCCTTGGTCTCGTTGATATATTTAATCTCCCCACCGATATACGCCAAGCGGGAATGGATCTCCTCCAAACGTTTCGGATCGCCACCACTGGCGGTCAGGCTATCCAATTGCTCCCTGTCATATCCGGATTTGCGCTCTTCCAACTCCGCTTTCTTGCGTGCGATCTCCTCCGAGATAGCTTCCCTTGCGACGGAGAGTTCCTTATCCAAAGCAGCCAACTCATCTTTCTCTTGCTCATCCAAGGAAGCGAGTTCCCGGTCCATCTTACCTTGAAGCGTGGCGATCTCCTGCTGGATCGAGGAAAGGACGGCTTCGGCAGCGTTCAACTCCTCCTCCAAGCGCCGGATCTCCTCCTGCCTCAGACGGGTCGCCTGATCCCGCAAGGCCGACAGACGAGACTCGTCTTCCTTCTTGCGGACCGCCAGTTGCTCCAACTCATATTCCGCATGATAGATATCCTCCTTGATGGGCTTCACCGAGGATTGATATTGCTTGCGAAGATTCTCCTTAGCCGCCTCCAAATCCTGCCGTGCCGTAGCGATAAACCGCTGGATTCCGGCACGTTTTTCCTCGGCCACCTTCTTCTCCGTCAAGTAATCCTCCTTAGTCTTGACATTCCGGTGAATCCCGGAGGTGAAGCGGATTCCATAAAAGGTATCTCCCTCGCCTACCTCCGCCGTAAACTCTTTCCCGTAAAGCAGGCGCTCGTCACACACTTGCCCGATCGTCTGCTCCCAGCCGGGTTTATGCTCGGACAGCCAGTTGAAGAAGCTATCTTTCTGGTTATCCAAGAACTCCGTCAGTTCCACTAGCTTAGCGCTCAGGGCCTCGATCTTCATCTCGTTGGATTCCGCTAGCTTTTGATAATCCTCATCCAAATGCTTCTCGGCGGTCTCGAACTCTTTCGTCTGGTAGTTCAACTCGTACTTCAGCTCACGGATCTTCAGCTCCAAGTCCTTCCGGTTCGCATCGTAATTGCCGAGACGCCCCTTGACCGCCTCCAATTCCTCCGAGGTTCCCGACTGCCCCCGGGCAGTCTTGATACGCATCTTCAAGGCGGCGACCTCCGTCGTACGTTTCTCCCGATCCACCAACAAACGCTCTTTCTCCTCCGAGGCGGCATGGCGCGATTCCTCCCGTAGCCGTCGATAATACTCCCGGCGAGCCTCCCGACGAGCATTGATCTCGGTCTCTGCCGCCAGTAATTGTTTCTGTTTCTCGTTCTCGAAGCCGGCCAACTCGTTCTTCAGATTAGCGATCAAATTGGCGTGCAAGACCGAGGCTTCTTTATTCTTGGAAGAAAGCAAATCTTTCTCCACGACTAAGGATTCCTGTTCCTGCTGCAAGATCTCCAATTTGTTACAACGATCCATCGCCGTCTGGATATCTTTCCCGGCATAGAAAACCCGTTTCGCTTCCGCCTCCGACAAGGCGTTTTTCAGCACGGCCAACTCGCCTTCCATCGTGGCTGTCCGGTTCTTCGATTCAGCGTCTAGCTTATCCCTTTGCTTATAGAAATCCGATTTGACCGCCTCCTGCTCGTGTATCTTCCGGGACAACTCCGGCAAGATACGCTCCGTTTCCAGATAAGCCCCGCGCAATTGGCGGCACAGATCGTTGATCCGTAAATCCCGCTTACGGATATCGTCCGACAAGGTGGAGATCCCGGCGGCCTTCCGCACCATGCCCGGCTCACGGAAAACACCGATATCATTCAGTTGCGCCTCAAAACCGGATAGATGGCTCCGGTAACGGCTCAAGTCGATCACGCTATCCGCCTCGTTCAAAGAGGTGATGATCGTCTGCTTGATATAATCCGCCTCCAAGCGTGAGTTCAGCAAGACGTTCTGGATCGTACGGATGATATTCTGATACGAGCCGCTCTCCATCAAGGAATAACAGGAGTAATCCCGTTTATTATCCGAGTTTCCGTAGAGGATATTCCGGTATTCCTCATACGTGGAGATCGCCCCGCTATACTTGATACCGTTCTTATCGAGCACCGAGCGGATACGATCCGACGGATAAGGCGCTCCCTCCTCGTCGATAAAAAGATCCGGCCGGTACGGAGAGGCGATAAAACGGTAGCAGATACGGTTCATCGTCTTATAGCTAAGTACCGTAAACCAACCATCCTCCCTCGCTACCTCGTAGATGATCGAGGAATCGGCATAAGGGAAATAATAATCCTGATACGACTTCTTCTCGACCGGGATTCCGAGCCGCTGCGTATCGGCGTTGTAAAAGAAAAGGATCGCACGGAGGATCGTACTCTTCCCCACTCCCTGCGTTCCGATTAAATGTATATTTCCATCCAGCTGTACTTCCGAGTAACGGATAGCGGCGCTGTTTATAAATACTATTTTATTGAGATATCTCATCTTCGTTCTTTATGTTAATACTATGGATCATCTTCGTGAGGTAATCCCACGAGGAGAGCACTTTCCACGTCCCGTTCATATCGCTTACGCACTCGATAAAGCCCTCTTTCGTCATCCTGTCCAAGATGGTATCGAGGATATCCTTGCGTTTCTCCTTGCCTCCGGTATGTTTTTTCAACCCGTCCAGCTTCATCTCTAGATCCATGTCGATACGGGAACGTACCAATATCTCCGCCGGCGAGAAGGTGAAACCGGGCCCGAAGGCCGTATCGTACGTACAGAAGAAGTCCATGATATCGATCCAAGCGAAGAAACGCTGGAGCTTTTGCTCCAAGGTAGCCCGGGGCTCCTTGCGGGAGAAGTAAAAGTAATTATTCCCCTGCTCCAACACGAAATTGATATGCGAGAAATAATCACGTAAACGCTCAAAATTATCTTCTACGACCGAGAAGAGTGTCCTCAACTCCTTTACACTTGTATTCGAGCACAGAAAATTACCTTTCGACAGGTAATCATAGATCTGTGCGGTCTGTACCGGTAAATTATCTATCATCCTTATTATTGTTGTTTTATTTTATCCAGTTGTAGAGACGGGGCGTGCCCCGTCTCATCACAGGGGACACGCCCCGTCTCTACAACTAGGTTCTTTGAATAATGGCATATTCTATATGCTCCGTATGCCCAAAACGGTCTGTTATCTCCAACTCATTTTCATAGAGGGAGAGCAAACGGCAAAATAACGTAACCTTCGCCTCGAAATCCATCTCCCGGTTATACTCGTAGCCCATCACGAAAGAGAACAAATCCCCTCCGGTCCGGCTAAAAAGATCCATCATCTTCCGGGTATTGATAGCGGCCTCCCCCACTTCTTGATTCTCCATCTGCTCGGCGGAGATCACGCCTAGCTCCTGCCGGTGGATCGCCTTGTCCGGCCGCATGCCGTCGGCCACCTTCAAGATGACATCCAGCGCCTCGTCCGTTTGCAAATAAGGAATGGAAATCTTGAATAAGGTAGGCTGCACGCCCTCCAATACCACGGAACGCTCCGCATCTACCACCTCCCGTACATTCGTGTTCTCCTGTAACTCAAACTGCTCCCGCAGATATTTGATACGACGCAGCTTACGGGTAAAACCCACCTGCGTACGGATCTGGTTCAAGTAATCAATGATATCCTGTTGGGAATGGATCAAGCTATGGCCAGCGCTCAATAACTCCGTCTTCAACTCACGGGCGATCGTCAACAGCTCCTCGTCCGGGGCTTGGGCGAAAAAGGGAGTCCGTTCCCGATCCAGCAGCTTCTCCACTTCCACGATCAGGCGGTTGATCTCGATTCGTTTAGCGTCCAGATTCTCCAGTTTGGCGATCTTCACCTTATAGCTCGGCTCGTTCTTGAACGTATTATCGATCACCCGTTGCAAGGACACCACGTTACGTACCAAGATCTTCCCGATCTTCCGCAAATGCGCCTTGACCGATCGCAGATAACCCAGCTTACGCAAATCGTTATCCTCCTTGCCATAATAATCGATCAATTGATACACCAACTGGATATTCTCATCGATCACCGAGGTAGAAATCTCCTCATTCGCCTCCAGAAGCAGCTCATAGAAAGAGAGATAATGCTCATCCATCTCGATATAAGGGCCGTTCCTGCGGATCACCTCACGCTCGATCAGGATATTCAATTTATTCTCATCGATAATATCCAACGCATAATCATAGCGAAACGGTAATGATTTTCTTTTCTCAAATAAGACCTCCAATAGGTCCTTTCCCAGATTTAGCGTGTTCGTTATATGGGGTATTGAATTATATATGTACATCCTAAACAATTAAGGACACAAAGGTAATAAAAATACAAGTAACCCTTTTTTCTCCGTGATGAAAAAGGATTTCCATCGTAGTGAAAAAGAGGAAAATCACGAAGAGTTATCAATCCGCCGGATAGACAATTCCCAACTGCCGGCGTACTTCATCGATAATCTCCAATGTAATCAAAGAATTATCAAGGCTATTGATTTCTGACTCCCGCTTGCCAGACAAGACGAGGTTGATAAATTCCGCTACCTCATAATAGTACTCATCCTTATCGGCGACCACGCTTAGGTCTTCCGGAACCGGTTCCGGGCCTTTTCCCATCGCCGGAGCTAAACGGGGAGAATACGTCACTTTACGGATGATATTGATCCGGTCCAAGGTCAAGTTCCCCTCCTCCCCTTGTATCTCGGTAGGCAAGGCGGAGTTGGCGATCTTAGAATAAAGCACCGTGGCGTTCATCCCCTCATACAAGAAATTCACGGCCCCTTGCCCGTCCGCTCCTGAGGACAGGACTATGCCCGAGGCGTCTATCTTCTTTGGGCGACCAAACAAGACAACCATCGGATAGACCGTATAAATACCGATATCCATCATGGCCCCATTAGACAACTCCGGCTTGAAAGCGTTCAACACGATTCCTTCCTTGAACTTATCATAACGGGAGGAATACTGGCAATAGCAGGCGAAATAACGACGAACCGTACCTACACGCCCAAGATTCTCTCGCACGGCAAGAAAGTTCGGCGTAAGCGTAGGCTTCATCGCCTCCATCAACGTGACATTATATGTACGGGAAGCCTCGATCATCGCACGTACTTCTTTCGCATTGGAAGCGAAGGGTTTCTCGCAAAGAACATGCTTGCCATAGCTCATGCAAAGAATACTCTGGGAGGCATGAAGGAAGTTCGGGGAGGCAATATACACAGCGTCGATCAACGGGCTTTTCGCCATCTCCTCCAAGGAGGTAAACGTATACGGTATATTATGTTTCGAGGCGAAAGCATCCGCCGTCTCCTGAGTTCTCGAATATACAGCTACCAGTTCAAAACGCTCATCCTGCCGGGCTCCGGCAATTACCCAATCACTTATGAAATTGGTTCCGACTACACCAAAACGTACTTTATCCATATTCTATCGTATTATGTTCTTTATTTACAAATGTACGATTTCTGTTTAACATAAATACTCCGTGGAAATGTTATTGTATCTATAAAAAGGATAAGTCACAGGAACTTTTTCGCGACGACGCTGTTTAATCTATACAATTTAAAACCGTTTTAAAACTAAATCAAGTATGAAAAGAATTGTATCTTTTATCGTCGTTCTCGCTGTCGCTATGTGCGGAATGACACAAGTAATGGCTCAAAAATCGATAACAAAGGAAGCCAAAAAAGTAGAGAGAGAAATCAAGAAACAAGAGCGTCTGGCACAAGATGCCGTAGAAGGCCAAGAAGAGTTTAACGCCGCTGTACAAGCTATCAACAACCAATCATTCGTATTGGAGGCTAACAACATACAACCGATGAACGGACAGGTATTCTACGTAAATTCAAATACGAACTTCGTATCTTTGAATGACGGACAGGCTATGGTCCAGATCGCATCCAACTCTCCGTATCCCGGTCCTAACGGATTAGGTGGTATCACCGTACAAGGTAGCGCCTCCAATATCCAGACCAAGCAGGATGACAAGGGCAATGTTTATCTGAACATGAACGTACAGGGTGTGTTTATCTCCGCTACCGTTAGCTTGATGCTTACCAACGGAACAAACAACGCAACCGTTACCGTAGACCCGAACTTCTCCGGTAGAAACTTGAGAATGACCGGTACCCTACTTCCGTACTCACAATCGAACATTTTCCAGGGAACAACATATTAATCATGTCCAACTTTTCTATAATAAGGAAGGCGGTGCTCCGTGAGGAACATCGCCTTCGAACTATTTATAGATAGCCTTATCTCTTATTTACGGAAAGGAGCCTTTACCACTTGAGCCTTCAAGTTCTTATTACGCACCTTGATAAAGATATCCGTACCAGCTTTCGCAAACTCAGGTTTCACGTATCCCATACCGATCCCCTTCTTCAATACCGGAGACATCGTACCGGAAGTAACCACGCCAATTACATTCCCTTCCGCATCGGCGATCTCATAGCCATGACGGGGAATTCCCTTTTCCTGCAACTCGAAAGCACACAACTTACGGGTTACGCCCTCTTTCTTCTGACGCTCCAATTCCGCACGATTCGTAAAGTTCTTACCCTCGGCGAACTTCGTGATCCAGCCTAAACCAGCCTCGATCGGAGAAGTCGTATCATCCAAATCATTTCCATACAGACAGAAGCCCATCTCAAGACGAAGCGTATCGCGTGCTCCCAAACCGATCGGCTTGATGCCTTCTGGCTTACCAGCCTCGAATATAGCGTTCCAGATCGTCATCGCATCACTCGGATAGAAATACAACTCGAAGCCACCCGCACCGGTATACCCCGTGTTGGAGATAATCACGTTCTTGCAACCGGCGAACTCACCCGTCACAAATGAATAGTAAGGAATAGAAGATAAATCAACCGGAGTAAGACGTTGAAGAACCTCCTGTGCTTTCGGTCCTTGGATAGCCAATTGAGCCGTACGGTCGGAAGAATTCTCCAATTCGGCACCTACCGTATTATGGCTTACGCACCATTCCCAATCCTTATCGATATTACCGGCGTTTACGACCAGCAAATATTTCTCCGGCTCGTAATGATATACCAAAAGGTCATCCACGATACCTCCCTTGTCGTTCGGGAAGCAAGTATATTGAGCCTTACCAAGCGGCAAGACAGAAGCGTCGTTAGAAGTTACGCTTTGAATGAAAGCCAAGGCGTTCGGGCCTTTTACCCAAAACTCGCCCATGTGGGAAACATCAAACACACCTACACCATTCACTACAGTCATGTGTTCGTCGATAATTCCGGAATATTCGATAGGCATATTGAAACCTGCGAATTCGTGCATCTTTGCGCCCAACGCGATATGCACGTCGGTAAACGGAGTTGTTTTCATGTAATTATTGCATTTAAGATTTACGAGCCGATAGCTCTATGATTTTTATAACTGTTTCCATACTCTTCTCCAACGAACGAACGGGCAAGAACTCATAACGTCCGTGGAAATTCAGGCCTCCCGCGAAAATATTCGGGCAAGGCAATCCCATAAACGACAGGCGGGCACCATCCGTACCTCCCCGGATCGGTTTCACGATCGGTTCTACCCCAACGGAGGTCATCGCCTCAAACGCCAAATCAACGATATGTTTCTGGGGCTCCACAACCTCGCGCATATTGTAATATTGATCCCGAAGCTCTAAATGCGCACATCCCGGATGCGCTTCATTCATCTTATCAACCAACGTACGAAGCAATTCTTTCTTCTCCTCGAACAACTTCCGGTCATGGTCACGGATGATGTAAGATAGAGTAGCTTCCTCGACTGAACCGGTCATACCGGTCAAATGGAAGAATCCCTCATAACCAGTCGTATGCTCCGGACGTTGCTCGGCCGGCAACCAAGAAGCAAACTCGATCGCACGCAAGGAAGCGTTTTGCATCTTATCCTTGGCGTATCCCGGATGTACGTTCAAGCCCTTGAAGATAATCTTAGCGCCGGCGGCATTGAAATTCTCATATTCCAACTCACCGATTTGTCCACCGTCAATCGTATATCCCCAATCACAACCGAACTTCTCCACGTCGAAATGATCGGCACCTTGTCCGATTTCCTCATCCGGGGTAAAAGCGATACGGATCTTACCGTGCTTGATCTCCGGATGATCCTTCAAATATTGCATAGAGGCGACGATAGCGGCTACACCTCCCTTATCATCGGCACCTAATAAAGTCTTACCATTCGTTACGATAATATCCTGTCCCTTATAATCTGAAAGCTCAGGGAACATCGATTGAGATAGTACAACATTTTCTTCCGCATCCAAGACAATATCACCACCCAGATAAGTCACGATACGAGGTTGAACATTCTTACCCGACATATCCGGACTCGTATCCAAATGAGCGATAAAACCGATAGTCGGGATTTTCTCGTCCGTATTAGCCGGCAGAGTAGCCATTACATAACTATTCTCATCCAAGGAGATCTCCTCCATACCAATCGCTTCCAATTCCTTCACCAAAGCCTCGGCAAAGACACGTTGTCCCGGCGTACTAGGAGTCGTACCCGTCTCCTCGTTCGACTGGGTATCGAACGTAACGTACTTTAAAAATCTATCTAAAACTGTCATAACTCACTCTTTTTAGCCATTAAAACATTGCAGGCATAAAAGTAGGTAAAGCAGGTTACATAACAAAAAAATAGCGAAACAAATTGTTTCGCTATTCCATATTATCTCAAAAAATGTCATCAAAAACAGCTTGAACCATCAAAGCAATGCGTACAAACCTTACACTTAGGCAAGCCGATCGCCTCCACCAAGGTTTCCAGCGTATTAAACTTCAAGGAACTCAACCCGAAACGCTCGGCGATAATTCCGACCATCTTCTTATATTCCGGAGAGTCTGTCGTAGCATATTTATCCAGATTCTTATTCTCATCCCCTTCCAATTCCTTGATAATCTGACGAGTTATCAACTCCAAAGGACTCTTGGAAGAAGTAAAACCGATAAACGGGCAACTATAAATCAATGGAGGGCAAGCGATACGCATATGTACCTCTTTCGCCCCATAATCATATAAGATCTTCACGTTATCACGAAGCTGTGTACCACGCACGATCGAGTCGTCGCAGAAAAGGATGCGTCTGCCTTCCAGCATCGCACGGTTCGGTATCAATTTCATCTTAGCCACCAAGGAACGCATCTCTTGGTTAGCTGGGGTAAAACTACGAGGCCACGTCGGTGTATACTTAGCGATAGCCCGATGATAAGGCACCCCCTTACCTTCCGCATACCCCAAAGCCATACCCACACCGGAGTCCGGTATACCACAAGCGCAATCCACCTCCGAGTCATCCTTCTGCCCCATCTTATAGCCACTCATAAACCGGACATCTTCCACGTTCTTTCCCTCATAGCAAGAAACAGGGAATCCATAATATACCCAAAGGAAAGAGCAGATCTGCATCCCTTCATTCGGTTTACGCATCTGCTCCATACCATCGGCACGCAACCGGACGATCTCGCCCGGGCCTATAAATTTCTCGATCTCATAATCCAAGTTCGGAAGACTGCTGGACTCGCTGGTCGCCGCATAAGCCCCGTCTTTCCTTCCGATTACGATCGGCGTACGCCCCCATTTGTCACGGGCAGCGATAATACCATCCTCCGTCAGGAGCAACATGGAGCAAGAGCCCTTTATCTTATTGTAAACATTCTCAATGCCCTCCACGAAGTCCTTACCTTGTGTAATCAGCAAAGCGACTAACTCCGTCTGATTCGTTTTTCCTGAACTCAATTCCGAAAAATGCATATTCGCCTTCAATAACTCATCCTCCAATTCGTCCAAGTTATTGATCTTCGCCACCGTCACGATCGCGAATTTTCCTAAGTGAGAGTTGATAACGATTGGCTGCGCATCCGTATCGCTGATAATACCGACCCCGGCATTTCCTTTGAATTTAGGAAGCCCCGGTTCAAACTTGGTGCGGAAATAAGAATTCTCCAGATTGTGGATCGAACGCGTAAATCCTTCTTCCTTATCGTACGTAGCCATACCGCCTCTGCGGGTTCCTAGATGAGAATTGTAGTCCGTACCATAGAATAAATCCGTAATACAGTCTCCATTAGAAATAGTTCCGAAAAAACCACCCATTGTTTTTTATGTTTGTATTTATGTTTGAGACCGCAAAGTTACAAGTTTATTTATATATGTTCCAAAATTTACTTCATAACGTTTATTATCATCGGCAATAAAAAAAGGATACCCCTTTTCGGGATATCCTTTTCCTTATTCTTTGGTCGCAGAAACTTAAGCCTCAGCAACAACTTCTTTTACAGAAACGAATGATCTGTTTTCTTTTCCTCTACGGAAAGTAACAACGCCATCTACCAACGCATACAACGTATGATCCTTACCGATACCTACGTTCTCGCCCGGATGATGAACCGTACCTCTTTGACGAACGATGATGTTACCAGCTTTAGCAACCTCACCACCAAAAAGCTTAACACCTAATCTTTTACTTTGTGATTCACGGCCGTTCTTAGAACTACCCACACCTTTCTTATGTGCCATTTCTTTTCTTCTCCTTTAAACGTTAAGCAATAACTTCTTTAATACTCACCTCAGTGAACTGCTGACGGTGACCGTTCAATTTACGGTAACCTTTTCTTCTCTTCTTGTGGAATACCAGCACCTTGTCACCTTTTACCAGCGGAGATAATACCTCACATACTACCTTTGCGCCTTCTACAGTAGGAACACCCACTGTTACCTCACCGTTGTTATCTACTAACAACACCTTGTCAAACTCCACAACAGCACCGCTTTCTGCGTTCTGAATGTGATGAACGAACAATTTCTTGCCTTGCTCAGCCTTGAACTGTTGTCCGTTAATTTCTACGATTACGTACATCTGTCTTAAAATCTTTTAAACAGGTTAGGTTCCGGGGGTGGGCTCCGTCTCCGGCTCCACTTATTTACCCTCTGCGGAAAATCGAGTGCAAAGATAGAGGTTTTTATTTAAAGGACAAGGGAGAAGAGGAGAAAAAACATCATAAAATAACAATCGCCTTCAATCTATTATAGATCGCAAATAACACAGGGACCTTTGAGATAAGCTCGTTCAATATAGAAACAACATCATTTTCTAATAGGGGATAATCATGGGCGATCTCGTTTCGAAGCTCACGGATATAATTCCACTCCTCCGCCTTATCTATCAATCGATAGCGTTCTAAAAGATTTAACAGGTCACGCATAGGAAGAGAGCTAACATCCTCATCCAGATATTCCAATAGATTCCGGAATATTTTGGCCCCCATAGCATCTTGAAGCTTGGAAAAACGAAAGATAAATTGATCTAAACAACGGATTTGCTCACTATTCAAGCCTACATAATCCTCCACCGACATCGGTAAAAGATCAGTCAACTCATCCAACGCCTCTTCTATACGCAGTATATGTCGATCGCAAATCTCAAACTCCCGATTCAGACGCTGTTCTAATTCTTGCTTTTTATTTGTCATACCAAACGTATTCCGGTCATTAATGCTTCCCTTGCTACCGGTGAGTCCTCGTGATCACCTATTATATCGATCTTCTGATCTCCCAAAAAGTATTTCAAACGAGCCAACATCCTGATACGAGCCAATACGCCTTTTCGCTCCGAGGAACCACGTACAAGCAAATCAATATCCCCTCCTTTCTTCTCATCATTTATACGAGAACCAAAGAGATAGATCTCCACTCCCTCACCATATATTTCCTTAGCGACACGAAGTATTACTTGTATTTCTTTTTTACTTAAACGCATATACAAAAACATACATTATTCTTAAGTACAAAGATAGGCCATTAAATGAGACAGAGCAAATAATGAACAAACTTTTACACATACAGAACTGTACACTAAAAAAACATGTATAAAACGACGGGGATATCGAGCTTTTTACTACCTTTGCTACTAACAATATATTACCATTATCCAAATAAAGATGCAAGAAACAAACAATATGTTATCAGTTCTTGACAGCTATACACTAGACAACCCGGATGAGATCGCTAAAGAAATAGCCAACGACTTCCGCAAGCGACGTATAGAGAAGAATCTGACACGCGAACAAGTGTCAGAGAAGGCAGGTGTAGCAGTCAGCAATATCGTGCGATTCGAACAGAAAGGCCTTATCTCACTCAAGAACCTTATCAGCATAGCAATGGCATTAGGTTACACTTCGGAGATAAAGAAGCTTTTTTCCGAACCAAAATACTCCACCATGGAGGAGCTACTACAAATCCGCAAGAATACCAACAAGAAAAAAGTACATAAGTAATGAGAATCAAAAAAATAGAAAGACTTATCGTAAAGTATCACGAACAGATAGTCGGGACGCTTTCGCTCACTCCCGACAACAAACAGTGTGCCTTTGAATACGATAAAGCATGGCTTTCCAACGGTTTCAGTATATCCCCATTGGAACTTCCGCTGAAATCGGGATTGTTCATCGCAAAGCCCTCACCTTTTTATGGGAATTTCGGTGTTTTCGAAGACAGTCTGCCCGATGGCTATGGTCGCTACCTCTTGCATAAGGCCTTGCTCAAAGAAGGCATCAACGATACCCAATTGTCAGCGCTCGACCGTCTAAGTCTAGTGGGAAATGGGGGTATGGGAGCACTCACATACGAACCGGAAACCAGCATAGGTACTTCGCATGAGCCCCTTGATTTCGATCTGCTGCAAGAAAAGGCCTTAGAAGTGTTGCATGAGAAGAACGACGATGACGTAGAACTTCTTCTTTTTAACAGCCGAAATAGCGGCGGATGCAGACCCAAGGCATTGTTCTCCAACAATGAAGGGCATTGGATGGTGAAGTTCCGCCATACATACGACCCTCAAGACATGGGATTGATAGAATTTCATTACAATGAGTTAGCACGACAATGTGGCATCCGCGTTCCAGACTTCAAACTGATCAACGGTAAGTATTTCACGACACGCCGCTTCGACATCTCGCAAGATGGAGAACGTTTGCATACAGTCACAGCCGGAGGGCTGCTTAACATTCCACTATCCAACCCAATTCTCGATTATAGCAACTTACTGGCCCTAACTGGCTATCTAACGCAGAATCCTTTAGAAGTGGAAGAAATGTTTCGTCGTATGGTTTTCAACTATTTCACAGACAACAAAGATGATCATTGCAAGAATTTCAGTTTCACAATACAGAAAAGTGATACCAGCACATGGCAATGGCATCTTGCTCCCGCCTACGATCTCACCCTATGCACAGAGGGTTATAATGGTGAACATGCGACTTCGGTCAATGGAACCGGACATCCCACCATTCAAGACATGATAACCATCGGTACTAAAAACAAGATGAATAAACCGCGCTGCATACGAATCATTGAAGAGGTTAGGACTGGCTGCGGAGATTTGTTGCGGAACAAAGACTGGTAAGCACTCAATTTAGGACACCCCCCTTTGAAAGGGCACATAAGTGTGCATTAGACTGAGTATTTTCAATATATCCGCTTGTCGCTCCGATAACTCGACCAATCTGAATCATATAACCTTTCATACTGTTGCGCTATAATCTCCCATCGGTAACGGCGATTAGCAATCTCTTTCATATCTTGACCTATCACAATCGGATCTAAAATCTGAGCAGTTAATAGCTTTATAAGTGTTTCAGACGAGTCGAAATAGATAGCCTTATTTTCTGTAGACTCTCTATTGTAAACGCAATCAAAAGCGATTATAGGCTTACCAAAAAACATTGCTTCCACAAGAGAGGGATTAGTGCCTCCTGCACTATGCCCATGTATGTACAGCCCACAGTGACTTCTCAAAACATTAAGAGTCTTTAAATCATAGATAGCAGGAATAATGGTAATATTATCATATAAACTGAAGCGTTCTATCAATTCTTTTCCGTAAGAGTTCTTCTGCCAGTTTCCTATAAAAACAAGATGTTTATCAGGTGTTTTACAAAATGCCTCTAATATGGTATGCACATTGTTTTCCGGCTCTATCCTACAAATAGCAAGAGCGTAATTACCAACAGCTAAACAATACTTACTTAATATTTCATCTGATTCTACAACTGAAATATCACACAAGACATGATCACCTCCATAAGCTATCAATTCAGACTCTTTTCCATATTCCTTTTTGACATAATCAGTAATCCCTTTATTATCAGTCACGATAACATCGGCGTATTTCACCGCCTGTTTCTCTGAAAATCTCAAAAACTTACGTACCCACTTATTCCATTTATCCCTTCTATGCTCAAGACCATCAATATTAATAACAAGACGTTTCTTGGAAAACAATCTATATAAAGGAAGAAAAGCGCAGCCTGAAACTCCTAAAATCAATACGACATCGCTTTTCCGCCCGGCTCTTATAAGAGAGATGATATCATAAAAGATGCTTTGGATACCATTTGCGTTTAAACCCACATATTCTATCTTAGCGCCATGATATACCCAGCGTTCGTCCGTGTAAGATTTTCGACTGCAATATACGGCGTATTGTAAATCCTCTGAATGATTATACTCAATCAATTGTTCGACTAGCGTTTCAAATCCACCATAATTTGCCGGAACTCCGACAGTACCGATGATAGCGACTTTCATTGATATATAATTGAAATTAATACAACATGAGAGAAAAACTCCACATAGAATATTTTACGATCAAGCTAGAACTTCTTCTACCAAACGAAGATAAGTATTGATTACATTTTCTATACTAAACCTTTCCAATGCATATTTACGACTTTCAATCTTGAAGCATTCACGTTCTTCCGAAGAAAGATGATACATCCGTAAAATAGCATCATACAACGCATAAGAATCTTTAGGAGGTATGATAAAACCGGTTTTTCCATCGATTACCAATTCACGGCATCCTCTGTTATCTGTTGTTATAATAGGAATACCCATGCTAAGAGCCTCCATAAGACTTCTATTCATCCCTTCATTATAGTAAGATGGTAAAACAACACAATCAGCATCGCCTATGAATTGCTGGAGATTGTTTAAATGCCCCATGTATTTGAAAAGAAAGTCTTCCTCTGCCATAGCTATTTCCTCTCGTGTTATCTTTGCGGGATGAATCTCATCGATCCCCCCACATAGATAGAAATCTATATTCAGCCTGTTTTTTTTACATAAACGCACCGCTTCGACAAACTCTTGATAACCTTTCGTTTTCAGGACACGGGCAATCATCACCACTTTAAAACGTAATGAGTTTTCAGGTTGTAACAGGGGAGTATATTTATCGGTATCAACACCCTCTCCTCCCCTCAAAAGCAATACTTTATCTAAAGGATAAAGATTATATTTTTCAACAAATCCGACATCTTCCTCATTTAAGAACACAGACCTTTCATTAACTTTCAACAGTTTACGAAGCACCATCATGCAAGCAGTCGATTTAACAGAACTTTGCCCGGCCATACCAGATAACACAGAACTAATTCCCGCGAAAAAAGAGATAGATGGAACACGTAAAAAACGTGCGACCAAGCTACCCAACAGTATTGGCTTGATCGTATAATTTATTACCATATCAGGTTTTACCTCCTTGAATATTCTATACAATTGACAGAAATATTCAATCCCGTCCTTTACGCCTTTTGACGTTCTATTCATTAGGACAGGCTGATAATCTACCCCATATGGAACAGTTATCTGATCGTGGTCAGAGATAGGTGCCACTATTACCACCTTATACCCCTTCCGGAGTAAAGCCTCTATTACTTCACCCCTGAAATGGAGCAAAGCACCTAAATGATTATCATTCAATAATATAATCGGGATACTGGGGGGGGGGGGGGTTATCTGCCCTTTTAGATCTTTTGCCAGTTGATTACATACTAAATTCTTATCGTATCTTTTACCAGTCTCTATGCAATTATATCTCAATTCTTCCTTCGAATCGATATCCATCCCCATATATTTATAAATCCGATCCACAATCCCGTCTATATCTTTTACAGGGACCAACCAGCCATTACTACCATTCTCCACATAGGAGGCGATACCTCCGATATCGCTTCCTATAACAGGTACACCACACGCCATGGCCTCAATACCTGTCAGCCCTAGACTTTCACCAGTCCTACTACTACTAAAAATCAACAGATCCATGCCCCGATAATAATCTCCTAACTTTTCTTGAGGAACTCCATTGACAATCGTAATTTCTTTTTTCAGATCATGAACATCTATAAAGCGCATCACCTCATCGTAACAACTACCATACCCAACGACCGAGGCTTTAAACACGACACCATTTTGTTTAAGTCTGTCACAAGTTTGCAAAAACTCTCTTATGCCTTTGTCAATCTCAAGCCGACCGACATATCCTATATGTAAAGCAAAATCATAACTTTTAGTTTCAAGAGGGAAAAACAGAGCCGGATTTATCCCACCAGATGGCGATACGATGACCTTAGACGCAGGAAGAATATTCCGGCCAACCACGATATCCTTGAAATATCGAGAAGGAACTACTATCGCCGAAGCATATTTTCTGCAAAATCTTTGGGTGACCTCACCTAATATCTTGGTATATCCTTTTTCCTCATACATCAAATCTTCACCATGATAGTTTACGACAATTTTGGGTGTACGAAACTTATAAAGAAAATTTAGTAATGGAATAGCCTGATTAGGAAAATGTATGTAGATGAAGTCATATTCCTTGAAAAAGCCCTTGATTATGGCTAAATAAAAAACCACATATTTCAATAGCTTATCGATGCGTCCCTTGCTTCCTCCTCGGATCACAGCCATGCAAGACATATGCACATCATCCTGAGATAGCATCCCTTCACACACATTTTTCACAAAGCAGCCGTAACCCGGGCTATCTAGGGTCGGATACATATTTGAGATTAGAAAAAACTTCACGATTATATTGTTGTTAGATTTTCAAATAAAGTTTCCCATTGCCGTATTATACTTTCCGGAAGATATTTCTCAGCCTCACGATAAGCGGATTTACCCATACCCTTGCGTCGATTTACATCTTTAATAAGCGCTATAATTTCATCAGCCAGTCCTTTGACGTTTCCATTTCGCACCAATACTCCCGCATCACCATTCCCAATCAGATCCCTAGGACCACATTGACAATCAAATGAGACGATTGGCAAACCACATCCCATCGCCTCCAGCATAACCATCGGAAGCCCCTCATAACGAGAAGCAAGAACATATATTGAAGAATGAGAAAAACGATCATAAATATCATCAACCGGTTTTTCTATAGCGACAGAAGAAGACAGTCCCAAACTATCAATCTTATCCAAAAGAACATCCTTCAATTCCCCACTTCCATAGATTTCCAAATTCCACTCCGGACAATGCGCATGAACGATTTTCCACGCATCAATCAATCGATCATACCCCTTTTGAAACGATAGACGTCCGGCCGTAATCACCATTTTCGAATCTAAGGCCGCCGGCTCGAATGACCTACGATCTATAAAATTAGGGATTACATGAAGATTCTTCACGCCATTCCAATTCAAACGATCTTCCTCTGTCAGACAAACAAAAGCATCATACTTCTTGACATTCAGTTTAAATTTATAGGTAAGCCATCGATTGGCCAATCTCCAAATTCCCCGTTGATCCAATTGTAGGCGATAAAAACGAGAAAAATGTATCTCAACGACCTTTTTCCCGCCTGATTTAAGTCTATGAAGAAAAACTATTTCATTTCCAAATGTAGAAATCGTAATATCCGGGGCTATATCACAAAGTATCCACTCCAGTTTCTCACGATGTCTAAACAACTTGATTTGTCGTTTTATCAATTTCTTGACAAATGGCAGACTCTCTATATCATCATAATTAACCCCAAGATCCAGACATCGCACATCCGGATCTATAGGAAAGAACGAGTTTCTACCTCTTTGATTGGTAGTTACGATCGTCACTTCATGACCTAAGCGAGATAAATGATTCGCTTTACAGATAACAATACGCTCCATCCCGCCTGAATTAAATGTACTTTGAAGGCAATAAACTATTTTCATAAACAAGACTTTAAGATTGCCAAAAGAACTTGAAAGCAGATGTATTTTCCGGTAATTTCGCTTCATAAAAAACCGAAGAATAATCCATTGAAAGCAACAGCATATAACAGCAGCACATAAAAAAAATTTTATAGCTCTTCCGGTAATTTGAAATCAAATAATAAAGAGTATAAGCATATATTACAAGTTTCATATAATAAAGAGGCAAAAAGACACGTGAGACAACATTTGTTCCATACAACACTATTTCCGCACATACGCCCCAAAAGAAAAGATTATAAAACTGAGTGAAACCTACTGTAGGGAAATAAGCCCGGACTCTATTAGAAAAAAGGATCGTGACAAAAACCAGTGCCACACGTATCAAGGTACGCCCCCCCCAATTAGGATCCATAAAAAGAGCCTCTAGGACATTAAAACCTTCGTACTGAGAATATCCCAAAAAAGATGCTATCGCAGAGAAATCCTCAAACTTATCAAGGATAAAATGAGAATATCCCAAATAAACACAGACAATAAATGTTATATTCTGAAACAGATAGGTTCCACACATATTCTTCCTTAATCTAATAAACGGATACAAAGGAAGTAGCAATATCGCTGATTTATGAAAGAAGAACGTACATAAAACAATCCAAATCGCATACTTTGCGAACGATATAAAATTGATCCGACTCACCAACCATATAAAACAACAGACAAACGTCATTTGACGTACCAATGTCATCATAACCATAAATTGAGAGGAAAGTAGAACAATAAAGATCCATGGTAATAACTCTGGTTTGTTCTTAAAAGCTAAAATGATAAAGAATACCTGCAAACAACAGAAGAAACCAAAAAAGAAAGAATAATGCAATCCTAAAGCTCCTATGATTTTACAGATCCAATAAAATCCAGGCTCTATTATATCATCGGGAATTTCCCCATTTTGAATGACCTCATATATTTTTTTATAACTTAAGTAATCTATCCCCACCTCATACCTTGTCCCAAATATCAAACTAAAAATTAATATCACACAAAATAGGATTCCCCAGTAATGATATAATCTGTTTGAATCAGGCCTTTGGTAAAACTGATTTGCGGTGTGACCTAAAAAAGGCAAAGAGATCAGCAAAGACGTATAAACCACAAAACTTTCTAGTACACTTAGCGACAACATCATTTATTATACTTTATCTAACTGCACCAACAAATAATCCATAGCTCGCTCACGTTCCGAGCGAAGCGTCTGCTCCACTCTTATATAATCTACAGGACGTTCCAAAACAGAACAAATCATAGATTGATTACCTGCCAACACCTTCCTCTCACACAAACCTAGTTGGTCCAATAAGAAATCTAACTTTTGACGGTTCGAACTACGAATTAAGCTACAAAACGGCCGATGTGTAATGACCGAAAAGATCGTGCCGTGAAAAGTATCAGTGACAATACATTCAGCCCCTTTAAACCAAGCTAACACATCAAAAGGAGTTGATGGTAAAACAGCCTCGTCACACCAGTCATAACGGCAAAACACAGAGACTAGTCGTAATTTCTTTAAACGAGCATAAGTCACAATCTCCTTTATCTCGCTCTTATTCCCAATTCGGCCTTGATAGCTATAAATTACCATATAAGGGCTACACGTCTCCATACACCTAGCCTCTATTTCATCTTTATAACCATAGATCAAGACTGGATCCAAATGAATCTCAGACTTTATGCCAGTAAGGTGCTCTACGATATCATACGAATTCTGATCACGAACAGAAATGGCAGATAAATTTTCTTTCATCGTTTGCCCAATCTCCCCATCTACCTGTAGCTTTTTCAACAACCCTAATGTAGTATGTCCAAATGAGCCTGCGTATGATACAATCCGATCCGCCTGTGGAATATGCCCATAGAGTTGCGACGTATATCCCCAAGTTGTTTTTTGGCAACAATTGAACACTTCGTCACTACCTATAAATACCACGTCAAAATGATTCGGATTTATCTCGTCCAAGCTTAGCTCCGGCCATTGAGATTTGAGACTTTTCGCTAATTTCACCATAAATTTCATGTCTCTAATCTTTGCAGGTAACTGACCTTGAACGAGCAAAACAATGGCACGAAATAACTTTTTCAATAATGAATTTTCCTGTTCAAAGCCAGCCAAAGAACGTCCTTTCTCTATGTCTATAAAATAAACATCATCCGCTCCATTTTGTAGCAATAACTGTTTCAATGCATACGCCTGCAAGAAAGAACCATAATTTAAGACCCTTTGCATGGAGAGTATTCCCACTACTTTTCCCATTTAAATATTCTGATTAATTTATTAATGATTCGTTTCGGCAAACAGCATAACTTATACATGATCAACATAGATCGCAACGAGTGGTCGGAACAGAAATGCGCAAGAATCCATGACCGTAACCTCGGTCTACGAGGACATTCCTTCATCTGTCCTTCCGCAACAACATTAAAAGGATGTTCTATCAACTCACAACCACAAGAACGCAATATTTTATTACCCTTTTCCGTGAAGGCAACCGCCGCACTCACGCCATCCTCATCCGATTTATAGGTATCCCCCCATAAGTCACCAATACGGATATCCGCAGCTGAACGATCATACTTATATTTACACATTTCATAGCAAGCCTTGCCCAAACATGCATCGCTTAAAAAGAAGCGGTAAAAATTGTCTCCTTGAGACAACCTTGAATTATAGAAACTTTTTTCCCTTATTAACAAATTGCACGAATCATGCCAATCAACCTTCTCCCCACGCTCTTTACCGTCTATTGACATCGCCCAGCTATCATGCCAACCCGTGAATTTATTACGCCATGAGACATAAGTAACTTTCCCTGTTATTTTCTCCACCTCCTGAAGATACTTTTGCCATAAACGCATAGAGGGGACACCATGGCAGAAGAAGTCCATTAAAACAAAATTATCTTCTACATCAAACTTTCGGATATACCTACGGAAAGAATCTATCTGGCAAGGCGTACCAGTCACCAGATATTTTTCTTTTCGGTTAATCGCCTTAAAACCTTCAATCGTATAACTTTGTATATATTTACTACCTATACTAGGTATTAAATCCTCCACGGTCGTAGCTATGTAATGCTCGGCCCTTGCCCGCTCCACATCATAACGCACACCGCATACCTTATAGCCTTCCTCTATCAAGGTCCTCCCCAACTCAAAACTTACACCCCCCGAGGAGCACTTTCTCCGTACAGCCACATCTTTACACCAAGCCGCATAACTGTGAATCTCAGTACGCCGCAAAGATGGCTCTTCCTGCAAAAAGGAACATACCTCCAAACATAAACCACAACCTACACATTGATCAGGATCGACGACCTGCGGCTCATAAAAGCCCTCTTTATTCAATCCAATCCCTATAATTTTTTTACCGCAAACCGTAGCGCATACACCACAACCATAACAATCTTTTATCTCACCTATATTTCTCATCTGTAAATTAAGGATTTTCCGCTTACTCAGTAATAGACGGGGGAAACGAATCAAAACGTATTAAAAATTAAAGTTTGCAATATCTTAATTAAGACATTCACTTATGTTTCACTTATAATAATTAAAAACACCCTCGAAATAATACTTTATAAACAGCAACCATTTCTTAAATTGAAAATTACAGACATAGATAGCAGTATTCGCAATTAAATACTTTATAATACCGCATATACCATAATATCGAGAATATATATACCCCTTATTTCTATGGACACAAATAAAACGAGTTCCAAAAACATCTGGTACCTTCCAGTTATAAAAGGAAATATAATTATTCTTATTTACAGATTTGGGGTGTAAATGCACAGCCGACGGAACCGTTGCAATCTTAAATCTATTCTTTTTTGTGCGTAAAAAATATTCTATTTCATCTCCCCAAATAAACATTTCTTTCTTAATAAAGCCTATTTTTTCTATCACTTCACGACTAACAAAAGTACCATTAAAAGGATTAGCGACATCTTCTATAACAGGTTTCTTCTTCGCATCCTCTACTGTATAAACAAGCCTTCCTTTCGATAATCCAAAAGAAAAATGCGTAGGATCTTTTATGTCAAGCACCAAGGCATTGGCGTATTGCAAATGGTACTCAACTGATTTATTATACAATTCTTTCAGTTCCTTCCTATCAGGCAATCCGTCATCATCCATAAGCCAAAGCCAATCATATCCACGGTTAAAAGCTTCCTTCATCGCTGCATAAAAACCACCAGAACCACCGTCATTTACCTTCTTCTGAATATATACAACAGACATCGACCGATTTGCCACGATGATATCCCCTTCATAAACAAATCCACTCTCGTTTTCGTACCGAAATATTAGACCGGGGAACATGCGAGTGGTTATCTCCTCAAAGGTAGAATCGGTGGATACATTGTCTACTATGACAATGCCATCGGGCAGATATTCTTGTCGCAATATAGCATTTAAACATCTAATCAACAGATCTTTCCTATTATAGGTTACAACGCAAGCTCCAATAGTTTGTTTCATTTTAGTTTAATTTGAATTTATTATTCTAAATACTTTCTCCACAACCGGCCCCATATCATAATACTTATACTCCGCCAATCGGCCTCCAAAAATCACGTTCTTTTCTGTTTCCGCAAGTTGACGATACTTTTCCGCCAATAGCATATTCCGCTCGTCATTCACCGGATAATAAGGTTCCATTCCTTCTTTCCATTCTGTTGAATACTCCTTTGATATAACCGTCTTCGGGCATGCATTCACGGCATTTCCGAACATCTCAAAATGCTTATGCTCAATGATACGTGTATAAGGAATATCTCGCTCCGTATAATTCACCACGGCATTACCTTGATAGTTACAGCACTCATGGATCTCCTCCTCAAAGCGTACCGTTCGATATTCCAACTTGCCGAAACAATAACCATAGAACTCATCAATCTTACCGGTAAATACAATCTTATCAGCCAAGGATTCACAATAGGTACGATCCGCAAAGAAATCAACGTTCATCCGAGTTTCCACTCCCTCCAGCAAACCTTCGATCAATTTATTGTAGCCTCCCACCGGAATTCCTTGATAAGTGTCGTTGAAATAATTATTGTCGAACACGAAGCGAACGGGCAGACGCTTGATGATAAAGGCGGGAAGCTCCGTGCACTTCCGCCCCCATTGCTTCTCGGTATAACCCTTGATCAAGCGCACATAGATGTCCTTCCCGATCAAGGTCAACGCCTGCTCCTCCAAGTTCCGGGGTTCTTTCACCCCTGCGGCTCTCATAGCCTCCATTGCCTCCGCCTTCTGTTCCTCTATCTTCGCCTTCGCCTCTTCCGGGGTTCTCACGCCCCACATTTGGTAAAAGGTATTCATATTAAAAGGCAAATTATAGAGTTTTCCTTGATAATTGGCAACCGGGCTGTTCGTATAACGATTGAACTCCACAATGGAGTTCACGAAGTTCCACACCTCCTTGTTCGAGGTATGAAAGATATGCGCACCATACTTATGTACATTTATACCCTCATTCTCCTCACAATAGATATTCCCGCCCAAATGAGGGCGTTTATCGATCACCAAGCATCGTTTACCTCGCTTTCGGGCAAAGTAGGCGAACGTGGAACCGAACAAGCCGGCTCCGACGATCAAATAATCATATGGTCTCATTTATTTTTTGATTAGTTTAGTAGCGTAACTAAAGACCTCCAAGAAAAGGACATCTCGCTTGATCCACAAAAATCCGGCATACGAGAAAACGCCGACCATCACGCTTGCCGCAATCAATGACCAGCTATTCGAAATCAAAAGGCTCAAACCCAAAAGGGCGAACGCCATCAAAACGGAGGCCTGAAGATAATTCAAGTAATCCCGCTCAAACAAGCGGATCGGCAAAGATCTACGTCCTACGACGATTTGGATAAGCAACACGATTAACTCGGCTCCAAAAGTAGAGATGGCCGCACCTACCGCACCCTGCAAAGGGATCAGTAACAAGTTCAAAAGGAAATTCAGCACGGCTCCTCCCACCGTACTCCAAATCACGATACTTTCCTTACCCAACGGATACAGGATCTGCAAGCCGATCACGTTGCTCAAACCGATAAACAAGATAATAGGGGCTGTCCAACAAAGTACGGGGACTGCCTCCAAGAATTCTTCCCCGCAAAAGATACATATTACAGGTGTCGCCAACACAATAAGCCCTACAATACAAGGCAGTGACAAACTTACAACCAAACGGTAGGATCTGTTCGTCACTTTCGAGAATGCCTCCATCTGACCGGTCTCTATCAGATTGGAACAACGGGGTAACAAAACAACACCCAAGGAGGCGACCACACTCAATACCACATGCGACAACTTATTGCCCGCCGTATAAAAACCCACAGCGTCATCGCCCCGCATAAAACCAAGCATCACCGTATTCAAATTCAAGTAAATGCTGGTCACCAAGTTAAAAACAAAAATACGCAGCGAGGGGCGCAGATGCCTCCAAATATGTAACTCAGCCCAAGTGACGGAATGGAAGGGTATCCACTTCCGCAGATGGATGAAGTTTATCAGGTTATTACCTACCGTAGAACCTACCAAGACAAACGCATAGATCAACAGATCGTCCTTGTCCTTGACAAACAAGAAAAGCCCCAACGCCGCCAACAAGCGAAAGCACAAGGCCCGAATCGTGATGAACTTAAAGTCCTCGATTGCTTGATAAAACCAATTCACACCCAAGCTTGTGAACAAGATCGTCAGGCTTAACGCATAGAATACGCCTAACTGCGCAGATATTTGCGACACATAGATACCCAACACGGCGACCGCCACATACCCGAACAAACAGAGAATGACGCTCAACAACAATATCTCCACCGTGATCCGGTTTCGAATGGCTACATCATCCCGATACTTAGCCACTTCCCGAACCGCGTACATCGGTATGCCTAAGCTGGTCGACAAGACAATATAGGCAACGATCGATTGCAGGAAATTCACGGCACCAATTCCTTCCGGCAGCAACACACGCGCGGCGTATGGGAATGTGATCACCGGGAATATGATCCCCGTAACCGTATTCAAGAAATTAAGGACGACGTTCGTCTTTAAGGAAGACATAAAAGGAGTACACAAAACACTCTCATCCCGCCAACAAATCAGCAGGACAAAAAACGAGTGTCTTGATTTAAAATGAATTTAAACTATAATTTATCGTGATAATTTACCGAGACAAATCCCTCTACATAACACAAATAGTAGAGTACAAATCCGGGACTTCCTTTTGAAGGCTATAAAGTATTATGCTTGCGTCAATATCAAAATAATAATAATTACACAAATTGTAAGTAAATAAACACTCATAGATCTGAACCTCAAAGATACAACTTTTCCCAGATTTAACGAATTTCACCCAGTTTTTTACAGTTCTTCGTTTTTATCCGTTCTTCCACAGGTGTTTTTGCGATAAAACAGTTAATCGTCAAATGAAGCGACGACCATAAGATCAAATTTATTCCCAATAGGAAGGTTATATTCATCTGCCATGCCAGCCATGCGTTCAATCCGATAAAAGACACCGCTATCCCTAGGATCGTCACCATCACCACCCGCACCCGCATCCCCGTGCGCAACAACTTATGATGAAAGTGATTCTTATCCGGCAAGAACGGGTTCTTGTGCTCACGCAGGCGATGCAAGACCACACGGATCACGTCCAACAGCGGAACCAGCACCGTAGAGAAAGCGATCACCATGTACGGGTTGGACAATGTCGGAGAGACCTCGTTCGTCACGCTCATGTGAATGATCAAGAAACTGATCACGTAGCCCAGCGTAAGGCTGCCGGCATCCCCCATGAAAAGCTTATGTCCACGGTTGGCGTTACCGAACACGTTGTAACACCAAAAGGGCATAAGGATACCCAGCGTACAGATCGCCAACAAGGCGTAAACATACTGCCCGCGAAGAAAGAATATCACGCTCAAGACCGACAAGGCGATACAACACAGGCCCGAGGCCAGGCCATCAATACCGTCGATCAAGTTGATGGCGTTGGTGATATACACCACGATGAACACCGTGAACGGCATCCCCATCCAAGCCGGCACCGAGTAGATACCGAACAAACCGCCCAACGAGTCGAACCAGTTACCTGACAGTACCAACAGAAACGCAGCGGCGATCTGCACGGCGAACTTATAGCGGTAGCCTACACCGACCAGATCGTCGCAAACACCCACCAGATAAAGCAGCGTCATGCCCACGAACAGGAACAGGTACTCATAAAGCATATTGAATGACAAGCTCGAGGTGTCCATATCCCAAAAGTACAGACGAAAACCGATCACCAAGAACATCGACATCAGGATCACCGGAAAAAAGGACAGCCCACCCAGACGGGGAACCGGCATCGTATGCACCTTACGGGCGTCCGGGACATCATAGAGCCGTTTCTTATGGGAAATCACCAAGATCCTCGGGATGATCACCATGCCGAGCGATACGGCAAACAGGAAACCGAATAATAGAAACAAATATGTTTGCATGATCCTAACGTATAAGATTAATTCTTACCTCCATCCATCTTCCCCCGCATGTAAGCGATATACCGCTCCACGGCTTCATGGGCCAGCCGGCGGAACCGATCCTCGTCATCCAGATGTTCCCAAAGGAGATCCAACAGACGGGCATAGATGCTGAAATGCATGTCTATACCTTTTTTAAAGCGTTATAGGTACTGCCGCCCATACCTCCGGTTACGCAGACGATGGATTTGGTCAGCTTGGTGACTTTCAGCAGCGTGTCGATGTAATCACCCAGACGGGGAAAGAATTGTTGTCGGTACATATGTGATAATCGTATTAATTTCTCTGAAATCCGTACGTGTGGGGATACGGCAGTCCCGATACCTCCCGGTCGTGCCACGACCGGTAATCTTCCGCAGGGAAAACGGGGACGGTCAATCGCTTATAATCCGGCTCGTCTATCCGCAAGATATGCTTGCGGGCGTACGAACGCAGCGAGCGATCCGTTACGGACACCATCACGACCGGAAACGGATACCCGAACAGGCGCATCGGCGTGGTCTCGCTGTCCGGGAACGCACGACGCAACTGATAGGCCGAACGCTCGAAGGCGACCCAGTAAGGCCCCGTACAATATAGGTGCATGGAGGTATGGTTCGCACGCTCGCGCCCCATGATCTCGCGCAAATGGTCGTTCAGCAACGCCACCAAACGAACGCCGGAAGGAAGGGTAGACATCAAATTTGAATTTTGAATTTTGGATTATGATTTAAACTGTCAACTGCCACTTCTCAGCTGTCAACTGATTCGTGGCCCAGCCATCTATCATAGTCGCCCAGCCGGCGGATCAAAGATAATTTGCTTTTCTTAGGCGAGGGATCGACTTGCCAAGGATCCACTAGCTCGTGTGCCATGCGACGGTAGAGAGCGTTATCCGTGCAGCCATACAAGGTGACCAGCAACAGGGCACGAGATTGCGGTGCTTTCACGACAGGCAATAAGCCGCGCATCGTGTCGTGCAAGCGAACGAAAGCCTCCTCATCGCCCGACAGCTTATAGGTCGGGAGGAGCAATGCGCACAGCTTGCAACGCATCACGTCTGTCTCCGCACGCAAAGAGGCATATCCCCGCAGTACCTCGCCGGCCAATCGTCGATCCTCCTCGCAGACACTGCCGGAAACATGGTAACGTCCCAAGGCCTCGTGCAGGCCCTCCGACAGGCGGTCGTTGTCCAGATGGGTATAAACGTGCTTGCTCTTCGCATTCAACTCGATCAACTCGTACTCACCCGCCTTCACCTCGAACAAGGGTACCCACATGCAATCCAGTATGCGTGCCATCACCTCCTTATGACCGCCGCCCGGCTGGATCACCACCTCGGCCTCCATCCCGGTAAAATAACCGGACGTGATGCGTACCCGATCCCCCTTCAACAAGCGGGTGCTCTCCGGCACGTACACCGGGAGCTCGTTGGAGTAAGCCTCCGCCACCCAGCGCAAATTCGCCATCTCCTGATCCAAGAGGTGCGGGAAATAGGTCGTATTCCCGGAAGAGACACGGGGAAGGAAATTATACAAGGGGAGTGCCTGCTTCATGCGGAAGATTTCCTCTACCGAAGAACGGATAAACACGTAGTTGAACAGCAAAGGTCGCCTCGTGTTGACCAGCTTGCCACCCACCTTTCGCACCTCCACGTACGAGGGGGCGAAATACTCGAAAAGAGTCTCTCCCCGACGTTCCCGCCGGGAAAGCTCCACGTCCAAGCCTTTGGAGGGGCTGATCCGGTCACGCCGTCCACCCGCGGCGGTAGGAAGCGTGAGCACGTACCAGCGCACGGCTTTCAAGTCATGACGCTTGCCGGCCTGTGTCAGGCCCCCCTTCGGACGATCGTTTCTCAAAATACGCGTCGGCATGATTCTCTTTTCCCTAAGATATACGAGGAGTTCCCCTCTGATTAAACGACAATTCAAAGCCCTGCCAAGCGTACCCTATTTACGCCTAACACACAGCACTTTAAGTTTTCAATTATGGCATTTCTGAAAATTACCATACCTAGTGAATATTTAGCTACTCGGGAAGTAGCGTATTCTTTCATGCCGCGAATATAGTGAAAAATAACTAAAAACAAGCGAATAGATCCGCTTGTTTACTCATTGTAGGCGTTTGATCCTCTCGATTCTTTGATTTTCCCATTTTATCCTAAACGTATAGACATGGTGACGCGGGTGAAACGACCTCTTGTTCCCGGTATCATTCCACCATGCCTCATAACCTGTGTGTGTATTCCTGTAGAGACGGGGCGTGCCCCGTCTCATCTCCTCAAAATGGTATTTAAATTACCGTCAGACGATGGGAGACGGAGCACGCTCCGTCTCTACAACTGGGTAATTTTCCCCTCCTTTTACGCTACTTCCCGAGTAGCCAACCTCTTACCCCACCTCGGATATCGGTTTATACACGCTCTCGAAGCAAGCCCGGTTCACCGCCGACAGACGTTCCAAGGAAAAGCTCTTCAAGTAAATTTGCGTGGTCTTGATAGACGTATGCCCCAACAGCTCACTGATCATCTCGATCGGTACGTCCCGTTCCTTCAAGGTCGTGGCGAAAGAGTGACGGATCGTGTACGAGGTGACCGGCTCACCCACACCACAAGTCTCCGCCAGCGACCTCAAGTCGCGGTTAAAGCGCAGCAAGGCGCCGTTGTATTCCGCATAGGCCGCCTCACCCGTTTTCTTCCCGCTCAGAAACGGGAACAGGTAAGGCGAGTCCTTGTCCGTGCAAACCGCCAACTCATCCAACAAGAGCCGTACATCGGCCGGGATCTCCACCCGGATGAAAGACCCGCTCTTCTGACGATGGTACGACAAGACCCCGTCCTTGACATTCTCTTTCCGCAAATGGGCGAAATCCACGAACGCCATCCCGCTGAACGAGAACATCAGGCAAAAACACAGCTGGGTTCTCCGCATCTCCGGCTCAACTCTCGGAGTCCCCATCAACGAGCGCAAGCTATCCAGAGGCAACGCCTTCTTCCGCTTGCTCTCCACGCCTGTAAACACCCCCTTGAACAGATTCGGGATATACGAAACCTCGCCAGCCTCCACCGCCAAGTTATAGATATGCCGGATTCGCCGCATATAGGTGGACACCGTATTGCGCATACAGCCCCGCTTCGACAGCCATGCCTGATAAAGCAAGAGCCTCTCTTTGTCTATATAGGCATAAGGGATTTCCTCCATCCCGCAAAAACACTTGAACGAGCGTAAAGCGTCCAGATAACTCTTCGCCGTGGAATAACGCCCCACCTCACGAAGGTGGGCTATATAAGCCAACATACCCCCCACCACGTCTTCTTTTTTCATATAAATCCTCCTTAAATCCTTGTTTATTCTGTTATCTTTTATTTAATCATGTCAACACCATTAACATTGGGACGAACTGTTCGTCCCGCACTTTATTTTATTAATCCGACCTTCACCGCCGTTAATCTTAAGAAAAAGAATACATGAAAAATGAATTTAAAATGTCCCTTTTCGCAGCCCCGATCTCACCGGTCAAAGATAGCCTAACGGGACGAGTATCACGACCGGCTACCGTATATCCCAGTCGAGAAGTCACCTTACAGGAGGTGGCCCGACTCATCACCGGCGATCCGGCCCTCGAACGCCTCACCCGGCAGCTCCGCCTCCCGCTTGAGACGGGTGACAAGGAACGATTCAGCGAGCTGAAACGGCAAACGCTACCGTATGTCACGCCTTGCGGGACTTTCTCCTACCGGAAAAGCGATCGGCTCCTGGCCCCGAGCGGATTGGTGGTAGTGGATGTAGACGGATTGGACTCTACCGCGGAGGCGGAGGCCCTCCGAAGACAGCTGTTCGACGATGCCTACCTATGCCCCGCTCTCTGCTTCATCAGCCCGAGCGAACGAGGCGTAAAGGCTTTCGTCCCCTATCCGGAACATCCCGGAAACGAGACACCCGCCTATATCTCCGAGCATATCCTAGGCGTAATGAACTACGTGGAATATGTGTATGGCGACGGAGAGACGCGAGGCTCCCGGAAAGTAGACCCGAGCGGCAAAGACATCGTCCGCTCCTGTTTCCTATGTCATGATCCCAACGCGCTCTTCAGGATTTGAAATCATAACTCATAAATCATAAATTACATGTCAGACAGTTTATCCCGCTTAGTAGAAGCGGTTCGTTCGGCGGGTGTAGATATCGCCCCCGGATATTGTGAATACGTGCGCTTGGCGTTTGCCATCGCCAACGATTGCGGCGAGGCAGGACGAGAAGGTTTCATCGCCCTGTGTTCCCTATCGGTGAAGTTTAACCGGGAGAAGGCCGAACGACTTTTCTCCAACTCCTTGAAAAAGGGAGACCACAGGATACACCTCGGTACGGCCTTCCACTTGGCCGAACTGGCGGGTGTACGCTTGGAGCCTCCAAGCCGCCCCCGCGATACGCACGCAAATAATGCAAGTAATGCAAATAATGCAGCACCTGTTTCCCACACACGTGCGTGCGATAATAATGTAGAGATCGAGATCGAAGAGCAGGTCGATCCGTTCACCCACCTGCCCTTCTTCCCCGAGGGGCATGAGTGGCCCCGGATGTTGCGGCAGATCATGGCGTTCGGACAGAGCCGGGAGCAACGGGATGTACTCCTTCTGGGCGGGCTCACCACCTTGGGCGCCTCGCTCGCCCAGACGCTGCGGTTCCTATATGGAGGCAAATGGTTCTTCTCCAGTTTGCAAACCTTCGTCGTCGCTCCCCCCGCCTCCGGAAAAGGCGTGCTCGCATGGACGCGAATGCTCGTGCAACCGATCCACGACGAGATCCGGGCGACCGTGGCGGAGGAGATGAAAAGGTATAAGAAAGAGATGACCTCCTTCAATTCCTTGGGACGGGAAAAGGCAAAAGCCGAGGAGCCGGAAATGCCTCTCAACCGTATGTTTATATTCTCCGGCAACAACACCGGTACCGGTATCTTGCAGAATATCATCGACTCAGGCGGCGTGGGGATCATCTGCGAGACCGAGGCGGACATGGTCAGCAACTCCATCGCCTCGGATTATGGCCATTGGAGCGAGGTGATCCGCAGCTCGTTCGATCACGACCCACTCAGTTACAACCGGCGGACAGACCGGGAGTATCGGGAGCTGCGGCACTCCCACCTGTCGGTATTGATAAGCGGGACGCCCGGGCAGGTGAAGCCACTGATCCCTTCCAGCGAGAACGGATTGTTCTCCCGGCAAATGTTCTATTATATGCCCCGTGTACTTCACTGGATCAACCAGTTCAGTCTACAGCGGACCGACACGTCACTGGAATTCCAGAAATTGGGCAAAGACTGGATCGCTCACTTGAGAGAGATCCAGAAACTGGGGGTGATCTCGCTTCGCTTGACCGACGCGCAAATCGTCTCCTTCAACGAGGTGTTCCAAACCTTGTTCGAGCGCTCCCGGAAGGGCACCGGCAACGAGATGAACAGCTCCGTCGTACGGATGGCCATCAATATCGGACGTATCCTGTCGATCGTCGCCCTATTGCGAATAACAGGGGAATGCGAGGAGGCGGGAGACTTCGCCGCCAGCCTGCGCAAGTCGCCCCGGCTCACGCCAGACCCGCAGACCTGCTCCGACAACATCAAGGACGGGATCATCACCCGCTGGGATCTCTCCATTCAAGAGGATGATTTCCAAGCGGTCCTTTCCTTGGCCGAGCCCATGTACCTACACGCCGTACACATACTCTCGTTCCTTCCCGCCAACGAGGTGAAGAACCGGGGCATGGCCGACCAAGAACGTCTCTTCATCACCTTAGATACGGATTTCACCTATCAATCCCTCTTGGAAGAAGCCGAGAAGCTGAAGATACCCAAAAACACCGCATGCAGTTGCTTGCAACGTTGGCAGAAACAGGGAATCGTCCGAAAGGGAGAAAAACGAGGGGATTATAAGAAAACATAATCCCTCTTCCTCCTCTTCTTTTAAGTATGTACGCACGTGTGTGGGAAAACAGGTACTGCATTACTTGCATTATTTGCATTACTCGCACGCCCCACACGTACACCGGCATCGCCTCACGCCTACGCCCGTATAGGGCCACGGCGATATACGTGTGGGCTAACGTCAATATACGCATGAAGCGATGCCGATATACGCATGCGAAAGCGAACGTGGAAGACCCTCGTTCAAGGACGGCCCAAATAGCGAAAGATCAGTTCCACTTGCAGGGAGGTGAAAATCCGCTGCCGGTTTTGGTAGCCTGTCTCATCCAGCTCATCGCTGAGCCTCCGATGATGTCGGACCCATCCCGCCAAGCGGTTGAGAGCGGAACTCGGACTGATATCGGGAGCATAGGCCATGGCCAACTCCCGTTTGCTATAAGGGCGCACCGGCCACTCATCCAGATATTCGTTATTTGTCTGCATAAAATAGGTATTTTTCATTCATTTACAGGAATAAAGATACTAAAAAAGTACGAATCCGGCAACGATCCGATCCACTAATATTCATCTTTTATCACCTTATTCCCCTCGATTTCACACCGCCTCTACGAGACTCATTCCGGAGGAAACCGGAAGTCGTACATTCGTAATCGAAAACAGATCGATCCCATTTTCAATTATCAATTATCAATTTTTAATTATCAAAACTATGGCATTAAATTACAGTGTGGCCCTTCGGCCCAACCCCTTGAAGAAAGACGAGCCGGCGAAAGCGTACGCCACGGCACAGGTCAATGGAGAGCTGTCGCTCAAGCAACTGAGTCGCCGGGTATCCATGCAAACCACCGTCAGCCGTGCGGACGTGGTAGCGGTATTGATCTCCACCGTCGAGAACCTGCTCGATGCCCTCCAAGAGGGAAAGCAGGTGGATTTTGGCGAGTTAGGCAAATTCCGTCTACAGATCCTCAACGAGGGGGCAGAGAGTCTTGAGAAATTCACATCTACAAACATCACCGGTGTCAACATCCAGTATATACCGGGTGAGGACCTGAAGAACATCTTCGCCGGACTGGAGTTCCAGCCGGTGGCCAGTCGCAAGGCTCAGCAAGCCGTGCTTCGTGCGGAGAAGGCTGGGGAGACCTCTGTCGATATCAGCAAGAAGCCCGCTTCCGGAGGGGACGACTCGGAATCGCCTGACGAGATCTAGCGTGTCACTTTTGGCTTACACCCAATCGGTATGTCACTTTTGGCTTGACCCAAAAGTAACCAAAAGGTCAAGGCTGACGCTGACGGGCTACTTCGAGACCTGCGCTCGCTGTCGCATCCCAACTCGCTGCGCTCAAACAGGGATGCTCCGGGCGCTCGCTACGGTCTCTCCGCTTTACGCCCGTCCGCTGAGGCCGTCCTAAGGAAAGCGTCGCTTTCCTCTTATATCAGCCGGGATATCATTATTCATTATTCATTGTTCACTATTAATTATTAATTATCATGAAGAAGTCTGTTTGGAGTACCATTCTCAAAGTGATCATCGCTGTTGCTACCGCCATCGCAGGGGCCTTCGGCCTGCAAGCTTGCCAATTGTTTTAGCAAGCCTCCCCCACCCGTTCCCACTCCCTAAAGAAGACAACCTCCCCAAAAGAGGACACCCTCTACCCAGAAGGACAGTCTTTCTCAAGGGGCCGGCCTCTCCTCAAAGAGCCGGGAACGGCTCTCCATCCGGCCTTAGCGGGCGGGCGTAAAGCGAGGCGGCCGAAGTGAGCGACAAGAGCGTCCCTGTTTGAGCGAAGCGAGTTGGGACGCGACAGCGAGCGAAGGCCGACGAGTAGCCCGTCAGCGTCAGCCTTGAACTTTTGGTTACTTTTCTTTCAAGAGAAAAGTAACACACAAACTAAAAAAAGAATAAAAATGAAACAATATTGCTTTTACCAGAATTACAGGGAGGTTCGCCTCCTTGTAATTCATTGCAGCGCAACCCGCTACGACCGGGATTTTCCCGTAGAAGCGCTTCGGAGCGCACACAAGGATCGTGGGTTCGCCGACATCGGCTATCATTACTATATCACCCGGGATGGCGAGCTGCACCGCTGCCGGCCGGAGAACCAGATCGGGGCACACGCCTCGGGCTGGAACGATCACAGTCTGGGTATTTGCTACGAGGGTGGATTGGATGAGCGGGGTCTTCCCGCTGATACCCGCACCTACGCCCAGCGTTGTACCCTGCTCGATCTCTTGCGGCAGCTACGCCGTGATTACCCATCGGCACGTATCTTAGGACATTATCAACTCAGCACCAACATTCGCAAGGCTTGCCCCTGCTTCGACGCGGAGAAAGAATATGCGGAATTGTATTAGGCTTCGTGATATTTGAATAGGCAACAGATTTTTTCGTATGTTTGCGGACAATATAGAAAATAAACAAAAAGATACGACATGAACTATTACGAACTTAGTTTCACATACACCTCCCCTATCGAGAAAGAGATTATCAATGACGTGCTGGCCGCCGAGTTGGGGGAAATCGGTTTTGAGAGCTTTACGGAAAGCGAGAAGGGTTTGCTGGGATATATATCCGAGGCTTTATACGACAAAAAGACATTGGATGATAAACTGGCCGACTTTCCGCTAGAGAATACCCGGATCGATTACACCTCCAAATGGGTAGAAAGCAAGGACTGGAATGAGGAATGGGAGAAGAATTATTTCAAACCCATCCGGATCGGAAGCGAATGCATCATCCGTGCCTCCTTCCACGAGGCGGAGCCCGGCTATACATATAATATAATAATAGACCCGAAAATGGCTTTCGGCACCGGCAATCACGAAACGACTTATTTGATGATAAGCGAGATGCTGAAACTAGACCTAGAAGGCAAGGAGCTACTGGATATGGGATGCGGCACAGCCGTGCTGGCCATCTTGGCCCGGCTGAAAGGGGCGAAACGGGTAGCGGCCATCGACATCGACGAATGGGCTTATAACAACGCCCTAGAGAATATCCGCCTGAATCATACCGAAGACATACAAGTTGCCTTGGGCGGCGCCGAGAAAATCAAGGAATTCGGGCTATTCGACATCGTCTTCGCCAATATCAACCGGAACATCCTCCTGAATGACATTTGTCAATATACAAACAGTATGAAACCGGGAAGCATCCTATTTATGAGCGGCTTTTATGTAGAAGATATCCCGGCGATAGAAGCAGAATGTCAGAAGAACGGGCTGAAATTGGATTCTTATAACGAAAGAAATAACTGGGTTGCCGTGAAGGTCTTAAAAGGATAACTTTTTTTAACAGCAAAAGTTAAGACAAGGATAAACCTTAATC
Source organism: Parabacteroides sp. AF27-14 (assembly GCF_003635425.1). Lineage (NCBI taxonomy): Bacteria > Pseudomonadati > Bacteroidota > Bacteroidia > Bacteroidales > Tannerellaceae > Parabacteroides > Parabacteroides sp. AF27-14. Next base: position 150,029 of record NZ_QTLZ01000001.1, read on the forward strand.
CAAATAAATACGTTATCTTAGTGGAAACTTCTAAAAAGAAAAAGTTATGAAAAGCGTAGATTCAAAATTATTACTTGGCCTTGTAGTAGGCGCGGCTGTTGGTGCAGCTGTAGGTTATTTGGCAGCGACAGATAAGAGAGAACAATTACTGGAAGAATTGAACGGTGTTGTCGGAAAAGTAAAAGAAGGTTTTAACTCCGCTCTTGCCAAATATAAAGAAGGAAAGCAAGAAGTAGTACAGGCAACAGAAGAAATCGTAGCTGAATAAGCTTTGTATGGAGAAAGATTCAGGAACAGTCTTCCGTGAGCTGAAAGAAGATGTATCGGCTTATGTGGAGTTAAAACTTGAGCTCCTAAAGTTGAGTACATATGAGAGAACGGGTAAAGTCATAGCCGTTCTCTCATATGGCTTGATATTATTGTTTTTGGCATTCTTCGCCATCTTGTTCATATTCTTGGCCTTGGGCTTCTTCCTAGGGGATTGGCTCGGCTCCTCCGGGTTCGGATTCGGTATCGTGGCGGTCTTGTACCTGCTACTTATCGGCATTATAATAATGAATAGGGACAGGATCAGCACAAAAGTATTAAATGAGGTAATAGCCGCCATGACGGCGAATGACGATAAAAATAACGCGACAAACGATGAACAACCAGCAAACCCCACTGGAGAAACTGATTTCTGACAAAGAACGCATACAGAGACAATGTAAGCGGCAGGAACAGAAATTGAATGAGGATTTCTCTTATATACAGGAGAACGCCGGAAGTTTGTTGTTATCCGGACTATCGTCTCTCCTTTTCCCTAGCAATAAGTCAACGACAAAAACAAACGACAAGAACACAGCTCCCGTAACGGCCGGACAACCCTCCATCGCTTTAGGGATCTCAGACTATTTATCCATAGCGAAAGGCATGATTCCCATCGCTTGGGATCTCGCTCAACCATTTATTATGACGTGGGGAATCAAAAAAGCGAAAAAATGGTTCTCAAATCTCTTATTCAAGAAAAAGAAATAACCTCCAACAATTAATTTATGTTAGAGGGCAGTTTTTTTCTCGCTATATTATAAGGCTCAATACAAAAAACATGACTACATTTGCAGTCGTTAAAGCAAGGATAAAATGAATATCTACTCCTTGCGATGGATAAGAGATAAAAATAAAGACTTATTATTAATAAACCCATAAAAAGTTTTATTACAATGATCAAACTAGGTATTAACGGTTTTGGCCGTATCGGACGTATGGTGTTCCGTGCTGCAGTTGCTAACTTTGGCAACGATATTCAAGTTGTAGGTATCAACGACCTTTTGGATGCTGATTACTTGGCATACATGTTGAAATATGACTCAGTACACGGTCGTTTCGACGGCGAAGTAGCTGTAGAAGACGGCGCTTTGGTTGTAAACGGTAACAAGATCCGTTTAACTGCTGAGATGGATCCTGCTAACTTGAAATGGAACGAGGTTGACGCTGACGTTGTTGTTGAGTCTACTGGTTTCTTCTTGACAGACGAGACAGCTCGCAAGCACATCCAAGCTGGCGCTAAGAAAGTTATCATGTCTGCTCCTTCTAAGGACGCTACTCCTATGTTCGTTTACGGTGTTAACCATACAACTTACGCAGGTCAAGACATTATCTCTAACGCTTCTTGTACTACAAACTGCTTGGCTCCTATCGCTAAGGTTTTGAACGACAAGTTCGGTATCGTTAAAGGTTTGATGACGACAGTTCACGCTGCTACAGCTACTCAGAAGACTGTAGACGGTCCTTCTAAGAAAGACTGGAGAGGTGGTCGTGGTATCCTTGAGAACATCATCCCTTCTTCAACGGGTGCCGCTAAGGCTGTAGGTAAAGTATTACCTGTATTGAACGGCAAATTGACAGGTATGGCTTTCCGTGTACCGACTTCTGATGTTTCTGTTGTTGACTTGACAGTAGTTCTTGAGAAAGAGGCTTCTATGGCTGACATCTGCGCTGCAATGAAGGAAGCTTCTGAAGGCGAATTGAAAGGTGTTCTTGGTTATACTGAAGACGCAGTTGTTTCAACTGACTTCCGTGGCTGTGCTAACACTTCTATCTTCGACGCTAAAGCTGGTATCTCTTTGGATTCTAACTTCGCTAAGATCGTATCTTGGTACGACAACGAGTGGGGTTATTCAAACAAAGTTTGTGAGATGGCTCGCGTTATCGCTGGTAAGTAATTTATTACCACTCTACATAGAAAAGGCTATCCTCTTTGAGGATGGCCTTTTTTTTCGTACGTTTGTATCATGAAATCATATGAACTTATCACGATTCTAGGGCCTACGGCTTCCGGAAAGACGACCTTCGCCACCGCTCTCGCCGCCCAGTTGGATACGGAGATCATCAGCGCTGATTCCCGGCAGATCTATCGTTCTATGGATATCGGGACGGGTAAGGATTTGGCCGATTACAACGTGAATGGAAAACAAATCCCCTATCACTTGATCGATATCTGCGAGCCCGGCTATAAATATAACGTATTTGAGTATCAGCATGACTTTTTCCGGGTCTATGAGGATATGAAGCGGAGGGGTAAACTCCCGATCTTATGCGGAGGAACCGGGATGTACATAGAGGCCGTACTAAAAGGATATAAGCTATTAGACGTGCCTCAAAATCCTGAGCTAAGGGAATCCTTGAGGAATAAAACCTTGGAGGAACTGGAAACCATCCTCGCCTCTTATAAGATATTACATAATAAAACGGACGTGGACACCGCCCAGCGGGCTATCCGTGCGATCGAGATCGAGGAGTATTATAAGACTCAGGCACCAGACGTAAATGAATATAATCCGATCAACAGCCTGATCATCGGTATCCACATCGACCGGGAATTACGTAGGGAAAAAATATCCAGACGCTTGCGGACCCGGTTGGACGAAGGAATGGTGGATGAGGTTCGTACGATCTTGGCTACGGGTGTTAAACCGGAAGACTTGATCTATTACGGATTGGAATATAAGTTTCTTACTTTATATATTATCGGGGAGCTTTCTTTTGAGGAGATGGTCTCGCAACTCGAGATAGCGATCCATCAATTCGCCAAGAGGCAAATGACTTGGTTCCGGGGCATGGAACGCCGGGGTTGCGAGATTCATTGGATAGACGCCACTCTACCGACCGAAGAAAAAATAGCGACAACAATGCGAATTCTAAATAATCAGCTATGATAACAATAAACGATCTAAATAAAAGCGAGAACTTCTTCTTGATGGCAGGTCCTTGCGTAATCGAGGGGGAAGATATGGCGTTACGTATCGCCGACAAAATAGTGGGTATCACGGAAAGACTGCATATACCCTATGTATTCAAAGGCTCCTATCGGAAAGCGAATCGCTCCCGTCTGGATTCTTTTACGGGCATCGGGGATGAGAAGGCGTTAAAGATCTTACGGAAGGTGGGCGAGACGTTCAATATTCCCACCGTTACCGACATCCATGAGACAACGGAAGCTGCCATGGCCGCCGAATATGTCGATGTCCTTCAAATCCCGGCTTTCCTATGCCGTCAAACGGATTTATTGGTAGCGGCGGCCGAGACCGGGAAGATCGTCAATATAAAGAAAGGACAGTTCCTTTCGCCGGGTGCCATGCAATTCGCCGTACAAAAGGTAGTGGACGCGGGAAATGATAATGTCATGATCACCGAGCGGGGAACGACATTCGGCTATACCGACCTTGTTGTCGATTTCCGGGGTATCCCGCAAATGCAAACATTCGGTTTCCCAGTCATTATGGATGTAACCCATTCCTTGCAGCAACCGAACCAAACCTCCGGCGTGACCGGTGGATTACCCGCCCTTATCGAGACGATAGCGAAAGCCGCGATAGCCGTGGGCACGAATGGCCTATTTATAGAGACCCACCCGGAACCAAGCCAAGCCAAATCCGACGGGACCAATATGCTAAAACTGGATTTATTGGAAGATCTTTTGACACGTTTGGTACGTCTACGCCAAGCGATCCTATAAAAAATAAGGGGCCCTTACTAAAAAGGCCCCTTTATTTCTTATTTTTACGATCAATAATCTAATTATCCCATCTTGCTGATCTTCTTCAACCGATCTTCATCTATCAACTTAATCTTTCTACCGTCTAAAGCAATGATACGTTCCGCCACAAAGGTGGACAACGTGCGAATAGCATTCGATGTAGTCATATTAGATAGATTTGCCAGATCTTCACGAGCCAAATAGATGCTTAACGTAGCACCGTCTTCTTCCAGCCCGTAACTATCTTTCAGGAATAACAAAGATTCAGCCAATCGCCCACGAATATGTTTTTGCGTAAGGTTAACCGTACGTTCATCCGAGATACCGAGATCAATGGATAATTGTCGGATGAAAAACATAGCCAAATTCGGATTGCTCATTAAAAGGCCCGTAACCACTGTCATAGGAATCATGCAAACCGTAGAAGCCTCGAATGCGGAAGCGTTCGTCAAGTAATCTTCTTGAGCGAAACTAGCCCGGTAACCAAAATACTGCACAGGCTTAATCATTCGGATAATCTGGCTTCTGCCACCTACTCCATCCTTGTAAATCTTCACTTTACCCTTTAACAAGCACATCATGTCCTTTGGTTCGTCGCCCTCGCAATAAATCAACTCATTACGTTTGAAATGCTGGATCGTCGAATTACTACGGAGGATCTCACGTTCCTTATCAGTCAGAACCCTCCACACCTCTGATAAACTGGCCGATAAATCGACCTCTTCTTTTTGCTGTTTAACCACGACTGCTATATAACATACTTATGAAGCACAAATATACGATTTTTCTTTTGAAAAAATAAAAACTTTTGTACGATTAATTACACCATATTGTAACATTTTACTTTCTTTCACGTCTAAACTGAAATTTATTCATTATGTTTGTCTGGAAAGAATGTAAAATCGTTGAAAAAGTTATATTCGATACTTACCTTGATTTTAATCTCTATAAGTATTTTCGCAAAGAGCACTGATACTTATAGTGATAAGATCCTGTCTTTTGGCAAGGGGAATCGAGAAACGAGAGAACGGGCGGACTCGATCATGCACCTTGTCATCGAAAAAGCGGCCCAATACCAAAATACGGTATCGAAATATGAGGCTGAGATCTATATCAAAGGACGTACAGAAATTTTAAAACAAAATATGTTAATACGTCTCGCCCACCATATCTTCCCTATCGACCGAAAAAATAAGGATATGCTTTTTGAGATGGTCAGCCAATCTAAATTTAACGCTCCGCAGAACTATCTTCATGATCTAAAGGCGGTCAACGGAAACAGCATACCCAACGGGAAAAAGCAGCAGGAGGCCTTGGCCTTCTTGAATTTGAACGTATACTCCCCCACCGCTTACGATGATGCCATCTTCATGCCGATAGCCAGCAACGCTTTTAAGTTTTATACGTTCAACTTGGAAGGGCTGGAGACTATCAACGGCTTGACGATTTACAAAATCCGTTTCCTGCCGAAGCAATGGAGCCAGAAATTGGTATGCGGGGATTTATATGTCATCGACCAGTCATGGACGATCGACAAGATCGATATGAACGGTCGTTACTCTTTCGCCGAATTCAACCTAGTCATGAGCTACGGACGGGATTTCAGGCGGTTCATCCTACCCGAGAAGGCGGATCTATTCCTCCGATACAGGGTATTGGGAAACGCGGTGGCAACCACCTACCATTCTTCCTTTAAGTATCAGGAAGTGGAATGGGTGGAGGAGGACAACGAAAGCCATAAGTGGAAATCCTTGGACCTGACCAATTATTACAAACTCTCGTCCGATACGGTTCCTATTATCAGGGATTCCACGTATTGGAATATCCATCGTGACAATCCCTTGAGTCCGGATGAAGCCCACTTATACAGTAAAGCCCAAGAGCAGAATATAAGTAAAATCGATACGGCCGATGATCTCCAGAAGTACGTTAAGCTAACAGAGCAGTTGACGAATACGGTCAATATGGATTATAAAACGACCCGTATTAAATATTCCGGCTTTCTAAATCCGTTCCAATTGGGTTATTCCGCCCGTAACGGCATCACTTACAAACAGCGATTCCGTATCAGCAAGACATTCGCCCGTGACAAACAAATTCGTTTCCGTCCGGAGATTGGTTACGTATTCAAGCGCAAGCAGATATTTTTCAAGGTCGGAGGCGATTGGGAATACTCGCCGCAGAAACGGGGAATCTTATCGGTAGAAGTAGGAAACAGTAATGAAAGCTACTCCTCCGAGATCACCCAAAAGATCAATGAGGAACTAAAAGATTCCACCTTCAATTTTGATGATTTAAACCTTGAGTATTTCAAACACTACTATGCGGAAATAAAAAACTCCATCGAGTTATTCAATGGGTTTCAATTAACGACGGGTATCACTTACCACCGGCGTATCCCCTCTAAAAAGAGAGTGGAGATCGATCCCGGGGATGATGTAGAGGAAATACTCAGCCAAAATTATAATGACTTTACGCCCACGCTCGGTTTCTCCTATACCCCCCGCCAATATTATCGCATGGACGGATACCGGAAGGAGTATGTCTATTCTTACTATCCCACGATATCAATCGAAATAGCGAGAGGTATCCCCGGAGTCGGGAAAAGCTCGGGAGATTACGGACGTATAGAGGCGGACGTGCATCAAAGCCTTATGCTTGGCCTATGCAGACGATTGAACTATCATATCAGCGCCGGTCTTTATACACAACAGAAGTCTACCTATTTCGCGGACTTTAGGTATTTCACCCGCAGGAATTTCCCCGATACATGGGATGATCAGATCGGCGGAGTCTTCAATCTGCTGAAAGGCGAGTGGTTCAATGCCTCCGATAAGTATATACAAGCGCATTTCATGTATGAAAGCCCTTTTGTCTTATTCAAGATCCTCCGCATCAACTCCACGAAAAAGTTCATGCAAACGGCCTCACGCTATATCCTCTCCGAACGTTTTTATTGGAGCCAGCTATGGACACCGGTCTTGCCTAGCTATACGGAAGTCGGATACGGGATCGGGAACCATATCTTTAATATCGGGATATTCGCCGGATTCGATCGCTGGCATTACCAAAGCATGGGATTCAAGTTTGCCTTCGAGTTATTTCAATGAATAGATAGCGGGCGGGCTACCAATATCCCTTTACAGCTCTTTATCCCCTCGGCGTAATCTCGTAAGGAGGATGCTTGGATGATTACCTTTTTAGCGGAAGAAGAGGCATGGATAAATGTCAGTTGTCCATCCTTCCAATAGGCGATCCCGACATGCGTCACGTCCAGCCCCTTGATAGAAGTAACAAAACAGAGGATATCGCCATTCTTGATTCTGAACGAACATTTGTCGATCTCTTGTTTAGGCACATAATAATAAGGACGTAGGTTTATCTCCTTTTCCTTATCGGCCATCCTTCGAACTCTTTCCGGATGGTTCTTCAGTTGCTTATAGCTATCCGGATGCGTAGAGATAAAAGATAAATCCAAAGGTAGGGAGGCACCACCGATTTCCCTCCCTATATCTTTCACGATTCCTTTTCGCTCATTCTCATAGAACCAGTCCGTCATATAATGCAAACGATCCGTGTAATCCCCTATCGTACCCTCTCTGTACCGGAGCCGTTGTAGATTCTCACAGAAGTTCTCAAAGGTAGTTTTTTCCTCTCGCAGGGTACGGGATAAAGCCAATACGGTCTCCGCGAATGTGGTACAATCCAGTTCCCGCAGATTGACCACCAAGCCCTCCGGCTCCTTTTCCAAGGTAGAGGCGACATAAGGAGTCCCCCGGAAGAAAAGGGCGGTATGGATCATTAGCTCGTCTAGGGGTAACGACTTCTTAGGCTCCATCTGAGTACAATACCGATCAAAAATAGCACGATCCTCATCCGTACAATACAATTTACGGGATGTATGCTCTTGGGCGTTCACTAAAAACACCATACATACACACATCCAAAAACCGAGCAGTAGCATTCCCCTTCTCATAAGCTAATCCTTTTTCGTTTTCAGTAAATCCTCCAATTTCACCAGCTCGTCACGGAATTGGGCAGCCTCGATGAAATCCAGTTTCTTCGCTGCTTCCGTCATCTGTTTGCGAGTCCGCTCGATCGCCTTCTCAAGCTGCGTACGGTTCATGTATTGCACGACCGGGTCCGCTACCAAGCTTGGTTCCGGCTCTATATAAGCGTAAGGCTCCGCCGTTTGTTGTTTCTCGGCAAGCAAAGAGACACTGTTTTTCATGACTTGCTTCGGAGTAATGCCATGCGCCTCGTTATAAGCCATCTGTTTCTCCCGCCGGCGATTGGTCTCGTCCATGGTCTGTCGCATACTCGCCGTGATCTTATCGGCATAGAAGATAACCTTTCCGTTCACGTTTCGGGCGGCACGCCCGGCTGTCTGTGTCAAGGATCGGTGGGAACGCAAAAAGCCTTCCTTATCCGCATCCAAGATAGCGACCAACGAGACTTCCGGTAAGTCCAGCCCCTCGCGTAGCAGGTTGACACCGATCAGCACGTCAAACAGGCCATTCCGCAGGTCGTCCATAATCTGTACCCGCTCCAAGGTATCTACATCGCTATGTATATAGTTGCATCGTACCCCCATGCGGGTCATATACGTAGTCAGCTCTTCCGCCATACGCTTGGTCAAGGTAGTCACCAAGACTCGTTCGTCTTTTGCCGAGCGCTGCGTGATCTCCTCCATCAAGTCGTCGATTTGGTTTAATGAAGAACGGACATCGATAATCGGGTCCAGCAGGCCTGTCGGACGTATCACCTGCTCCACCACCACTCCCTCGCTCTTTATCAACTCGTAATCGGCGGGAGTAGCGCTCACATAAATGCCTAGAGGCGTCAACGACTCGAACTCATCGAAGGTAAGCGGACGGTTATCCATCGCCGAGGGCAAACGGAAACCATACTCCACCAAGTTTTTCTTCCGGGCATAATCCCCGCCATACATCGCACGAATCTGCGGGATCGTCACATGGCTCTCGTCTACGACTAGCATGAAGTCTTTCGGGAAATAGTCCAACAGGCAGAAAGGACGATCTCCCGCCGCGCGTCCGTCGAAATAACGGGAATAGTTCTCGATACCCGAGCAATGCCCTAGCTCCCGGATCATTTCCAGATCAAACGTGACACGCTCATACAGGCGTTTCGCCTCGAAGGGCTTACCGATCTCCTTGAGGAAATTCACCTGCGTCCCCAGATCCACATCGATCTGACCGATCGCCGTATTGATACGCTCTTGGGTGGTCACGAATAAATTGGTAGGATAAATATTCAGCTCATCTTGCTCATCATACTCCTCGCCTGTCAACGGATTGAAAGAGGAGATGCGGTCTATCTCATCATCCCAGAACTCGATACGGTACGCCATGCCGTCGAAGGTCTCGATCGCCGGGAAAATATCCACCGTATCGCCATTCACACGGAAACAGCCGCTTTTGAACTCCAGCTTATTATTCACGTACAGAGCGTCTACAAACCGGCGCAACAACTTATCCCGGTCGATACGCATACCCCGTTCCAGATGCGTCACTTTCTCGGCGAAAGCCGTAGGGTCTGCCATGCCATATAAGCAGGACACGGATGAGACCACGATCACGTCCTTACGACCCGACAATAAGGAAGCCGTGGCCCTCAAACGCAGCTTATCGATCTCCTCATTGATCGCCAAGTCTTTCTCTATATAGGTATCGGTAGAAGGTAGATAGGCCTCCGGCTGGTAATAATCATAATAAGAGACAAAGTACTCTACCGCATTATTGGGGAAAAACGCTTTAAACTCACCGTATAACTGAGCGGCAAGCGTCTTATTATGACTGAGTATCAAGGTCGGTCTCTGAACTTCCTTTATCACGTTAGCGATCGTAAACGTCTTACCCGAACCGGTAACACCTAAAAGTGTCTGGAAAGGAACGCCGTTCTTGATCCCTTCCGACAATGCCGCAATCGCCTCGGGTTGGTCACCCGTGGGACTGAACGAAGACGATATTTCAAAATTCATTCTTTATCCGATCTGTTGTTTAGGCATTATCAACCATAATATGACGTAAAGCAGTATACCGAATCCGGCGAAAAGAACCATCAATACCCATACGATCCGTACGATCGTCGGATCGATATCCAAGTATTCCGCAAGACCGGCACAAACGCCACCTATCATCTTATCATCCGAACGAGTCAATCTTTTCTTCTCTTCCATTATCCTCTATTTTAACAATTAGACAGTATACACGCAAAGATAATTTTTTCCTTCTAATAAAATAACAACTCCAGTCGATAATTCTTACAATTACGACAATGCCCATTGCAGGCTCTTTATAATGGGCATTATAAAGCACTTACAATGGGCATTCAACACCGCTTACAATTGCGGTTAAGCAGCCTATCGTTCCAGCAACTCTTGCAAATATTTACGAGTTTGGATCACATAATCATGGCGAGTACCATTCAGCTCACATTCAATTGTTATAGCGCCCTTGAATCCTTGTTTTTTCAACTCAGCGATCACAGCGGGGAAATCTACATCGCCCGTAGGGATCGGTACCTCACGGCCCAGCTCATACGGATTGCCAGGATCCGGATACTTGCCATCCTTCGCATGGAACTCCTTAATCAAGTTACCAAACAACTTGACCGCATCCAAGGAGTTCGACTTGCCATACATTAGTAAATTCGCCAAATCACAATTGATAAACAAATTACCCGTACCGATATCCCGGATCGCACGAATTAAAGTGATAGGAGTCTCCTGCCCTGTCTCGAAATAAATCATGACATTACGCTCCTTCGCATAAGTAGCCAAGCCACGCATCACCTCGATGAAATCCTTATACTGCACCGAAGACGGATCCTCTGGAATAAATCCAAAATGCGAGTGCATAGCCGGAATACCTGCCTGCACACAAAAATCGATCATTTTACGGTATACGTCCAACTTCTCGGAACGCTCATCGGTAGGTACCAGGCCGATCGTGGCCGGTCCTTGACGAAAATTCCACGTACTTTTACTTCCCGGCACACCAACCAACGTAGTTACCCGGATCCGATGCTTCTTGGAAGCGGCCTTCACCTGCTCCGCCAATTCCTTCGTAAATCTTTTTTCACTATAATTTAACTCACAAGAACCAAAGCCCTGCTCATGCAGGTCTTTGAAGCTCTTGTCTATATCGCATACATCATATTGGATGACACCGATCGTGATCTGTTCCTGCGCCTTCATGACTGGACCAATCAAGGCCATAGCCACCGCGCACGTCCATATATAATTCCTAATGCTCATATTCCTTATTATTCAATCTAAGAATCAATTAATTATTGTTCCATAGTCGGATTGAACGTACCTCCCCAATTATTATTCTGCTCCAAATTCGGGTTCTCGTCCAAGTAAGTTTTCTTGATCGGGAAGAAATAGAAGCTTTCCTCGATCACGAACTGGCGCTCAGCTGCCTCCGTATAAGGAACTTGATGGATTACGTAGCGGAAATCACCGGTAGTCAACTCATTCTTGGCGATCCGGTCGCGAGCGATGTTCAAGTCCATATCCGAGCCATCCGGGTTGACTGCGATCGCCTCGATACCATGTTTTGTCCAACCGGCCAACATCATCATATTACGCGTACGGCGCAAGTCCCAGAAACGATGTCCCTCATAGCACAACTCGATATGACGCTCATCCAAAATCGCCTGACGGATCTCCTCACGGCTACCCACCTTCAAGCCATACAAACCATCAGCTCCAGCCTCTATACCCGCACGCTTGCGGATCTGTTTCAACAAATCGATAGCTACATCTGAATGCCCGTTCTCATTAGCGGCCTCCGCATAGATGAACATCACTTCGGCAAAGCGCATCAAGATATAATCAATATCGAACGTCATCACCTTGTCTTGTGTCAAGGAAAGATCGGACACTTTGTAATTATACATTCCAGAAAAAATATCATTGTTGGCCGCATTGACACCCGCATTCGGATTGACACCATATTGATCGTCCGCATTGCTCACACCCAAGGCATTATACATACGGTTGTCGGCAGGTCTACCAGCAACCGGCCATTCGCGTCCGTTATACAAACAAGCCCTGTTGAAACGCGGATCGCGATTCTTCCAGAAAGCCTTCAGCAAAGCCTGCTCGTCGCCCACGTAATACTTACCCGTAGGATCGTCGTAACGCTTACCATCCAACATCGGGAAATCCTTTACGAATTCCCAAGTAGGATTATGATAAGGTTTATCACGGCTCACGGAAGCCGGACGCGTCCCATACTCCCAAGTAGCGACACGGTTCGGATTTGAATAAATAACCGGGAAGATTACCTCCGGACCTTTTTCTTGTAACCAAATATCCGCCGGATTCTCAGTCAATGCGATGCCATTCTGCACACAAAAATCATACGCCTCCTTAGCCGCCACGTAAGCCTCTTTCCAGTATGCGTTATCATACATACGTTTCGGATTGAACTGAGGAGAAGCTTTCAGTAACAAGGTCTTTGCTTTCCAAGACTTTGCGAAACACTGGTCTATACGCCCATAATCACTGGAACTACCAGCAATCTTGGCAGGCAACAAGGAAATCGCATGATCCAAATCCTCTATCATAAACTGGAAACATTCCGGCGTAGAGTTACGTTTCACGTACAAATCATCCTTATCTTTATCTTGCGGCACTTTCAAATAAGGTACGCCACCATGATGCAACACCATCCAATAATACATATAGGCACGCATGAAATAGGCTTGTCCCAACATGAAATCCACAGCATCCTTATCCTCTATCACGCTAGACTCCAGTTTAAAGATCGCCTCATTGATATGGCGGATCTTGGTATAGTCCCATTTTTTATAACTATCCCCGGTCTCCGTGATCGTACCCAAATACCAAGGAATACCCGTCACTTGATCCGAATTTTGGTCGGCAGAAACACTCCATCCCTCAAAACACTCCTCATACAGATTGTTCACGTAAGCCTGAGCCAGATTAAGGTCTCCCCAAACCATAGACTCATCGTAGGTCTCTAGGTTGTCGATATCCAACGTGTCACAGCCTGTTGTCATTCCACCTAACAAAAAGGCTGTACTAATTATCGCGTATTTAAATTGAATCATTTTCATATCTTCCTATATTATATTTAGAATGAGAAATTAAGACCAAAAGAGAACGTTCTCATCAAAGGATAAGAATCATAATATTCCTGTTCCGGATCCAAGAACTCGGTCACAGCTGAAATACAGAATAAGTTAGTAGCGTTCGCAAATACCTGAGCATGCGTGATTCCTAACGGACGAAGAATAGCCATAGGCAAATCGTAACCAATATTCAGATTCTTCAAACGCAAATAAGCGCCATTACGCATCCAGTAACTCGTATTACCCGCTCCAGACTCATACCAACTCGTACCCGTGATACGTGGATAAACTCCATCCGGATTAAGTTCCGGATCGTACACTTTATCACTCGTCCAAATCGGGAAATAAGGACGAATCGTACCACCATGTTGATAGAAACCTTTATCTACGCCACCTACGAAGCGATCATATTTTCCGACTCCTTGAAAATGCACATCCAGCGTGATTCCCTTCCACTTGATACTACCGCCAAAACCATAATTGATACGCGGCGTACCATTCTCACTCAACAAATTATACTCATCATTGCTATCAATCCGTCCGTCTGGTCCCTCCGAGTAGCCATCACCTCTCGTATCCTTATACAAGATACCACCCAGATAGGGATCTCGTCCGAATTGCTTGAAACCTTTCGCCTTCAAGGCTTCCACCTCAGCCGGATCCGTCAGCAAGTGATCGGCGATCAGACCCGTCAAGATTCCCTCAGCCTTGCCCAATTTCGACAATGCATGCAGGTTACCCCCTTCTCGATAAGTGGCATCCTCATCCAATACATCCCAACGATCACGTGCGAATCCCAGATTCAAATAGGCGGAGTAAGTAATGTCGCCATTCGCAGCCTTATCCATCCAAGTCAAGGCCAACTCACCGCCTCGCCAAGAACGTTCGGCATAGTTTTCCGGAGCCAAAGCCTGTCCGTACGTGCTTGGGAGTGTCACCGTACGCGGTCCGAGGATATCTACCTCTTTCCGATAAAAGGCATCGAACGTTCCAGACAAACGATTATTGAAGAAACCAAAATCCAAACCACCATTATAAGTAGTAGAGGTTGCCCATGTCAAGGCATAGTTCGGAGTCGCTCCAGCCACAATCGTATTTGCCAAGTTATTACCGAAGATATATTTTTCACCCAGTTTGTACTTTTGCAAATAAGAGAACGCATCCACCTTGTCTACCGGGTTCTTGCTCAAATCCATATCGTTACCCGTCGTACCATAAGAGGCACGGATCTTCAAATTACTCAACCAATCGGACGTCGACTCCATAAACGACTCTTGGCTGATACGCCATGCGGCGGACACTGAGGGGAAAAAGCCCCAACGCTTACCTTCCGGGAAGAGGGTGTTACCATCGTAACGGAAAGAGAACTCGGCGATATACTTCTGATCGAATGTATAGTTGAAACGGCCGATCCAAGAAAGGCGCCCTCCGGTCTTCTCCTTCGCCTCGCCCCAGCGCCGCAAAGCATCGGACGAATAGTTGAACATCTGGTCTAAATTCGTAAGCGGAGACTCACCTTTGGCCGATACCTCCTCGCCACCATTAGATGCCTGCTCGAATACCACCATGGCTGCCACATCATGCTTACCGAACGTATTGGCATAATTCACGAACCAGTTGAATTGCTCGGTCCACAATTGTTTAGTCTTATACTCCAGATTCTCGTAATTCTGCGAGAAGTTGAAGGTATTATATTCATTCAGATTCAATGGAGCCGGCAAGAAACGATTGCCTTGCGGATCCGCTTGCTGGAATTTATAGTTTTTCTGGAAGGTCATAAAGCGCTTCCGGTTGTAATCGTGGCCCAGATAAGAGGCCATCACTTTCGTGCTCAAACCTTTCGTTATGAAATCAAGGTTGATATTAAACGAAACGATACCGTTCAAGTTACGCCGACGTGTCTTCAAATAACGGTTTCCAACCACTTGATCCACGGGATTCCATCCCTGCCAAGAACCATAGTCTTGATAGATCGGATAGTCCGTGATGGTGTTAGCGGGCGTTCCGTCTAAGTAAGAGTAAAACGGCGTTGTCTTCATTGCGTTGAAGGTACAACGGTATAAATCGTACACCGCTTGGTCGTCATCGTCTGAGAAAGGCCAGTAGAAACGCTTATCGTTCGATTGATTCGCATCCAAGTTCACATTCATGGTTATATACTTGGTCAAATCGACAGAAAGGTTCGAACGTAAAGAAAATTTCTTATTCGCCAATGACACATACGATCCCTCCTCGGCCAAGAACGATCCCATCACATAATACTTTACCTTGTCCGTACCACCGTTCACGCTCAAGGAGTGTTTCGTATTCCAGGGATTCTGCCAAATATAATCGTTCACGTTATAGTTGATCTTATTGTCACGGAAATAGGCATACTCCTCCTCGCCATTTGGAAGCGGCGTACCTTGGAAACGAGCTACCGCATTCTGATAGTCCAAATCATCAATCGCATCCCAACGGTCGGCAAACAATTCCTGAGTCGGTTTACTAAACGCATAAGAACCTTGGTAATTAAATATCGGTTTCTGATTTTTCGTTCCTCCCTTGGTCGTTACCAACACGACACCATTTCCTGCAGCGGAACCATAGATTGAGGCGGTAGCCGCATCTTTCAAAAAGCTCATTTGGTCTATTTCATAAGGTTCCAGCAAGTCAAAAGCCTCTTTATCGCGAATCACCCCATCAATAACGAACAAAGGATCACCGAATCCTCCACGCATACGGATCTCGGATTTAGCTCCCATCAAACCAGAGTTACCCGTGATCGTAGCTCCCGGCGCACGTCCGGCCAAAGAGTTTGAAAGGTTTGTACTCGGGATCACTGATAGATCATCTGCTTTCACGTTCGATATAGACCCGGTCATGTTCACTTTTTTCTGCACGCCATAACCTACGACAACGACCTCATCCAACTTCTGTGTATCCTCTTTCAAACGGATTTCCAACGTACTTTTCCCTGCCACAGGAATCTCGCGGTCTAGATATCCGATATAAGAAACCACCAAGATTGCGTTTTCAGGGACATTGATTAACGTAAACCTACCATCCATATCGGTAATCGTTCCGTTTGTCGTCCCTTTTACAAGAATGTTCGCACCAATCACAGGTATACCGGCTTCATCAATAACGGTACCCGTAAATCTTATATCACCCTGATTTACAGAATAATTATGGGGGGGGGGGGGGGGGGGGGGT
>NZ_QTLZ01000001.1:166395-199554 GCF_003635425.1 Parabacteroides sp. AF27-14
GGGGGGGGGGGTATTTTGCACACCATACAACGGAGAGAACGCTCCTAACACTAAAAGCACCGTTGCTAAGTAATATTTATTATTCATAAAACTAGATTTAAGTCTCTTTTGCACTTGAATTATACTATAGATTGTTTCGAAAACATCTCATCTAAATGAGATTACCCACACGCTATTCTATCCATCTCTCACCATACCTAAAATTTTAGATTTAATTTATTAAACATCAAGGTTAACTCGCCTCAAAATCTTGTTTGTATTGAGAAGCATTTTTTTCGGCTGCAAATATAAATAAAAACCACAAAAAAACAAACAACACGATCAGGATCAACAATCCGATCCCAATCCGCGGATAGTAATTACACCCACGAACAAATCTGGCAATTAAACAACGAGAAAAAACCGGCTTCACACTTTCAGAAAGAATATAGCAAGGTTCACCAAAGAAAAGGCGAACAAACACAAAAGTGAATACACACACATATTCCTCTATCATCTCAAGCTAAATTACACACAAATTAGTTGTATTTAAATTCAGACTTTGAAGTGAAATTAAGCCTACTCATCCTCTCATTTTTTCAATTCATATAATAATAGGATTATCGTCCGGAGACAGGTCTTGTAATTCCTTGGACTCTAAAAGTACAGGAAAATACTCACACAACATTCCCGCATTGATCTCTTTCAGTAAATACTTCTCATTCCCCCAATGCGGAAAGAAGCGATACCCCTGAATGATCGACATCGGAACAGGAGCAAAGCAATAATACGATGACTAATATACAATATTTCATATCCTATTTTCCATTTTACAAGTTGAACCAATAATTCATCTTAATCATGAACGTATTCGTAGCGGGGAGTCCCCACATACGATCCAGATTACTTCCCCAGCCGGGCGAGTACCAGTTATCCCGGTTGGACATCCGGTGTTCCCATACGAAATAAAGCGTGGAGCCGGGCAAGTATTCCCAGCGGGCTACCAAGTTGGAACGGAACTCGTTGAACCGGAAATCCGGGTTGTTGAAAGCCATCCGCCCCTCTCCCTCACCGAGCGTGTAGACACCATCCGCATACGTCAAATGATCCGGATCGATACGCAGGAAACGGTTCTCAAAGGTATGCGACTTCGTATCCGCCGCTAATTTAAAATCATCGTATTTAGCGATAGAGGTGAACGGGGCGCCATAGAATTGAATGGAAATATCGGGGGTCACGTTCACTTGTAATTTCAGCGTGAGACCATAGGTCTTCTGATCCATGTGGCCCATAACATAAGCAGGGGCAGAGCCACGTGCGCCAAGCGGATGCGTCGTAGCCACATATTGCATCTCATCCGTATTCCATGCGTAATCCAGTTGCCCGGACAAATAGACATGGTTTCCCAAGCGGAAGGTCAGGCTCGGCGAGATCGTATTGAAGCGATTTCCCTCGAAATTATGATCGCCCTCGTATTTGAGCATGAACATCATTCGTTTCGCCTTATCGGTATTGAACTTAGCGGAAGTTAAGAAATAAGAACCGAAGCGAACATCCGGTCCCCCTCGCAATAAGCGGCTATCCAGCCAATTCCAAGCGAAGGTTTCCTTGACATCCCATTCATACCGGTTCATCGTCATACTTTGCCAACGCAAGGAAGCGTTGTTGCTAAAAGGAGTACCGCCGTAATTCCACATATTCTTTTGGGACAGGGTAAAAGCGTTGTACCGGAATATTTTCCAGATATCGGTCTGCCGATACATGATCTCCGTCTCATTCATCAGATAATCCGTTTCCTTCATATATCCCATATCATTCAAGTCGAAACCGGGTGACGACCAAGTAAAGGTCTCCGAGAAGTTCCATTTGGCGTTTCCTTTCCGTCCCACTTTCACATAACCGCCCGTTCCGGTCAGGGAGCGACGAGTAGGATCCACCCCCAGATAATCGGCGGAGGAAGCCCTTTGATAATAATGCGCCACGCTATTCTGCAAGGCCGTGATCGCCCCGGCGCTACCATGCAAGGAACTCAGCATTCCCTTTACATCTATATAATAAAGGCGATTCTTGAAATACTGGGTAAAGTCAATACCCGCCGTGAAAGCGTTACGCACCATGAAATCCTCCAGATAAGGCTGATCCAAGGCACGGTTTACCGAGGTCACCATACCGCCCAGCAAGGTATTCCCTTTCCAGTTCTTTTGCACACGGGCCACCGTATAGTTGGTCAAAGGCTCCACGACTTCCACATCCTCCACCCCATTACGGGTGACCTTGGAGGAGGAACGTGCCGTGACACTCTCGATCACCCCGATCGTCAAGCCTTGTCGGTTCGTCCCGGTTAATTTTAAGGCACCGATAATCGGCACATTCTCTTTCGTCTCGGCATAACTGCCCACGTTGTCTATATCCCGTGGAGTATAAGAGGGAGAGGCGCCAATCCTACGGGTATAAAACATCATATCGCTGCCGTTCGCGAAATCCAAGATATGCTTGCCCTCCAAGAAGAAGGGGCGTTTCTCATCGTAAAACGTCTCGTAGGCCGTAAGGTTCATGACGGAAGGGTCCAACTCCACTTGTCCGTAATCCGGATTGATCGTCATATCCAACGTATAATCCGAGAGGGCGAACTTAGCGTCCAAGCCCACGTTTCCTCCCCAGCTATGTCCTTTTTGATAAGGGCTGCCGTCTATCCGGGGCTCCTGCCTGTATTTACCCATCACATACGGCAAGAACTCTATGCCGCGGGGCTTGGGAACAGAGTCCATGCCGCTCATGTTACCGAACGAGAAGACATGGCCGTTATTTTTCAAGGGGATCATGCTCCAGTTCTGCACCTCGTTATTCCGACGGATAATACGGCGTACGTGCAAGCCCCAAACGCCATCCTCCGATCGCTGGTTATAGCGCAATTGGCTGAACGGGATACGCAACTCGGCGGTCCAACTGGAATCCGCCCGGTTGATATTCGTTCGTCCTTCCCAAACGGCGTTCCAGCTAAGGTTGACGTTCAACTTATCCGTTACGACCAGATCCGTCTTATTCCCTCCTAGATTGATATTGAATTCCGGCGCCGCACGATAATCATGGTAGGTGTCGAAAGCGACGCTGATCAAATCGCCCAGACTATTATCATCCCGGTTCCCGATAAAACGATTCATCTTATCCGGCACGGCGTCCTTGCAATACACGCCTATATATATATATTTATCATCATAGAAAAGTTTCACCCGGGTCGGGGATTGGGTGATCGCCCGCTCATAAGGGATAATCTGCACGAAACGATCCGACCATTCGCCTTGCTTCGTCCAGAAGTCCTCATCCAGCTTACCGTCGATCGTAGGTCTCACTCCCGATACTTTCCGGATATTATAGGTACGTTTATACGCTTTCTCAAAGGGGACGATCGAATCTTGCTGGGCTTCGCACAACAACGAGATTCCTAAAAACACGAGTAGAGTCAGATATTTCATAATGGCCTAGACTATAAGATAACAATAAGCCTCAAAGATACACACTTCTTTTCAGAAAAGAACACATCTTCCTTAGATTTATCGCAACGAAGCCGAAGGCATACTTTCCGATACGTTCAATCACGGCGTGGCCGATTGGATCTATGGCGTGATGGGCCGGCAGGCGGTCGGCCGGAGATTTTTGGATCGTTTTGAAGCCGGCAGACGGTCTGCCGAAGGATTTTTAGCTGTTTTGGAGTCGGCAGACGGTTCGCCGGTGGATTTTTGATCACTTTGGAGCCGGCAGACGGTCCGCTGAAGGATTTTTAGCTGTTTTGGGGGCGGCAGGCCGTCTGCCGGTGGATTTTTGATTGTTTTGAAGCTGGCAGGCGGTCGGCCACGTCCCCATGAATAGCGTCACGATAAAAATCAACAACCGCCTCCCAACGCCCGGTACAGCAATATCTTCTTCCGGCATAAATCGGTGACGATATCGATATGCTCCAGCTCGCTATCCAGATAACGCTCCTCGGCAGAGAGAACCTCCAAGAAACCGGTATAGCTTAATTGGAACATCTCGCCGGCATTCACCACGGAACGCTGGTGAGCAAGGGATTCTTTCTCTTTCAAGCGGATACGCTCCGTTTGGGTCTGGCTGGCGCAATAGAGATCGAGCACCTCGGTGTAAGCGTTCAAAGCGGTCTCGTGGTATTGGGACAAGGCGATACGCTGGGAAGCCTTCGCCTCGTTCCACATCGAACGGATCTCATCGCGGCGGAAGATAGGAGCCGTGATACCCGCCGCCAAGTCGTACACCAAAGAGGCCGGCGAGTGGAACCACTTACCCACGTCAAACGCGTTGAAACCACCACTGGCGCCAAGCACCAACGAGGGATAGAAAGCCGCCTTCGCCGCTATCACATCCGCCTTGGAGGCGATCAGCTCCATCTCGGCGGAACGTACATCCGGACGCAATGTCAAGAGGTTCGCCGGAATCCCTTCCGACAAGGGAACCGGCAACTTGCGCAACTCATCGAATCCCATCCGGCGGATCTCGAAGGGGAAAACACCCAACAGGCAAGCGATCGCCCGCTCCTTCTCACCGATCAACTGATCGTTTTCCAGCAATTTACCCTCGATCGACAACACACGGGCATAAAACTGATCGACCGCCAACTGCGTCTCCGCCCCTTCCCTCTTCAACTGGCGGGTCAGCTCATGGGAACGACGGGCACTGGCCAACGCGTTCCGCAACACCTCCTTACGCCGGTCCAAGCCGATCAACTCATAATATTGAATCGCCAAATCGGAGATCAACATCGACTGGGCAAAACGGGTAGCCTCCACGGAAGCCATCCAGCGAGCGGCGGCGGCCTGCTTCTTCCGGGTCAGTTTGCCCCAGATATCCGCTTCCCATTGAAAGCTCAAGCTCAAGCCGAAATCCCGGTAAGGGTCCGGTATATGCTTATCCTTTGGCAAAGAAGGCACGTTTGTCTCGCTATTCCCCACACCATCCATCGTATATTCACCGAAACGGTTCACGGAGGCTCCGATGTTCAAATTCACGTCCGGCAGCAAAAGCCCTTTCGCCCGTTGCAAGGCCGCGCGGCTCATGGCGATGCGCTCCATGCTCTGCCGGAAGGAATGGTTATTGCGTAAAGCCACATCCACATAGCCTCGCAATAAGGTATCTTGGAAAAAGACATCCCACGACAGCGGTTTCACGAACGTAGTGTCGTTCATTCCCATCTCGCCGGATTCCGGAAGCGAGATCCGCTCGTCCATCGATAGCTCGGGAGTCTTACAACCGGCCAAAGCAATCAGAGCCAAGGCGCAGCCTATCATTATATATCTCATCTTATTAATACACATACTCGTCTTCTTTAATTTGCTCTTTCTCTTTTCTCTTTTTAAAATAAGTAGCCAGCGACTCGAAGATCACGTAAAGCCCCGGGATCAAGAAGATACCGACAAACGTACCGATCAACATACCTCCGGCCGCCGCCGTACCGATCGAACGGTTCCCCAAGGCACCGGCTCCCGAGGCGATCGTCAACGGAATCAAGCCACTGATAAAAGCGAAGGAGGTCATCAAGATCGGGCGCAAACGACTGGTAGCCCCTTGAATAGCGGCCCCCATCACGCAGACACCTTCCTTACGGCACTGGTTCGCCACCTCGATAATCAAGATCGCGTTCTTTCCCAGCAAACCGATCAACATCACCAACGCCACCTGCGCGTAAATGTTATTCTCCAGCCCTACCACGTACAGCAAGAAGAACGAGCCGAACACACCCGCCGGAAGCGACAGGATAACCGGAAGCGGAAGCAATAAGCTCTCGTATTGGGCGGCAAGCAACAGATAGACGAACGCCAAACAAATAGCGAAGATCACCAACGTTTGCCCGCCGGACTCTTTCTCTTCCTTCGCCACGCCGGACCATTCCGTATCATAACCACGGGGCAATACCTCGGCGGCGATCTCCTCGACAGCCGCCAACGCCTCACCCGAGCTGACACCCGGGGCGGCCTCGCCGGTAATCATGGCCGAGGTAAACAGGTTGTAACGGGTAATCTGGCTCGGGCCGTACACACGCTCCATCGTCATGAAGTTGGAGTAAGGCACCATATTCCCCTCCTTATTCTTAGCATACAGGCTGAACAAATCCTCCGGATTCATACGATACTCCGGAGCCGCTTGCAACATGACCTTGTACATCTGGCCGAAACGGACGAAGTTGGAGGAGTAGAAGCTACCTACATAGGATTGCAAGGTCTCCATGGACTCGTTCACGTTGATGCCTAGCTTGGCCGCCTTCGCCAAATCCACCCGGAGCAGATATTGCGGGAAATTCGGGTTGAAGCCGGAAGTGACACCGGTCAGGCGAGGATCCGCGTTCAGCTTCGCCACGAAGTTCTTGGCGACCTCATCCAGCTCGGCGAACGTACCGGCGGTCTTATCTTGCAGACGAAGCTCGAAACCGCTCGCGTTACCGAATCCCGGAACCGTAGGCGGCAGGAAGAACTGGATGTCCGCGTCCTTGATATGGGCGACGCGATCGGCGTACACGCTCATCAACTCCGCCGCCGTCTGCTCCCGTTGATCCCAAGGGGTCAGGTTAATCATACCCATACCGAAGCTGGCACCCTCCGTCTCGGTCATCAAGCTATAGCCGGCCAAGGTAGAGATCGTCTCCACCTCTTCCAACGGCAACAAAGCCGCTTGCACCTTGTTCAAGGCCGCTTCCGAACGCTCCAAGGTAGCTCCGGGAGGCGCGTCCACGTTCACATAGATCATACCTTGGTCCTCGTTCGGGATAAAGCCGGAAGGCAGCACGAACGTCATGCCCCACGTGGCCAGACAGAAAAGGATCAAGGTTGCGTACGTCAGCATCCGACGGTTCAAGAACCATCTTAAATTCAAGCGATAACGACGCTCCAAGAAATCATAACGGCGGTTAAAGCCCTCGAAGAAACGAGTCAGAAGGCCCTTCTTCGCCTTCTTCGAGTGGGATACCGGCTTCAGTAACAAGGCGCAAAGAGCCGGAGACAACGTCAAGGCGTTCACGCCGGAGATCACGATCGCCACGGCAAGCGTCAACGAGAACTGACGATAGAAGATACCCACCGTACCATCCATGAAACCGACCGGGATAAACACGGCGGACATCACCAGCGTAATAGCGATAATCGCCCCTCCGATCTCACCGATCGCCTTTTTCGTCGCCTTCAACGGGGGCAGCTTCTCGTTGTGCATCTTCACGTGGACCGCCTCCACCACCACGATCGCGTTATCCACCACGATACCGATAGCGAGCACCAAGGCGAACAAAGTCAGCATATTGATCGAGAAACCCAGCATCTGCATAAAGAAGAACGTACCGATCAACGATACCGGAACGGCGATAGCGGGTATCAACGTAGACCGGAAATCCTGCAAGAAAAGATACACCACGATAAATACCAAGATAAACGCCTCCAGCAAGGTCTTGAGCACGACCGATATGGAAGCGTCCAAGAAACGGGATACGTCGTACGAGATATTATATTCCATACCCGGGGCAAACGTCGTTTCCTTCAATTCCTCCATCTTCGCCTTGATCTGCTGGATCACCTCACGGGCGTTCGAGCCCGGACGCTGCTTGATCATGATAGAGGCCGAGGGCTTTCCGTCCGTCATGGAGATCATATTATAATCCTCGGAATCAAACTCGATCGTAGCCACGTCTTTCAGGCGAAGCACGGAACCGTCCGGCAGGGCTTTCAAGACGATCTCGCCATACTCCTCCGGCGTGCTGAACTTACCGCTATACTGCAAGACGTATTGCAATTGCTGCGGGATCTTGTCGGAACTGATACCCGTCTTACCCGGCGCCGCCTCGATATTCTGCGAGCGGATCGCCTCCGTAACCTCTTGCGGCGACATATTATAAGCCGCCAATCGGTTCGGGTTCAGCCATACACGCATCGCATAGTCGCGGCTACCCATGATCTCCACGAATCCCACGCCGTCGATGCGCTTCAACTCACGCAAGATATTGATATCGGCGAAATTATATACGAATTTCTCCGTATGGGTACTATCCGAGCTCATGATGTTCAGGTACATCAACATACTGTTCACCTCCTTCTCCGTGATCACGCCGGCACGGATCACCTCTTCCGGAAGCTCATCCAGCACGGTGGTCACACGGTTCTGCACATTCACGGAAGCTACGTCCGGGTCGGTACCGACCTTGAAATAGATCGTAGTCAAGGACATACCGTCGTTCGTACAAACAGAGGTCATATAGGTCATTCCGGGCACGCCGTTGATGGCACGCTCCAGCGGGGTCGCCACCGTTTTCGCCATCACGTCGGCGTTCGCTCCGGTATAACGGGCGGTAACGGTAACGGATGGGGGCACGATATCCGGAAATTGGGTGATCGGCAAGGAGTTGATCGCCAGCAATCCCAAGAAGACAATTACCACCGAGATCACGCCCGATAAGATAGGGCGTCTGATAAATATTTCAAACATAGGGCTTACTTATTATTCTCGATTTCGTTAGACGATTCCAATTGACGACGGATCGTGGCTCCATCTACCATATCGGGATTGATAGTCATGCCGTCCGTGATCATCTGAACACCCTCGTAGACGATAACGGTCTGGTCCGGCAAATCCTGTGTCACGTAATAAGAACCGTGGCGGGCCAACGGCTCGAAGCTGCGTACGCTCACCTTTCCATCTTCCGCTACTGTATATACATAGGTGAAATCCTGAATCTCGAAAGTGGATTGCTGGGGAACCAAGACCACGTTCTCCATCTTGGTCAGCATCCGGATCTTACCGGATACGCCATGTCGCAGCAAACGTTCCGGGTTCGCGAAACGGGCACGGAAAGCGATCGATCCGGTACCCCGCTCAAAGTCGCCCTCCACGGTCTCTACCTTCCCTTTATACCGATAGGTGGATTGGTCGGAAAGGATCAGTTCCAGATTATTATACTCCGGCTGGTCGATACCGCTCAACTGCGTCCGTTTATATTCCAGATACTCCTTCTCGTTGATCTTGAAATAAGCGAACATATCCGATACGTCCGTCAAGGAGGTCAATAAGCTGCTCGGCGTAACCAAACTTCCCACCTTAAAGGGGATGCGGTCCACGTATCCCTCGAAAGGAGCCGTGATCGTCGTGTACGAGAAATTAGTCTCCGCACGTTGCAAACGGGATTTGGCCTGTTGCACCTGCAAGCGTGCCACGTCCGCCTCGGCCATCGCCTGCTCCAGACGGATCGGCGAGATGATATCTTTCTCCACCAAACGCTTGATGCGGTCTACCTCTACCTCCGCCATCTTCAACTCGGCTTGGGCCTGTTTGTGATGGGCTTGCGCCTCTTTCACCTCCTCGTACAATTCCGCCGAGGAAAGCTTGAAAAGCACCTGCCCTTTCTTCACGTGCTCGCCCTCGTCCACGAGGACGGCCTCCACGAATCCTTCCACTTTAGGTTTCACCTCTACAAACTGTACGGCTTGTACATCCGCTACATACGACTGCGGCACCTCGATCGTGGTCGTGGTTAACCGCATCACCGGCGTATGATCTTTCTTCCCGGACTTTTTCTCCCGGTTTTGGCTACAAGATACCCATACACAAGCCGTTAAGCATAGTAAGGGTAAATAGTTAGAAAACAATTTTATCCTCATAAAACTTATAGATTTATAATTATTTGAATACGACGAAAAGCACATAGGCGAATCACCCCATGCGCGACAATAAGAAACAGGTAAGTTCTGCTAAATCAGATAGGAACAGAACCAAACGAAATTCTGTGCTTTGTGTAGGTTATAAAATAAAGGAAGCTTGGCGCATTGCCGTAGTTCCAAGGAATGAATTAATTCATGTAAATCCAGAATCGTAAACAAGTCCCATATCAAATCGATCTCCAAGGCTCGAATTTGCACTTGCTCCTGACGTACCGTTCGCAAGGAGGCGTTATCGTCAAAATCCAACAATACATCGGGCGCCTCTTGATCGACCATTTCCATCGAGGTCGTGATAATATCCTCCGGAAAGAAATCGCTTCCAATGGAATAAAACTGTAACAGCACCAACATGATCATAAGCATGATACGCTGGTGAAGCCCAAAACGATTATTCACTGTTACATTTAGCATCTTTTATCTAATGGAGGCGCAAAGATAAACAATCTTTTTGGGAAGAAAAAACATTTCACCCGCATACGAGTATTGGTATCGCCCCACGCCGGTATAGGCATGAGGCGATGCCGGTATAGGCGTAGGGCTACACCAATACCGACACAGGCTCACGCCTATACCGGCACTTAAATATATGCCTTTACCTTCTCCCGATCCGTTTGTACCGTCTCGAATTCGGAGGACACGATACTGCTTCCCATCGGGACATTCTCATTGCGGTATTCCATTTTACTATATACGATACTTCGGGCGGACGTATGAAACTCTTTCGCTCCTGTCTCCGCCTCTATTTTCCCGATATTATTCTCACGTACGCCACATCCCGGCATGATGATGATCCGTCCGTCCGCACGTTTCACCAGCTCGGCGATCAAGGGGATTCCTTTCACGGCATCCGATTGCTGGCCGGAGGTCAAGATACGGTCGCATCCCAACTCGATTAGCTGCTCCAAGGCAGTGAATGGGTCCCGGCAAACATCGAAAGCACGATGACAAGTTACGGACAGAGGTTTTGCCGCCTCGATCAAGCACCGCATCAAGGGTACATCGATATCCCCGTCTTTCGTAAGACAGCCGAAAACGACGCCATGCACTTTTAGCTCCTTGCACAGTTCTATATCCAATAGCATGGATTGCACCTCGGCTTCCGTATACAAGAAATCACCGCCTCTCGGACGGATAATCACATTGATATCGATCTTGGAAGTCAGAGCCTTCGCCGTCTTGATCTCTCCATAACTAGGTGTAGTTCCCCCTTCGGGTATCCCGGCGCAAAGCTCTACACGGGTAGCGCCTCCCGCCTCCGCCTCCACACAGCTCTGGGCGGAGTTCGCGCATATCTCAATAATTCGTTTCATGTTTATTTAGTATTGTTGACGTACAAAATTACATAAATATCACCACTTGCTCAACAGAACCACAAATAACTATCCGATACCATTAAAAACACCCCTATTATGGATTAACAAAATAAAACAGAACTGTCACCTTTACTATCAAAAAGGCAGCAAATTCGTATCTCCTTATCTATCTATGCCTTAGAAATTTGACTATAGCTTTCTGATTCGTCCAAATAAGAAACAAATTGGTCTATTTCGGAACTACAGCTAAATAGTTTAAAGTTTAACTAATCTCAAAAAGACACAAAAAGTTCTATTTTCAAGGATCGAAACGCCATAAAACGTAATATTGCAACGACATTTTAATAGGTTAAGATAAATAACAAATAGGCTTTATGGGAGAAATAAAAGGCTATATCTCACAGGTTATCGGCCCGGTAGTGGATATCCACTTTGATTATGGGACAGAAGAAACAGTAACCCTCCCCCGTATCCACGACGCCATGGAGATTTCCCGTCCGAACGGAAAGATCTTGATCGTCGAAGTTCAGCAACACATCGGGGAAAACACCGTCCGTACCGTAGCGATGGATACGACCGACGGATTGAGACGAGGCATGGAGGCCATGTCATACGGAATGCCCATCACCATGCCGACCGGCGACCAAGTCAAAGGACGTTTAATGAATGTCACAGGCGACCCTATCGACGGCATGGCCCAGCTTACTAAAGACGGGGCTCTTCCCATCCATCGTGAGCCTCCTAAATTCGAGGATCTGACAACGACCCAAGAGGTCCTGTACACGGGTATTAAAGTAATCGATTTATTGGAACCTTACGCCAAAGGAGGTAAGATCGGACTTTTCGGAGGAGCCGGAGTGGGCAAAACGGTATTGATCATGGAATTGATCAACAACATCGCAAAGAAAAACAACGGATTCTCCGTCTTCGCCGGTGTGGGTGAACGTACACGTGAAGGAAATGACCTATTGCGTGAAATGATCCAATCCGGTGTCATCCGATACGGCGAGGAGTTTAAGAAGAGTATGGAGGCAGGTAACTGGGACTTGTCGAAGATCGATTACGATGAATTGGCTAAGTCGCAAGCTACCTTGGTATTCGGGCAGATGAACGAACCGCCGGGCGCCCGCTCGTCCGTGGCCTTATCCGGTTTGACGATCGCCGAATCCTTCCGTGACAAAGCCTCTGAGGGAGAAAGAAAAGATATATTATTCTTCATCGACAATATCTTCCGTTTCACCCAAGCCGGTTCCGAGGTTTCCGCCTTGCTGGGGCGTATGCCTTCCGCCGTAGGTTACCAACCGACATTGGCCACGGAAATGGGTGCCATGCAAGAACGTATCACTTCAACCAAGAAGGGCTCCATCACCTCCGTACAGGCGGTGTATGTTCCTGCCGATGACTTGACGGACCCGGCTCCGGCGACTACCTTTACGCACTTGGACGCGACAACCGTCCTCAGCCGCAAGATCACGGAACTCGGTATCTATCCGGCCGTAGACCCGCTGGAATCTACCTCCCGCATCCTTGATCCGCTGATCGTAGGCAAGGAGCATTACGACACAGCGCAACGGGTAAAACAAATCCTGCAACGGAACAAGGAACTTCAAGATATCATATCCATCCTCGGTATGGAAGAACTTTCCGACGAGGACAGGCTAACGGTCAACCGGGCCCGCCGTGTACAACGTTTTCTGTCCCAGCCCTTCTCCGTGGCGGAACAATTCACTGGCGTACCCGGTGTCATGGTCTCTATAGAGGATACGATCCGGGGATTCAAGATGATCATGGACGGGGAAACGGATGACATACCCGAACAGGCATTCTTAAACGTAGGAACCATCGAGGATGTCTTGGAGAAGGCCAAGCAGCTGAAAGAACAAGCAAATTAATCGATATGAAACTGGAAATTGTATCACCGGACGGCATTCTTTTCGAAGGCGAGACCGAATCTGTCTCATTCCCGGGAGTTGCCGGTTCATTCGATATCTTGCCTCATCACGCCCCATTGATAGCAGCGTTGAAGGCGGGTACGATCCGGTTCGAGGCAAACGGCAAAAGACAAGAACAAACGATACAAAGCGGATTTGTAGAGGTAAAAGACGACATCCTATCCGTTTGCGTCGAATAAAAACATACGACAATGAATGGCAGATTAAAAATGAGGTTAATGGGTTTGATCACGTTTATCAACGTGGCAATAGGCGTTTCATTGGGTGGTTTATTATATACCATCTGGCCGGAACACTATTTCTCGTGGTATCCGTCCATTCCCTTCTTTTACTGGGTCATGGCCATGGCGATGACTTTCTTCCTAGACCGGGTAAAAAGTAAAAACGGAGATGTGACCGTAACCATGTACATGCTAGTCCGGTTGTGTAAGTTCACGCTCGCTTTCGTCTTCTTATGGATGTACGCGGCGTTTGTCGGGCAACAATTAAAGACATTTGGTTTCACGTTGATGTTATTCTATTTCATTTACCTCGGACTGGAGACTTACATTTTATATCTGTTTGAAAAGAAAAGAATGAAAAGAGAGAAAAGGGAAAAGGATGATGAGTACAATCAAAGATAACAAATACATATGGATCGCTTTCTGGATGTGGCTCAGCTTTCTCACCCCGGCAAAAGCGGCGTCCGGCGAGATAGACGTGCAGGATATCGTCTTCTCCCACATTCAAGACGCCTATACATGGCATATCACGGAATGGAACGGACAAGAGATTGCGATTCCCCTGCCTATCTTGGTAAAAAGCGAGGAAAGAGGATGGGATTTATTCCTGTCATCCCATCTACATCAAGGCCGGACGCATCACAATTATTATATCGCCGGGGAAGGTGAGCATGCGGGAAAGGTTGTTGAGAAGAACAGTGCCGGAGAAGAGGTTCGCCCGATGGATTTCTCATTGACCAAGAATGTTTGCGGACTGTTCCTCAGTTGCGGTCTCTTGCTTTTCATCGTTCTCCGAACCGCCCATTGGTATAAAAAGCACCCGAACGAGGCGCCGGGCGGATTTATCGGATTGATGGAAATGGCCATCTCCTACATACAAGACGGGGTGATCAAAGAGGCGATCGGAAAAGAATATAAGCCGTTCTCGTCCTATTTGCTGACGGTATTTTTCTTTATCTTGATCAACAACCTGATCGGAATCATACCTATTTTCCCGGGAGGCGCTAATATTACGGGAAATATAGCGGTAACAGGCGTATTGGCACTTTGTACGTTTATAGCGGTCAACCTGTTCGCCACGAAAGCGTACTGGAAAGAGATCTTTTGGCCCAAAGCGCCGATCTACTTGAAACTGCCCTTGCCGATCATGCCGTTCGTGGAGTTCTTCGGGGTATTCACCAAGCCGTTCGCGTTGATGATCCGTCTGTTCGCCAACATCATGGCGGGCCATACGATTATCTTGGCGCTAACCTGTTTGATATTCATAACGGCAACCATGGGAGTAGCCGTGAATTTCGGTATGACGATCGTATCCGTCTTGTTCTGTGCGTTCATGAACTGTCTGGAATTGTTAGTGGCTTGCTTGCAAGCTTATATTTTCACCCTGCTGTCGGCCAACTATATCGGATTGGCCAAGGTAAGGGAATAAATCCAAAGAAATTAAGGTATTAGAATTATATTATTAAGGTTACTAATTTAAAATTAAACACTATGTTATCGACTATTTTATTACAAGCGGCAGCCGGGATGGGCGTAGCGAAGATGGGAGCCACTATAGGAGCGGGATTCGCCGCCATAGGTGCAGGTATCGGAATCGGATTGATCGGTAAAGGTGCCGTTGAAGCTATTGGACGCCAGCCGTCGGCCGCAGGAGAGATCCGTACCTCGATGTTGATTATGGGAGCGTTGGTAGAAGGTGTGGCATTGTTCGCTATTGTCGTATGTTTCTTAGCGTTGTTCCAATAAAAAAGTAACAAACTATGTCTTTATTAACACCGGATTCAGGGCTTCTATTCTGGATGATCGTTTCATTCGGGATTGTCTTCGTGATCCTTTCCAAATACGGTTTTCCCGTGATCGTCAAGGCAATCGAACAACGGAAAGCTTACATTGACAATTCCTTAGAGACGGCACGTCAGGCGAATGAGCGACTTGCCCATATCCAAGCCGAGGGCGAGAAGATGCTAGCCGAGGCCAAGGAAAAGCAAAACGCCGTCCTGAAGGAAGCCTTTGCCGAAAAGGAGCGGATCATCGAGGAGGCACGTAAAAAGGCCGTCTCCGAGGCACATCTGCAGATAGAGGAGGCTACCCGGCGTATCCGCGAAGAAAAAGAGAAAGCTATTCGCGAAGTCCGCTCGGAGATAGCGGATCTGTCTATCGCTATCGCAGAGAAAGTAATGAAAGAGAAAATCGGCCGGGATAAGGAACAACAACAGATGATCGACCGGCTGCTGGATGAGGTATCGTTTAGTAAATCGTAAGGTATGGATATAGGAACTATTTCTTCCCGGTATGCCAAGGCGCTTTTCTCCCTAGCGAAAGACAAGGGACAGGAAAGCCGGGTATATGATGATATGAAGATGTTGGCGGACAGCTTCTCGATGGAGCCGGAGCTTAGGGGTGCCTTGAGCAACCCGATCGTTTCCGTACCGGAGAAAGTGAAATTGCTTACGGCGGCGGGGGGTATCGAGGTCTGCGAGCTATATACACGTTTTATCAATCTGGTATTAGCCCATAAACGGGAGACACTACTGCCCTTCATCGCATACATTTATATCCATTTGTACCGGAAAGAGAAGAAGATTACCCGGGTACGATTCGACACAGCCGTAACGGTAGACGATGCGGTCAAGTCTCACCTGCAAGACAAGCTGCAGAAAGAGACGGGATGCACGATCGAGTTCTCCGGCCATGTGGAACCGGAACTAATCGGGGGCTTCCGCCTACGCATCGGCAATTACCGGATAGACGCTAGCTATGCGACGCAACTACGGGATATCCGTACCGGGCTACTCGAAAACAGATAAAAAAGAAGAAGTATGACAGAACAGATAAAAGTGAGTGAAGTCTCCTCCATCCTGCGCCAGCAATTGGAAGGAATCCATACCAGCATCAAGCTGGAGGAGGTCGGGACCGTATTGCAGGTGAGTGACGGCGTGGCCCGCATCTACGGGCTGGATAATGCGGAGGCGAACGAGTTGCTTCAATTCGATAACGGGATGGAAGCGATCGTGATGAACTTGGAGGAAGATAATGTAGGCGCCGTCCTTTTAGGTCCGACCGACCGAATCAAGGAGGGCGACACCGTAAAACGCACGGGCCGCATCGCCTCTATCGATGTCAGCGAGGGGATGATCGGGCGTGTGATCGACCCGTTGGGAAACCCGATCGACGGGAAAGGCGAGATCCTTGGCGAGACTTGCGAGATGCCGCTTGAGCGCAAGGCTCCGGGCGTGATCTTCCGTCAGCCGGTAAACGAGCCTTTGCAAACCGGTATCAAGGCCGTAGACGCTATGATCCCTATCGGAAGGGGGCAACGTGAGTTGATCATCGGCGACAGGCAGACGGGAAAGACCTCGATCGCTATCGATACCATCATCAACCAACGTAGCAACTACGAGGCAGGGAACCCGGTTTACTGTATTTACGTGGCGATCGGGCAAAAGGGTTCCACGGTAGCGGCCTTGGTGAACACCTTGCAAGAGAAAGGCGCCATGGACTATACGATTGTCGTAAGCGCGACCGCCTCCGACCCGGCAGCCATGCAATATTTCGCCCCGTTCGCCGGAGCGGCCATCGGAGAGTACTTCCGGGATAGCGGACGACACGCCTTGGTAGTCTACGACGATCTGTCCAAGCAAGCGGTCGCCTACCGTGAGGTCTCCTTAATCCTTCGCCGCCCTTCCGGGCGTGAGGCGTACCCGGGTGATATCTTTTACCTGCACTCCCGCCTATTGGAACGTGCCGCCAAGATCATCAACCAGCCGGAGGTAGCCCGTGAGATGAACGATCTCCCCGAAAGCATGAGAGACAAGGTGAAAGGCGGTGGCTCCTTGACCGCTTTACCGATCATCGAGACTCAGGCGGGAGACGTATCGGCTTATATCCCGACCAACGTGATCTCTATCACCGACGGACAGATATTCCTTGAGACCGATTTATTCAACCAAGGGAACCGCCCGGCTATCAATGTCGGAATCTCCGTTTCCCGTGTAGGCGGTAACGCACAATTAAAGGCGATGAAAAAGGTAGCGGGTACCTTGAAAATCGATCAGGCTCAGTTCCGTGAATTGGAATCATTTTCCAAGTTCGGGGGCGAGATGGATGCCGTCACCGCTTTCACGATCGATAAGGGGCAGAAGAATACCCAGTTACTGATACAGCCTCAATATAGCCCGATGCCGGTGGAAGAGCAAATCTCGATCCTTTATTGCGGAACGCAAGGTCTGCTGAAAGAGGTTCCATTGGACAAGGTGCATGAGTTCGAGGCAAGGTTCTTGCAAGAATTACGGACTTCTCATCAACGGGACGTACTGGATGTCTTAAAGACCGGCGTTATCAATGATGAGATACGAGGCATATTGGAAAAAACAGCGAAGGAGCTATGGGTTCATTGAAAGAAATAAAAGTCCGGATCGCCTCTATACGGAGCACGCAGAAGATCACCGCCGCCATGAAAATGGTATCGTCGGCCAAGTTTCATCATGCCCAGACGCAAACCGAGCACACACTTACATATGCTAATAAACTATCCGCTATCTTAAACGGTCTTCTTTCGGCGGAATGCGACCCAGACTCACCTTACACCGAACAGCGTAAGGTGAGCAAGGTGGCTATCGCCGTATTCGCCTCGAGCACGGGTTTATGCGGGACATTCAATGCCAATATATGGAAAGAGTTATCCGCCACGATCCAGACTTATAAGAACCAGCAAATAGAGGTAGGCCTCTACCCTATCGGCAAGAAAATAGCGGATGAGCTTCATAAAGCGGGGTATAGCTTCGACACTGATTTCGTCACGATCGGCGAAAAGCCGTCTTATGAAAGCGCCGTATCCTTGGCGAACCGTCTCATGGAGCTGTTCGTCACGGGTAAAGCGGACCGGGTGGAATTACTGTATCACCATTTCAAGAACATGGCGACACAAGTCGTAACCCACAAGACGTATCTTCCCCTTTCCCTCTCGGATACGGAAGCGGCGGAAACGGCCACCGACTACATCCTTGAGCCCTCGGCGGAAGAGTTGCGTAACCGGCTTTTCCCGAAATTGCTGAACCTAACCATCTATACGATCCTACTCGACACCTCGACCGCCGAGCACGCCGCCCGTATGATGGCTATGCAGACCGCCAACGACAACGCGAACGATTTAATCCAACAATTAACTTTGCAATATAATAAAACCCGCCAGCAAGCCATCACCAACGAATTGCTGGATATCATGGGAGGAGCGGCCGTTTCATCGTAATAAAAACGGGATGCATCCTTGACTAAACAGACAATGATCCGTATGTAAAACACTTTACTAACGGATCATTTCTTATTTACAAAAAAAAGTAAGACCTTTGCTCACCAAAACATAAGCCTATATACATTATATTATACCAATCTAGGATCGTACTCATGATGAATCAAGAAAAGCTAAAAGGGCATCTCCTTATTTTAGCGGCCAACATCCTGTTCGCCATTAATATGCCCGTATCCAAATATCTACTCCCCGAGCATGTGCAGCCCGAGGCGTTAACCAGTATGCGGATGAGCTTCGCTTGCGTGATGTTCTGGATCACCTCCCTATTCGTTCCCTATGAGAAAGTGCCGTTGAAGGACTTGGGACTTCTATGCCTTTGCGCCCTTTGCGGAGTAGGCTTGAACCAAGGGCTGTTTATCTGGGGATTGAATACCACGTCGCCGGTAGACGCTTCCATCATAGCGACCGCCGTCCCCATCTTTGTCATGATCTTGGCGGCCCTGATCCTAAAGGAACCTATCACACGGATGAAAACGTTCGGGGTACTGCTTGGTATATGCGGGGCGATCTCCTTAATACTACAATCCACGCAAGGTTCCAATCAAGCGAGCAGTCTAGGGGGAAACCTCTTGATTACGGTTAGTGGATTCATGTACTCGATCTATTTGGTAGTATCCAAGCCACTAACACTCAAGTACTCATCCGTCACGATGATGAAATGGATGTTCCTGTTCTCCACGCTGATTACCCTGCCTTTCGCTATCGAATCCATCTGGAATACCCCGGCTTTCCATAAAGAGGTCTTCGACGGCCAAGAGCTGGGAGCCATTTTCTTCGTGCTATTCGGGGCCACGTTCGTACCCTATTTATTAATACCGCTGGCCTTAAAGCGAATCCGCCCGACTACCGTCAGCATGTACAATTATATCCAACCGATCGTAGCTTCCTTTATCGCCGTATTCATCGGTCAGGATAGTTTTAGCGTAACGAAACTAGTATCGGCCGCACTTGTTTTCTCCGGCGTCTATTTAGTGACCCAAAGCAAGAGCCGGGCGGACCTTGAACAACAAAATAGTCAATCTTTTGACAAAAACGCTTGCAATATGAAAAATAATGCGTAATATTGCCCCCATAATATAAAAGAATAAGTAGCATACAAAATCAATGATGAGTGTAGAGTCCTCATATTATACATGGGCATTGATGACCCCTTGGGGGGTTAGAATCTATTAATAAGCATTCGCGTAGACCACGTCACGCTATGTCGCAATCTCGTATTGCATCCTTTTTTATTTCTCCTTTTACATAAATAAGTTTAATCAATCGGTTATTGTCGGTTGCTAATCATGAAAAAGCCTTTTCTTGATTGTCAATCCTCGATGAACCATTAAAAATACATATCGATGAAAGTATTAAAATTCGGCGGAACATCCGTAGGTTCCGTGAATAGTATCTTAAGTGTAAAGAAAATAGTAGAGGCTATCGAAGAGCCCGTAATCGTGGTTGTCTCCGCCTTAGGGGGCATCACCGATAAATTACTGGCCACTTCTACCATGGCTTCTAAAGGCGACCTTGCCTACGAGAAAGAATTATCGGAGATCATCGCCCGCCATCTGGACGTGATCGAGGGAGTGATAGAGGACAAGGAGGTACGCATGGATGTCCAGAAGAAAGTGATGGCTTTACTGGATGAATTGAGCAATATTTTCAAAGGTGTTTATTTGATTAACGATTTATCCGCCAAGACATCCGATACGATCGTAAGTTATGGCGAGCGCCTATCTTCCTTGATCGTCTCGAACGTGATCAAGGACGCTAAGTTGTTCGACTCACGCAAATATATCAAGACAGTCAAGCAATTCAACAAGCATATCGTGGATTTCGACTTGACCAACAAGCTCATAAAAGAGACCTTCTCGCCGCTGCCCAAGGTTTCCTTGGTGCCCGGATTCATCTCTTCCAGCACGGAAACCGGAGAGGTTACGAACCTCGGACGAGGGGGATCGGATTATACCGCCTCCATCTTGGCGACCGCCTTAGACGCTAACACCTTGGAGATCTGGACAGACGTGGATGGTTTCATGACCGCCGATCCCCGTGTGATCAGCTCCGCCTACGTAATCGACCGGCTTACTTTCACGGAGGCGATGGAGTTGTGTAACTTCGGGGCGAAAGTAATCTATCCGCCGACGATCTATCCGGTTTATCATAAGAATATCCCGATCCGTATCTTGAATACCTTCAACCCGACCGCTCCCGGAACCTATATTTCGAAAGAGCGGGTGAAAGAGGAAGGCAAGGCCATCATCAAGGGTATCTCCTCCATCAACGATACCTGTTTGATCACGGTACAAGGTTTAGGTATGGTGGGCGTGATCGGCGTGAACTACCGGATCTTTAAGACGCTCGCCAAGAATGGCATCAGCGTATTTATGGTATCGCAGGCCAGCTCCGAGAACAACACGACTTTCGCCGTACGTAACGCCGACGCTGATTTGGCCGTACAAGTATTGAACGACGAGTTCGCCTTGGAACGTGCGCAGGGTGATATGAACGA
Organism: Parabacteroides sp. AF27-14; assembly: GCF_003635425.1. NCBI lineage: Bacteria > Pseudomonadati > Bacteroidota > Bacteroidia > Bacteroidales > Tannerellaceae > Parabacteroides > Parabacteroides sp. AF27-14. The sequence goes on from NZ_QTLZ01000001.1 coordinate 187,367, forward strand.
TACCGTAGCGGAGAAGGATCTGGCTACCGTCGCTATTGTAGGCGAGAACATGAAACGTACCCCGGGTATCGCCGGGAAGCTGTTCGGTACGCTGGGACGTGCGGGCATCAGCGTGATCGCTTGCGCCCAAGGCGCTTCCGAGACGAATATCTCTTTCGTTATCAAGCATAAATACCTTCGCAAGGCGTTGAACTCCATTCATGACTCTTTTTTCCTATCCGAATATAAGGTATTGAACCTTTTCATCGCCGGTGTAGGAACCGTAGGCGGCAATTTATTGGAACAGATACGCATCCAGCAACCGAAACTGATGCGGCAAAACGGTTTGAAGCTGAATGTCGTAGGTATCTCAAACTCCAAGAAAGCCCTTTTATGCCGGGAAGGGATCAACCTCGACAATTATCTGGAGGAGCTGAAGGAGAACGGGGAAGAGAGCAACCCGGAGCATCTGTGCGAAGAGATCGTAAAGATGAATATCTTCAACTCCGTATTCGTGGATTGCACGGCAAGCCCGGACGTGGCGGCTCTTTACGAGACGTTGATGAACAATAACGTATCCGTCGTGGCGGCTAATAAAGAAGCGGCCTCCTCCTCCTACGATAATTATACCAAGCTCAAGGAGACCGCCCGCCACCGAGACATCAAGTTCTTGTTCGAGACGAACGTAGGCGCCGGCCTCCCGATCATCAATACGATGAACGATTTGATCAATAGCGGCGACCATATATTGAAACTGGAGGCCGTACTTTCCGGTACGCTGAATTATATCTTTAATACGATCAGCGCCGATATCCCTTTCAGCGAGGCGATCCATATGGCAAAGGAAGCCGGATACGCCGAGCCGGACCCACGTATCGACCTTAGCGGCAAAGACGTAATCCGTAAGCTGGTTATCTTGGCTCGTGAGGCCGGTTATCCGGTGGAGCAAGCCGACGTAAAACGGAACCTGTTCATCCCGGAAAAGTACTTCGAGGGTTCCCTTGAGGACTTCTGGAAGAATATCAAGGATACAGATGCCGGTTTCGAGGAGAAACGCCAGCTACTGGAAGCGGAAGGCAAACGCTTCCGTTTCGTGGCGAAGATGGAGAACGGCGCTTGCGAGGTAGGCCTACAAGCCGTAGACAGCCACCATCCGTTCTATGAACTGGAGGGCAGCAACAATATTATCATGATCTCCACCGAGAGATATCATGAATATCCAATGATCATCAAGGGATATGGTGCCGGAGCCGACGTGACAGCCGCAGGCGTATTCGCCGACATCATATCCATTGCTAATATTCGATAGGTATGAAGCACATTATCATTTTAGGCGATGGAATGGCCGACGAGCCGATAGAGGCTCTGGGAGGCAAGACCCCGATGCAATACGCCAAGACTCCTTATATGGATAAATTGGCGGAACTGGGAGTAACCGGGCAGATGAAAACCGTAGCGGATGGTTTCCATCCCGGTAGCGAGGTCGCGAACATGGCGGTATTAGGCTATGACCTGCCCTCCGTATACGAGGGACGGGGTGTATTGGAAGCCGCCAGTATAGGCGTCGCCCTGCAACCCGGCGAGATGGCGATGCGTTGTAACTTAATCTGCGTAGAAGGCGACATCTTGAAGAATCACTCTTCCGGCCATATCTCCACGGAGGAAGCGGACGAGTTGATCCAATGCCTGAACGAGCGATTAGGCTCCGACCGTGTCAAGTTCTATACGGGTGTCTCCTACCGCCACCTATTGGTAATCAAAGGAGGCGATAAGCGTCTGGATTGCACGCCACCACACGACGTACCCCTCCATCCTTTCCGGCCTTTAATGATAAAACCGGAAGTTCCGGAAGCACGAGAGACCGCCGATTTATTAAACGAATTAATCCTCAAGTCCCAAGAGATCTTAAAGGATCACCCGGTGAACCTCAAACGTATGGCAGCGGGGAAAGATCCGGCGAACAGTATCTGGCCTTGGTCTCCGGGCTACCGTCCGGCCATGCGAACGATGCGGGAGATGTACGGCTTCGGGAAAGGCTCCGTGATCTCCGCCGTCGATCTCATCCGGGGAATCGGCGTTTACGCCGGCCTCGAGGTGCTTCACGTAGAGGGAGCTACCGGATTATACGACACGAACTACGAGGGAAAAGCGCACGCCGCCCTTGAGGCCCTCAAGACAAATGACTTCGTCTACCTGCATATCGAGGCAAGCGACGAGGCCGGGCATGAGGGAGACGTAGACCTAAAGATCAAGACGATAGAGTATCTGGACAACCGTGCCGTACGTATCATCTACGAGGAAACGCAAAAATGGGACGAGCCGGTAGCGATCGCTATCCTTCCGGACCACCCCACTCCTTGCTCCATACGTACGCATACGAATACCCCGGTTCCATTCCTGATTTACAAGCCGGGCGAGCAACCCGACTCCGTTACCACATTTGATGAGTTCTCCGTATCAAACGGCAAATATGGCATACTGGAAAAAGATCAATTTATAAAAGAATTTCTAAACGATTAGAGCATGAAATATTACAGCACAAACAAACAAGCCCCTGTAGCCAGCCTAGAAGAGGCCGTCGTAAAAGGTCTGGCCGGCGATAAGGGATTATATATGCCCGAGTATATTGACTCCTTGGACGAGGAGGTGATAGCCAACATGAAGAACCAGTCCTTCCACGAGATCGCCTGCACGGTAGCTCAGATGTTCTTCGGGGAAGACATCGAGCCGGAGGTATTGGACGGTATCGTAAAAGATACGCTCTCCTTCGAGACCCCGGTGGTACCCGTAAAGGGTAATATCTATAGCTTAGAGTTATTTCACGGGCCTACATTGGCCTTTAAGGATGTAGGAGGGCGCTTCATGGCTCGTCTGCTCGGTTATTTCATAAAGAAAGAGGGATTGAAGCAAGTAAACGTATTGGTAGCTACTTCCGGCGATACGGGAAGCGCCGTCGCCAACGGATTCCTAGGCGTTCCGGGCATTCACGTGTATGTGCTTTATCCCAAGGGAAAGGTCAGCCCGATACAGGAATGCCAGTTCACGACATTAGGACAGAACATCACGGCATTGGAGATAGACGGCACGTTCGACGATTGCCAAGCGCTGGTTAAATCCGCCTTTATGGACGAGGAATTAAACCGTCATATGAAACTGACCTCGGCGAACTCCATCAACGTAGCCCGTTTCTTGCCCCAATCGTTCTACTATTTCAACGCTTACGCTCAGCTGGACAAGCAGGGAAAAGCGGACGAGCTGGTCGTTTGCGTGCCGAGCGGTAATTTCGGAAACATCACCGCCGGATTGTTCGCCTATTGGATGGGGCTCCCTATCAAACGTTTCGTAGCGGCAAACAACCGTAACGACGTATTCTTGGAATACCTGAATACAGGAACTTATACACCCCGCCCATCAGTCGCCACCCTAGCGAACGCCATGGATGTAGGCGATCCGAGTAATTTCGCCCGTATCATCGACCTATTCGGCGCATTCAATGATCCCCATAAAGAAATATGCGCACTGATCTCCGGACATCGCTATACGGACGAGGAAATCGCCTCTACGATGCGAGCCGTCTATAAAGAGACGGGATATATCCTCGACCCACACGGAGCCTGTGGCTACCAAGGATTACTAGACAGCGACCTAAGCGAGACCGAGACGGGTCTATTCCTTGAGACCGCCCATCCCGCCAAATTCAAAGGAACGGTCGATAAGATATTGGAGGCAGATATCGAGATCCCGGCGAAACTGAAAGCCTTCATGGAAGGAACCAAGCAAAGCATCGAGCTGGCAAAAGATTTCGAGGGATTCAAATCTTTCTTGATGAGCCGGTAAAAAGAAGAATAGTTTTCGTAATTGATATAAAATGGAAGGTGTAGCAAATTGATATTATCGATATTTGCCACACCTTCCATTTTTATCACCTAGGACATACAAAAACAGGCGAGAATTTCAAAAAGAAATTCCGTAAGCAAGCTTTTCTTCCGAAAAGTCATGTTATTAAATTCGATTAATTATAAGCCAAATGTATAATTATTGGAGAAATAGAGTTTTTATAGGATCAGTCGATAATTGGTGGGGATAATTATTTTCATCTATTTAAAATCTCTAGCTTTGCTCTATGGAAACGAATCAACTTTATACATTAGCTCAGAAAGTACTACCAAGTGCAGTTCTTACGTATTTTAATATCGTCAACATAGAAAGCACATCCACCGAGATTTTCATCCATCTTGATGAAAAGATGAGTGACAGTCTTAATATACATTAACCGCCTCTCCCCCCGATGGTTATCGGGAAATGGCAGAGGAACTATAGATACAAGTGGCCCATTTGTCTTTTTGACAACTTGTAATCTGAAGTCCCGGAGAATCGATTATTCCGTACCTAAGTGCGTCTCGCTTCCAAATTCGAGAGAAAAAAACAGCAATTCTCTGTTTGATAGCTGTTTGCTTAAAAACGGCCTTTCGTTCCAGCCGAAATAATTCACCCTAGTTCATGTTTTACGGTCGTAAGGCGGTAATAATGCCCAACGCTACCGCATGTGAGGGCCGATGCCTATATATGTGTAGGCTTACGCCACTATATGTGTAGCTTGACGCGACTATATGTGTGGGTTGACACTGCTATATGTGTGAGTTGATACAGCCATATGTGTAGGTTGATACGTATATATTCGTTAAAAAGCGACGTTTATCGTGTTAAAAAGCGGTTGTGGTAGCTTGTTCGCGCTCCCCGCTTACGCTCGTTGGCTTTTATAGCCAGAGAGCCGTGTCGTGAAAAAGAAGGTATTTCAATCAAAAAGATACCTTTCACGCCAAACTCGAAGCACAGGATCTCAATCCACCGCCCACTCTTTCATCTCATACATATCCTTATATTCTTCCCAATCCGGATCCATCTCGGTATAAATAGAGATGGGCAGTAACTCGAAAGGAGCCAAGGCCTCATTCAAGCGTTCGCCGAATACACGCACGGTACGTGTGTAAAACACCCAGACCTTCTCTCCTCCTCCGGTATAGACACCCGTCAGGATAGCCAGCTTGTCTTTCTTTTCCATCGCCTTACGAAGCGCTTCCTCCACGGCCTCCATTTTCTCGCCAAGGTCATCGCTAGGAAGGCCTCTCCCATCTCCCTCGTATTTCCAAGTGATCTCGACACGTTCCTTGAACTTACCGGATTCGGTGAACTCATTCAACTCGTCCCGCCCGTAAACGGAAATCATTTGCCCTGACTCGTTTTCCGAGAGAGCCGTAAACCATACATCGCTTAATCTCATATTTATATTTTCTATTTATCTATAAGTATTCCTTACTGACTTTACCGGGTAAAAATACGACAAAAAAGGCTGCGTCCGGTGAAGATACAGCCTTTTTATATTTCTCGACGGAAATTTATTATCTCTTTCCTAATCTATGATCCATAATGGCGTAATGGCATTCCCCATAATTCTTCAATTGATCCACGATCTCTTTAGCCGTAGATTCTTCCTCTACTTGCTCGCGTACGAACCAGAACAAGAAATCACGGGAAGCATGATCCTTATCAGCCTCGGCGATATCAACCAATTTGTCGATCAACTCTGATACATAGCACTCGTGTTTGTAAACATGCTCGAATACCTCCAACGGATTTCCCCAGCCTGTCGGAACCACGTTGATCTGGCCGATCGTAATATCGCCGCCACGATCCAAGGCGTAATCGATCAACTTATGAGCATGCTCCAATTCCTCAGCCGCTTGTTTCTTCATCCAATGGGCGAAACCGTTCAACCCTGCTTTCTGGAAATACACGGACATTGACAAATACAAATTCGAAGACCACATCTCCGCATTAACTTGGGCATTGAACGCCTCTGATAAATTTCTACTTAAGATCATAATTTTATCATTGTTTAAAAATGTTGAAGTATTATCCGTTCACGAAATTTCACTATGCAAATATAAATAAAAGTAGGATTCCTTATCTCATTTCCGCCCTTAGATATTGGCTACTTTCGAAAATTTTTCTAACTTACGCCCTTATTTGATAAACATCCATGCAATACACCGACAAATATCGATCTCCCTTGGGAGAAATAACCCTAGCCAGCGATGGCGACCACCTGACAGGATTATGGTTCGACGGGCAAAAATATTTTGCCGCCACTTTATCGGCGGAACACCAAGAAAGAGAACTGCCGATATTCGAGCAAGCCAAAGAGTGGCTGGATAGCTATTTCATGGGTAAGATTCCCAGCTTCACCCCTCCTATCCATCTGGAGGATACGCCTTTCCGACTTGCGGTATGGGACTTATTGAGCAAAATACCTTATGGCGAAGTCGTAACCTACAAGGAGCTCGCCGGCGAAATCGCCCGGCAAAAAGGTATCCCGAGCATGTCTACGCAAGCGATCGGAGGAGCGGTAGGCCATAACCCGATCAGTATCATCATCCCCTGCCACCGTGTCGTAGGCAGCGATGGCAGCTTAACCGGATACGCAGGAGGTATCGACAAAAAAAGGAGCCTGCTTACAATCGAACGGGCCCCAAAAGTATCGTAAAGAGACTTTACCTTGCAAATCCTTGTGGACAAACATAGAATGTAACTATCCCATTAACGTTATCTCCTTCATCTCATGGTCCTCAATATCAGCATATAGGAAGTGGCCGGCGAAAGTGTCTTCCGTGTCTTGGAAAAAAAGCTCCAGTTCGTAATGGATGGAGCCGTCTTCTTTCTCCTTGGTCTCTATATGAACAGATTGCAATTCTACCTGGGAGGCAAACTCCTCTCTGGACAATGCCGGAAGTTCACAATCTTCCCGCCATGCGTTTGCTGTCGGGAGCAATTCGTCGGCCATGCGCAATTGCCATATCGCTTCCCCTTCTTCTTCCAGCTTATTCATATAGCCACTAATAGCTTTCAGATGTTTCCGGATAAGGGATTCGTGCGGACAACGGGGCTCCAGGTTTTTACCGCATTGCTTCCGGATAAGTTTGATGGCCTCATTCAAACATTCAATCTTAGTACCGGTAGAGACCGAGGGCATTTCCCAAAGTCGCTCGTATAACTCCAATCGTTTTTCAAACGAGTGAAGGACAGACCTTGCTCCAATCTTTATATCAAGATAAGCATCATAGGCTTTAGACTCTTCCTTAGTCATATCTCGCTCAACGCCGTTTAGCTTATTCTGACCCTCATCCATGCGAGTAATGATGTCATTGGTAAATTTCACTAATTGACGTACCTGCTTGGGTGTTTTTATTTTGTTTTTCTTCGCATTTTTCTCTACGCTTTGCGCAAAGAATTGAATAGTGGCCATTGTAATTGAAATATTCGTATCCGCACGCATCAAATCATCCGGCAGTTGGACATTACGCACAAGGTCATATAATTCAATTTTATAAGGAATGAGCTGACTGATTTTTTCTTCAACGGACAATTCCGGATTACTCCATATCTTGGTACAGTCTTGAATGATTGCCTTAATCCTCTCGGCGTTCATGTAATCCAAATAGCGTTGCTCTAACGCTTCGTCCACCTTGGGCGGCAGGAGTTTTTTGAGAGCTTTTATCTTCTTTTTGAGTTCGTCTACGTAGGCTTGCTGTTCCGGGGGAAGCAGCTCATTCTTACCTTTTGCCGATTTCTCTTCAATGATAGGTAATTTCTCGGTCGGTGTCTCCAAGGGAGCGATGGAGATGCATAGGTCTACCTCCCTCCCCCAAATCGTCGCTTTATACTCTTCGGGTGTTTGATAGCCACGAAACCATGTCTGGAGTGTACTAAGCCAAAACTCCGTATGCATTTCCAAGGTCATTTTGGAAAGCTGGGCGATCTTATCTGTCAGATGAAATTCCCAACTATTTTCATTCGTTTGTTCCTTTTCCATAAGTATGAATAATTATTATACTGAAATAGACAACTTGATCACCTTTGAGCCAATAAGTTTTCCCCGTAAACGTATATCCTGCAATTAAGATAAATATATGATGGTTATAGCTTCAAAGTGTAACGAACGCTGTTCCATATAATTCACCACGTTTTACCCAAATCAACAATTCATATCCCATGGGGCGATTGTTGTTATCATATTACAGAGAGTCTTTCATGAAACAACTGCTTGTTTCTCTAGGTGTTTCCGTTTTCTGCTATATAGCTTATTTCATATTTGGGATTTGCTTCAATTTACTGATAAGAGGATAGGAAAGAAAGTTAATGAGGCGGCTCCATCGTTATTTCGGTGTGCCGCCTTTTTCCGGGTCGCATTTATTATTCTAGCTCATTTTTCCTCTTTTTCCACAGCTGATAGCTATTGAAAATATTTTGCCACAGGACATAGCTCCCCGGGCCAACAGAAGACAAGGGGTTCAAATAGGTGTAAGACATCCAGATCGCTAACACGGTATTTTTTTGCCCCAAGGCTTGTCCGGCGCTAATACGGTCATTGTATTTCTTGCCGATGCGCTTTCCCCAATAAAACTGCGCGATACAGGTTATCAAGCCGCCTAAAGCGATCAGGATTTCTACATAAATCTCCGCCTCGCTATTAACCAAGGATTTCACGGTCTGCCCGGTCACGGTAGCTAGAGCGACGGCCCAGAGGTAAAAGGCCATGTCTCGAAGCCCCGCAAGGAAGCGATGGATAGGTGGTATGAATCTACGCAAGAACAAAGCGAGGAAAAACGGGAATAACAGCAATGGGAAGACTTTTCCCAAGATCTTCAAGAATGCGGCGAAGAAAGTAATCTCGGCATGCGGTTCCACTAATGGGAAGACCAGCGGCACGACAATCGCTGCCAATAGATTCGATAATAAGGTATAAGTAGTCAGACTAGAGGCGCTTCCCCCTAATTTACCCGTAATCACGGCGGCCGCCGTAGCAGTCGGGCAAATCAGGCAGACCATCGCTCCCTCAAACACGTCCCGGTATTCCTCTCTCATTGGCAACCATAACAATAAGGCTGCAAGCACCAAACTGGAAACCGCTTGGATAAGCAATAGCCAACCATGCCAAGGGCTGGGCATCAATTCCCGGACAGAGATCTTACAGAAGGTTAAGAGCAACTGCGCAAAAATCAAAAAGGGCGTCAGATACGCTATTAAAGTGTACATGAACGGCTTTGTAGGCTCCAGAAAAGTAACATTGGCGAAAACAAAATACCCTATCGCACCCGCTAACATAGAGATAGGGAGTGTCCATGTCTTGAAGAATTTCAACATAACGCCTATTCTTTTAATTCGGGATGCAAAATAACATCTTTCCACCGAAAGAGGCAAACAAAAACCGTTCTATTGTTGGCTCTGTCTCCTAAATTTCGAGGGAGATAAGCCCTCTTTCTTCGTGAAAAAAGTAGAAAACTGAGATACAGTCTCAAAATTAAGCGCATACGCTATCTCTGAAATACTTAATCGAGAAGTACTTAATAGCTCTTTTGCTCGAAGATAACGTAAATGCAATTGATATTGAGCGGGAGATACCCCCGTATAAGATTTAAAGGTACTTCGAAACCAAGAATAACTCACATTCAAACTCTGAGCGATCGATTCCACCGACATAGGATTATCAATATTCCTCTTCATGAAAGCTCGTGCCTCATTGATCTTCTCCACCGCATCTGACTGCCCTAAAAAACGATTCTTCTCTTTATAATATATCTCCCCCATCAGATAAAAGACAATACTAGAAATAAGTTGCTGATAACCGTTTCGCTCCTTTATAGCATGAGAAACTATTTCCTCATACAAACCTATAATTGTAACATTCACCCCTATCTCATAGACAGGATTCTCTTTTGAGAAAAATTTATTAGAAATCCAACCCTCTATTAAATTGCCTCTAAAACCCACCCAATACTCGTACCAACCATTTTCCGCTGGAGAATAGGTATGCCACTCTCCCGGAAACAACAAGATCATCGTCCCTGCTTTAATCTTTTTTCGTTTAAAAGACTGGGATTCAAAGAACCCACAACCTTCAGAAATGTACACCAATTGGTACTCCGTTAATATACGTCCTTTTTCCGGGTTGAAAGAATACGTCAAAGGATGTTGTTGCCTGACAGGGTAAATACTATGCGGAGGTATGGATTGATAACCGACTGTTGTAACCATCATCCCCCATAGCTCATCCATCGGACTAACATTCAGATAACGAATGTTATTATTTTGTGTACTCATAAAAAGATATCCTCCTTATAACATTACTAAATAATTGACCAAAGATAATATATTTCACACACATGACAGAAGATATGAAGTACTACTTACCCGACGCAGTATATATCCTAAGGGACTTGAAGTATATCTTCTACGACAAGGGAAGTTCACTTTCTCTAAACTAAACTATCACTTTTCTAAAATATAAAATCAAATAGATAAAACAAGACCAAAAGCAACCCTATATCTTTGCTGTTGGTCAAAGAAGATAATATGAAACTAAAATTCAATCTATAAAACATGGAAAACAAAAAAATAAATGTAGGATTGGTTGGGATGGGATTAAATACCTATTGGTCCCAATTTGAAGGACTCTATGAAAAACTTTGCAAATATCAGAAAAAGATAGCAGACTCTTTAACACGTCCGGATATAAGTATAATCAACGCTGGGATCTTAGATCGTCCGGAGGAAGCCAAAAACATCGCAGATGTCTTATCGCATGAAAATATAGAAGTACTTTTTGTTTATATCTCGACATATGCGCTATCATCTACGATATTACCGTTGGCACAACGCCTAAAAGTTCCCATAATACTATTAAACATACAGCCCTCTTCTCACATAGACTATACATATATTAATAGTCTAGGAGACCGAGGTCTCATGACAGGCGAATGGTTAGCGAATTGCCAAGCATGCTCCGTCCCTGAATTCGCGAATATACTTATCCGTTCTGGGCTACCTTTTAAGATCGTGACGGGGCATTTGGAAGACAACGCAACTTGGGCCGAGTTAAACGACTGGCTCGACGCAACCGTGGTTATGGCAGGTATGAGAGAGCATCGTATGGGTATATTAGGCCATTATTATTGTGGGATGTTGGATGTTTACTCAGATATATCCCAGCAATCCTCTTCTTTCGGCACACATATCGAACTACTGGAAATGTGCGAGCTAAAAGCTTACAGAGATGCGGTATCAGACCAGGAGATCAAAGAAAAAATAATGGAATTCCAACGTAAGTTCGAGGTAGTCGCTGAATGTGAAGAAACGGAGCTAATACGTGCTGCTCGCACATCCGTCGCATTAGACAAATTAATCAAAAGCCATCAGCTAGGCTCAATGGCTTACTATTACGAAGGTTATCCCGGCAATGATTATGAGGATATTGTAACCTCTGTTATAGCAGGTAACACCTTATTGACCGGCAAGAACATACCTATAGCTGGCGAATGCGAGGTTAAAAATGTTCAAGCCATGAAAATACTCTCCCTGCTAAAAGCCGGCGGATCTTTTTCCGAGTTTTATGCCATGGACTTTAAAGACGATGTCATATTACTTGGTCATGATGGTCCTGCCCACTTCGCCATGTCCGATGGTAAAGTAAAACTCGTACCTCTTCCTGTTTATCATGGTAAACCGGGCAAAGGATTATCCATTCAAATGACCGTCAAGAATGGGCCAGTCACCCTATTGTCTGTTTGTGAAGGAAAGGAGGGAATATTTTTATTGGTAGCCGAAGGAGAGTCCGTTCCGGGCCCTGTTCTGGAGATAGGTAATACAAATAGCCGGTATCGTTTTTCTTGTGGGGTAAAAAGCTTTATGGAAAACTGGAGCAAAGCTGGTCCGTCACATCATTGCGCTATCGGAATAGGTCATCTTGCTAGCAAACTGGAAAAAACGGGATTTTTATTAAATATTCCTGTCATAAAGATCGCTTAAGGGATCATCTTAACATCTCTAATAAAAAAGACTTCTTAGGACTGCCATATATGACTTTCCCATAGTCCTCTCTGCAAATATCATAGTTCTATCGGAACTATGTCTCTTTTATATTTCCACTTTGCAAAAATCTAAAAATATTAGTAACCACATATTAAAAAAATGATATTTAATGTTTGATAAATGATATTGTTCTTCCAATAAATATCTTTTTCATATAGCTATAATCTCATAAATACATCTGCTAGTTTCATAGTTCCGATAGAACTATGATATTTGCAGAGAGGACTATGGGAAAGTCATATATGGCAGTCCTAAGAAGTCTTTTTTATTAGAGATGTTAAGAT
>NZ_QTLZ01000001.1:199564-405402 GCF_003635425.1 Parabacteroides sp. AF27-14
TATTAGACCTTTAAATCACCTATTTTATTGGTAATCATTTTACCACCAACAATTTAATATCAATCTAATAATTTAATTATTTAAATTATGAAAAACATTCTTTTCACAACGAGGAAGAACAATGGTGTTCCAATGTTAAAAAGCACCCTTCCTATTATTCTATTTAGCATGTTCCCATGAATTGCCGGTATTGCGGCAACGGAATCTGCGACACTAGACAATCCTTTGGTTTCAACGGTGACTCAACAAAACAAAAAAGTCAGCGGTGTTGTTTATGACACAAATGGAGATCCTGCCATCGGAGCAAATGTCATCGTAAAAGGGACAACCAATGGAACCATTACAGACATGGATGGTAAATATACGTTGGAAGTACCGGCAAATGCCATTTTGCAAATTTCCTACATCGGATACAATACCCAAGAAATACCAATAGGTAATAAAACAACAATCAACATAAATCTTAAAGAAGATACACAAGCCCTAGACGAAGTAGTCGTCGTAGCCTACGGTACTCAAAAAGCACGTTCAGTAACAGGGTCTATGAGTAAGCTTGATGCTAGTGAACTATCTGATATGCCGGTTTCCCAGATTGGGGAAAAATTACAAGGAAAATTCTCTGGAGTACAAATCAACCAAGCCAATGGAGAACCAAACGGCGGTTTAGTGATCCGTGTGCGTGGTGCGGCTTCTATCAATGGAGGAAACGAACCATTAGTGGTTATCGATGGTTTCCCCACTACTTCCGGTTTGGCATCCATCAGCCCGGATGAGATCGAGAATATCACTGTATTGAAAGATGCGGCTTCTGCCTCTTTGTATGGATCCCGCGCAGCCAATGGTGTTATCTTGGTAACTACAAAAAGCGCTAAAGGAGTAAGCGCAGGTAAACCGCATATCGATTTCAGCGCATACTTCGGAATTGACAAGGTCTCCAATCAAGGAAGGCCTGATTTGATGAATGCACAAGAATTTGCCCAGTTCAAGAAAGAATATTATGAAGATCAAGCACTTTACGAAGGTTATACAGGAGGAGTTCCCGAATGTTATCAAAACCCACAAGCAATAGGTAAGGGCACGGATTGGTTTGATATTCTTTTGCAAGACGCAATCACACAAAACTACAACTTAGGCCTAAGCGCAGCAGGAGAGAAATTCAAATCAGCTGTCAATATCAATTACAACGCAAAAGAAGGTGTTATTTTGAACACTTACTCCAATCGTTTCGCCGCACGTGCCAATAACGTATATGAAGCATCTGACCGTGTTTCATTCGGATTAAATGTCTCCGGATCTTACACAATCGGTCAATTAACAGACGGATTAGGTGGTGGACGTTACATCATAGGTTCTGCCATGTTGATGGACCCGCAGTTGAAATACAAGAATGATGACGGAACTTATCCTATCGCCTATACGCAACCGGGTATGTTTGCCAACCCTAACTATTATCTTGTACTTACTCAGCGTCAGAATCCTTCTAAAACCTTCAGAGGCACGGTCAATGCCTATACAGACATCAAGATCATTGATGGCTTGAAGTATCGTTTAAGTGCTAATGCGGATTTGGCGAACAACTCTCGTTCAAACTGGATTCCATCTACCGCAAACGGAGCTATGTTCTCCGCTCCTCCTCAACCAGCCACAGGTTCCTATCATACTTCTAATTACGTAAACTGGCTATTGGAAAACACGTTAACTTACAACAAGACAATCGCAAATGATCATAACCTTGATATTTTAGTAGGTTATACGACTCAGAAAAACACACAGGAAAACGCTCGAATCGACGCTTCCGACTATCCGGATGATGAGCTACCTTGGTTTGGAGCCGCAATCACAAGAACAGGAAACTCTGATGCTGATAAATGGGGTAGCTGGGCTATGATCTCTTATTTGGGACGTTTGAATTACGACTATAAAGAAAAATATATCTTATCTGTAGCATTCCGCCGGGATGGTTGTTCCCGATTTGGTTCGAATGCGAAATTCGCCAACTTCCCGTCCGTTTCAGTGGGCTGGATCGCTTCAGATGAGCCTTTCATGGAGAAATACGATAAAGTTAGCCATTTGAAACTTCGCGGTAGTTATGGACTGGTAGGAAACTACAACATCGGAAATTATACCTATTTGGCTTCCGTAGGCTCCTACAACTATGTGACAGATGGATCTATCACCGCTGGACGTGCTCTTTCCCGTATCGGAAACAACGAGCTGACCTGGGAGACAACCAAACAAATGGACTTCGGTGTGGATTTAGGGTTATTCAACGATCGTGTATTCTTAGTCTATGATTACTACAGAAAATGGACGGATGGTCTCTTGTATCAGATTGATATCCCCTACTCTTCCGGATTCAGCAATATTCAATCTAACATCGGTGAGTTCCATTTCTGGGGTCATGAGATCAGTTTGGAAACAAAGAATATGGTAGGAGCCTTTAAATGGAATACGCAGATTAATGTATCCATCGACCGAAACAAAGCCGCCAAATTGGGGACAAACGATACTCCCATTGGAGGCTTCAACAACCAAGAAGATTACAACCGTACCGCTGTAGGGAAACCATTAGGTATGTTCTACGGATACGTATACGACGGAGTATTCATGACTGAGGCTGAATATGAGGCAGGTCCTAAGCATGCGTCATCCATGGTTGGTACTGTACGAATGAAAGACCTGAATGGAGACAACAAGATTGACATGGACGATAGAACTTATATTGGAAATCCGAATCCCGACTTCACATTCGGCATAACGAATGAATTCTCATGGAGAAACTTTGATGCCAGCCTGTTATTGACCGGATCCGTTGGAAACGACATCATTGACGGCACATTGGAGTGGACAGAGAATATTGATGGCGTATTCAACGTACATAAAGGTGTAGCCAACCGATGGCGTTCCGTAGACAATCCCGGTGACGGACAAGTTCCACGTACTCGTACAGGTACAACAGAGCTATTCCGTTATACAAACTCTCGCTGGGTATCAAACGGTTCTTATTTAAGGGTTAAGAATTTGACCGTAGGCTATACTATTCCCATCAAGAAGAATCCATACGTGAAAGGACTACGCATTTATGCAAGTGGACAGAACTTATTGACTTGGACAGGGTATAAAGGTATGAACCCGGAAGTCAGTGGCAAAGGTGCCAGTGGCTTATATCAAGGGGTAGACAATACCGCTTATCCGGTAGCTCGTACATTCTCCTTAGGCGTTAATGTTAAATTTTAAAAGTTAAATCAGTATGAAAAAAAGATATTTATATGTTGCAGCTTTGGCTGCATTGTTGAATTTTTCGTCTTGCAGTAATTCTTTTTTGGACTTAAATCCGGATACAGCCATTACAGCAAATACATTCTACAAAACAGCAGAGCACTTCGACCAAGCACTAGTCGCTTCTTACACAGCTTTCAGAAGCATTGCTCAAACCGGAATAATGATGGATGAAATGCGCTCGGATAATTCCTTCTATACCTTCTACTCAGGAGATAGAGGCCCATACGCTTCAACGGAGGTACTAGCCTTGTTCTTGGATAGCGGAGATCCTATTAGCTGGATAGAGACCCGATACAAAGACAATTATACTTGTATAGGTCGTGTCAATACAATCTTGAATCGTTTGGAATCCTCTGAAATGACAGATTCAGAAAAAAACGCAGTAAAAGCCGAGGCTCTATTTTTAAGAGCATACTATTATTACGACTTGGTTCAGCACTGGGGGGGAGTCCCTTTGATATTGGAGGAGGTACAGAACGAAGCTGATGCGTTTAAAGCAAAATCTTCAGCTGAAGAGGTTTATAACCAAATTATCACAGACCTTACGGAAGCGATTACGTTAGGTTTACCTGTGCCTTCTAAATTCCCGCAAAGCGGACGAGCAACGATGGGAGCCGCAAAAATGTTGAGAGCATACGCTTACATGTCTCAACCCGATCGGAATTATCCGGCCGCAGAGCAAGACTTGAAAGATATCACAAAGATGAATTATACATTGTTGAGTGATTACAATGCTGTATTTGACAAAGCGAATAAAAACAACCAAGAATCCATATTGGAAGTACAATACGCCAATGACGGTAGTACAGATGAGTGGAATCGTATTCCTTGGAATATAATCCCTAAATGTAGTAACAATGAAGTCCTTATGGGTATCGCTGGTTCCAATTATGTAGGTGCATGGCCTGGTGGTACCGCCGGAGGTTGGAATGTTCCCACGGATGAAATGATCCAATCTTATGAAAAGGGAGACAAACGTTTAGAGGCATCTATCGCAGTGGCAGAAGGAACGTTGGATGGTGATAACTTCACATTCGAAGAAGTTAAAAGCCCGATCGGTTACACGCCAGCTGCAGGAAAAGACTTCCGTTACTTTGTAAAGAAGTATTATCATCCACCTTACACCTATTCACTGAGGGCAGACGATAATTTCCCGGTTTACCGTTACTCAGGCGCCTTATTGCTATTATCAGAGGCATTGGTGAAACAAGGTAAGAACGCAGAAGCTTTGCCTTATATTAACCAAGTAAGAGAAAGAGCGGGACTTAAACCTTTAGCGTCTGTAACATTAAACGATGTTATGGATGAAATGCGCCATGAGTTGGCCTTCGAGAACAAACGTTGGACGGATTTAATCCGCAATGATCAAGCCATTGAAAAAATGACAGCATTCGGCAAGACCATGAAAGCTCTCTATCCGTGGATTTTACCTTCCGCATTCAACGTCACGAAAGAGCGTTTCGTATACGCCTTCCCGAGACGTGAAATGGACATCAATTATCTATTGGAACAGAATCCCGGATATTAATATAATTATTCCTTTTGAAGAGGGCCGGCAATAGCCAGCCCTCTCGGAGATTACACTAATTTTATAGCGGATTTATATAAACAATTTAATAGCATGAAAACACAGGAATTAGTCAAGTATCTATCTTTCGCTATTACATGCGGATATTTATCTTGGGGCTTAACGAGTTGTGATGGGCAAGAAGCCATGAGTTCCGATAATTGGGCTACATTGGAAACCGGATTTAAAGATCCGAAAGCAGAATATCGAACAGCACCTTTCGCCGTATGGAATGGTAAGGTGACAAAAGAAGAGGTAGAACGGACAATCCAAGAGTTGAAAGACGCCGGATCTGGAGGAGCATTTATACATCCACGTCCAGGTCTCATTACCGAATATATGTCAGACGAATGGTACTCTTTGTACAGGCATGCTGTCGACTATGGAAAAAAAAATGATATGAACATCTGGATCTATGACGAGAACTCATATCCCAGTGGTTTCGCAGGTGGACATGTTCCCGAACTGATGCCGGAGTCTTATAATCAAGGACAAGGTTTGGCTTTGAAAAAAGCTGAGCTATTACCCGAGAAGTTAGACAACTGTTTTATCTGCCTAAAAAAAGAGGGTGACAAATGGAAAGACATCACAAACGAAGTTGACTCCTACAAACAAAAGAAAGGAGAATATTACCTGTATGAGAAAACATTCTATGGACGCTCGGATTGGTATGGTGGATATTCTTACGTAGATGTCATGGTAAAAGGCGTAACCGAGAAGTTCATCGACGTAACGATGCAAGGTTATGAGAAGGTTGCTAAAAATGAGTTTGGCAAGACCATACCGGGTATTTTTACTGACGAACCCAATATCCAGAGCTCCGGAGGTCTGCGCTGGACACCGGATTTGTTCGACGTATTCCAGCAAAAGTGGAATTACGATTTAAGACCTTTATTGCCATTGTTAGAAGAAGAAGTCGGCAACTGGAAAGAGGTACGTCATAACTACATGGAAACCTTATTGCAATTATTTATCGATCGATGGTCAAAACCATTTCATTCCTATTGCGAGCAAAACAATTTACAATGGACAGGCCATTACTGGGAACATGGTTGGCCTTATATGAATGACGGACCGGATAACATGGCCATGTATGCTTGGCATCAAGTCCCGGCCATCGATATGTTGTTCAACCAATTTGATGATAAAAGCCCCGTCGCGCAATTCGGTAACGTACGTGCGGTAAAAGAGCTGAGGAGCGTGGCCAATCAAATGGGATATATCCGGACTTTGAGTGAGACATACGGTGGAGGAGGCTGGGATGAGACCTTCAAAGACTTCAAGCGTTTAGGTGATTGGGAATACGTATTAGGTGTCAATTTTATGAACCAACATCTTTCGCACATGACATTGACCGGCGCTCGTAAATACGATTACCCTCCAGTATTTACATATCATTCTCCTTGGTGGTCTAACTACAAGAGCTTGAATGATTACTACGCACGCTTATCTTGGGTCATGAGTAAAGGTGTACAAGACAATGACATATTGGTTATCGAACCGAACTCTACCCTATGGAGCTATTATTCTCACACAAAAAGTAGCAAGCAATTGATGGAAGTCGGGCAAGCCTTCCAAACCTTTGTGACAACTTTGGAAAAGAGTCAAGTAGAATACGATCTGGGCTCTGAGAATATCATCAAGGATCAAGGAGCCGTAAAAAACGGTCAATTCGTCATCGGAAAAGCAGCTTACTCAACAGTAGTTCTTCCTCCTTTGATGGAGACTTTAAATAAGCCCACATTCGATTTACTACAAAAATTCGTTCTGCAAGGAGGAAAAGTGGTACGTTTCTCCTCTCCCAATCGGATTGATGGCGCAGAAAACGGCGAATTAGCCAAAGTATTAAGCGTACAATCGGTCATATCCTACGATCAATTGAATGAAAAAGTCATTCAAGATGCTTTTCCTCCAAAAGATTGCAAATTTTCTTTTAAGGGAGGCGACTTATTCCATCAACGTCGTAAGTTTGCAGATGGGGAATTGCTATTCTTAGTCAACTCATCCATGACCGAGTCCGTAGAGGGAACCATAGCCACAGTCGGCAAATCTGCAATCCGCCTAGATGCCATGGAGGGTAAGATTTATTCCTATCCTTCCGTTGTAGGCTATGGGTTATTACATACAGATTTCCATTTGGAACCTGCAGGAAGTTTATTACTTTATTATTCCAACCATATATTGAAAGGATATCCGGAAGCACCCGCTATCGCCGGAAATACGAAATTGGCAGCTAGCAAAAGTGTTGAAGTAAAACGTTTGAAAGAAAATGCATTGAATATTGATTTCTGTGATGTATCCGTAAAGGGAAAAACTCAGAAAAACATTTATTTTGCACAAGCCGCCGATATGGTATTCAAGGAATATGGTTTTACAAATGGTAATCCATGGAACACTTCTGTACAATACAAAAGAAATATCTTGGATAGGGACACCTTCAAGACCGGAGGATTCGTCGCAACCTACCATTTCAACGTGAATGATAAGTTTGATTATTCTACGATGAAACTGGTAGCTGAACGTCCTGAGTTTTTCTCCGTGAAAGTAAACGGACAGCAAGTACAGGCCATTCCTTGTGAATGGTGGCTAGACCGCTCTTTCGGAGTATACGCGATCGGAAACATGGTGAAACAAGGAACCAACACGGTCGAGATGAGTGTGACACCAATGAGTATATTCGCAGAAATCGAACCAATCTATGTGATCGGTGATTTTGCGGTTGTTCCTGAAAACAAAGGATGGAGTATTAGCGCTCCGGTGGAGAAACTGACCTTGGGCAGTTGGAAAAAACAAAAACAACCATTCTATTCTTGGGATGTTTCCTATACGAAGGAATACGATGTGAAAGATACCTCCAAATCCTACACCATCCAGTTGAACGCTTGGAACGGTACGGTCACCGAAGTCTACGTGAACGGCGAGAAAGCCGGAATCATCGGGTTTGATCCATATCGCTTGAATGTAGCCTCCTATTTGAAACCTGGAAAAAATCAAATAGAAGTCCGCGTAATAGGAAGCCACAAGAACCTGTTAGGCCCGCATTATAACAACCCGAATCCGGGTCTGGCCAGTCCATGGCATTGGAAGAATATTCGCAAGCAAATACCCGGCTCCGACTATCAGATGCTGGATTATGGCTTAATGGAAGATTTTGACCTTGTTTATTAATAGAGATAATAATGGCATCAAAGCATGATTATACGCATAACATGCTTTGATGCCATTTATTTAATCACAATAGATTTTTAGCGATGTTTAAATATTCATATAAATATGCACTGATGGTATACTTGCTGTTATTGAGCGCATCACCCATATTCAGTCAAAAAAGCGATGAATTGAGACATTCATTCAACGCTCCTCCCAATCAAGCGAAACCCCGTGTGTATTGGTGGTGGCTCTATAACCGAATAAACAAAGAAGGTATTACCCGAGATTTGCAGGAATTCAAGGAGAAAGGGATCAGTGGTGTGAATCTGATCTGCACCGGAGGATATGCAGGTGACAAAGCTTTAGAAGGAATCAAGTGGCTCAGCCCGGAATGGCGTGAACTTTTCCGGCACGCCGTCAGTGAAGCTAAACGACTGGATATCGAATTGGGATTCAACCTGTCCGGAGGATGGACGATGCTGGGTCCTTGGGTTACGTATGACAACGCAATGAAAAAAGTAGTCCAATCGGATACGATTATCGCAGGAGGTAAGAAAGTCTCCATGAAACTGGCTCAGCCGGAAACCGTAGAAGGCTATTATAAAGATGTCTGGGTACAGGCTTTCCGTATTGACACCACAAAGAAGTTGGTAGACGCAGAATCCGCAAAAGACCTAACCCTATACATGAAACCAGACGGAAACTTTGAATGGAAAGCCCCGAAAGGAAATTGGTTGATCCTCCGCACAGGATATACCTTGACCGGACATACTTGGAGCCGTTGGTTCGCCTATCCCCAAGGGGACACTTTCGCAGAAGGAGCCGGATATGAGATCGACTATTTAAGCAAAGCGGCCCTCGACAACCATTTCAACCACTTGGGAACAATTATTCTTGACGAGGTCAAAAAGGCAGGAGGCGATTTGGCCTATTTCTGGTCGGATAGCTGGGAATGCGGGAAATTAACTTGGACACAAGATTTCCCTGAACAATTCATGCACTACCGGAAATACGATTTGAAACCTTATATGGCCATATTGTCCGGATATATAGTTAAGGACTCTCTCTTTTGCGAACGTTTCCAAGAAGACTTCGATCGCACGATTCAAGATTGTATCGCCGATAATTACTACGGTCATTTTTACGATCTCTGCCATAAGAACGGACTGAATGTCGGCAATGAAGCCGGAGGACCTAATGACATTCCACCCCAGGATGTCTTAAAGAATCTAGGACGATGCGATATTCCTGCCGGCGAGTTTTGGGTTCATTACAAATTGCCGGAAGACGGAATGAACTCCCGGAAAAGCGCCCGGTTGAATTTGAAACAAACCGCCTC
The DNA here is from genome assembly GCF_003635425.1 of Parabacteroides sp. AF27-14. Classification (NCBI taxonomy): domain Bacteria; kingdom Pseudomonadati; phylum Bacteroidota; class Bacteroidia; order Bacteroidales; family Tannerellaceae; genus Parabacteroides; species Parabacteroides sp. AF27-14. The sequence continues at coordinate 208,903 of NZ_QTLZ01000001.1, forward strand.
TGCCGCTCATATCTATGGTCTACGTGAGGCGCAAGCGGAAGCTTTCACCCAAATGGAACAAGATCGTACTCATTGGTCGTTAGGCCCGTATGATTTGAAACCGTATGCGAATGACGCATTCTGCGAAGGAATAAACCGCTTTATGTTGCACCAGTCAACCTGCCAGCCACCCGAGGATGGAAAACCAGGTTATGAGTTTTGCGCTGGACAGCATTTTACCCCCAACCTTACTTGGTGGGAACAATCATCCGCATTCTTCTCTTATTTATCACGATGCCAATATCTGTTGCAAGAAGGTAAATTCGTAGGCGACGTATGCTATTACATTGGCGAACAGACTCCATCACTGGTTCCTCCTCAGTACATCATTCCGTCGTTAGGTCTAGGATACGACTGTGATTATACGAATGTGGAGGTCTTGTTAACGAGAATGTCCGTAAAAGATGGTAGGATTGTCTTGCCGGACGGCATGAGTTATCGCTTACTCTATCTCCAAAATTGCGTCTCACCAGATAAGGAGATATGCGAGGCCGTTTCTCGCTACCAACAATTAGAAGTTCCTACCGAAGCATCGGAAATGATGTCCCTGGATGTGCTTAAGAAACTGCGTGAACTGATTATGGACGGAGCAACCGTCATAGGCGCACCACCAACAATGTCCGCAGGACTAGACAACTATCCTTATGCGGACAATGAGGTACGTAAACTGGCCTCAGAGATTTGGGGAGACTTGGATGGGAAAAACATCACAGAACGTAAATTAGGTAAAGGAAGGATCATCTGGGGCAAAACCGCACGCGAGGTTTTGCAAGCGGATGGAATCGGACAAGACTTCGCCTATCTGAACCAGACTGCAGAACCGGAAAAATTCAATTACATCCACCGTTCATTGGACGATTGCGATATATACTTTGTCATCAACCGGACAGGCAAACAAACTTCTAGCCAATTTACGTTCAGAGTTCAAGGTAAACAACCCGAGATTTGGGACCCTGTAACAGGCGAGATGAGAATAGCCTCCTCTTTCACCCAGCATGATGGATATACGACCGTCCCTTTAGAGTTCGTTCCGTACGGTTCTTACTTTGTCGTATTTGACAAGACAATCTCAACGGATAAGCAAGGAGAAGGCGATCGTAATTTCAGCAAGCTGGAAATAGCGCAAGATTTAAGCCACTCTTGGGAAGTGATGTTTGACACAACTATGGGAGGCCCACAAAAGGTCTTTTTCGAGGATTTATCCAATTGGATAGATCGGCCAGAGGAGGGTATCAAGTATTATTCGGGGACAGCCACTTACCGGAAATCATTCGACCTTTCTTTCAAGAAAGGAAACGGCGAACGTATCTACCTAGACCTTGGAGATGTCAAGCATGTCTCATCAGTTCGGTTCAACAACAAAGACTTAGGTGTCTTATGGTGCACCCCGTGGCGAATAGATATCACGGACTATGTAAAAGAGACCGGCAACTTCGTAGAAATCGATGTGATTAACTTATGGGCTAATCGGGTGATCGGTGATTGGAAATTACCCAAGGAACAACGGTTTACCCGTACTCATGATGTTTTCCGTTTTGACATGTTAAGAGCTAGTACCCCGCTTACGGACGCAGGTTTGTTAGGGCCGGTTAGCATTCTAAAAGAGAAAGTATGGGATGTGGATACACGAAGTATCGCCTTGGACTTATCCCCCGCAAAGTGGATATGGTATCCCGCAGGTAGAACCTTGCAAAATACATTTGTATTATTTCGGAAAGATATCGTATTGGACAAGAAACCTCATAAGGCTATCGGCTGGATATTGGCAGACAGCCGATATCGCTTGTTTGTCAACGGAAAGCGAATCCAATGGGGGCCAGCCCCTTCCGATCCTCGCTGGCAAGAGGCTGATCCAATAGACTTAACCGCATTTCTCACTGAAGGGAAAAATGTAATCGCTGTAGAAGTTTGCTTTTTCGGTTCTGGAGATGGTACACATCCAATGGGAAAGCCCGGATTTATACTAAACCTAGACATGGATCAAGAAAAGTTGGTGACCGATGCCTCATGGGATTGTTTTCTTGCTAAAAGTTGGCGACCGGGACAATATAAACGTTGGTTCCTACGCTCCTTACAGGAAGAATTCGATGCTCGGCTATATCCATACGGATGGGATACCTCCGATTTCAAACCAGACGAAAATTGGACAAAGGCTATCCTTGTAAGCCAAGATGGCAAGGAACCTTCCGTGTGCAACAGCTCCTCCGAGTATGTCTGGGAAATATTCGGTGACAAGCAATTGTCCGAGATACGGAAAAGAAGCATTCCCACTATGCGAGAATTTGATTTCCATGCCACTACGCTAGAAGAATCTATGTGGATCCATTGGAAAAGACCGGCGGAAGATTATTTTGATTTGTTGGTATCAGACGCTTTCGAGACAATCGATAAACCAATCACAAGATCTCTCGGGGATGGAGAGTGGGAAATATCACCGCAGGGAAACTACGCAGCTGCCCTGACATTCTCTTTTCCGGAACAAGGTGTCGGATGGCCTCATTTCACGATCGATGCACCCGAAGGGACCATAGTGGAGCTACTGGTTCATGAGGCTCATCAGAAAGGAGGCCCAGCACTTATCAACTCGCATTTCAATTCATGGTCGCGCTTCATCTGTAAAGAAGGAATCAACCATTTTGAGACTTTCGATTTTGAGAGTTTCAGATGGTTACAACTGCATATCCGCAACTTCAACCGTCCCATAAAAATAGCTTCAGTAGGTATGCGTCGTCGTATCTATCCTTGGAAGTCGGAACCTACTATCGTTATATCGGATGATACCATCCAACACGTAGTCAATGCCGCCGTGAATACATTATTTAATTGCGCTCAAGAAACTCTAGTAGATGGAATGGCTCGCGAAAGACAACAATACAGTGGAGACGGAAGTCATCAACTACACGCCGTAATCCAAACACTAGGTGATATAACGTTACCGTATCGATTCGTGAACACTTTCAGCCAAGGGCTTTCCATTGACGGATATTTCATGGATAGTTGGCCCGCATGGGATCGCTTAGCTCGTACGGTTGAACGACAAATGCATTTAACAGGTTGGGGCCCAATATTGGATCATAGTATTGGTTTTTGCTTTGATGCTTTTCATTACTATATGTACACAGGCGATCTACAAGGATTAAAGGAGGTCTATCCCAGACTACTCTCCTTCTTCAGCTATCTCTATAAATTGACTGACAAATCAGAACATCTGGTTCCGGTGGAGAACTTAGGAATGTGCTCTGTCTATATCGACCATGAGGCTTATAAGCAAACGAAGCATAAGCAACTCGCACTCAATCTATACATCGTTGCCATGTGCCGAAATGCCTTATCTACATTATGCCAAGCGTTTGGCGATACTCAAAAAGCAGATGAGATCAATCAGTATGCGGCGGACATTCTACAAGGATGTATCCAAAAATTTTGGGATAAGGAACAACAAGTCTATGTAAACAATCTACCATGGAAAGACGAGGAAGGAGAAATTCGTTACTGCGATCGTTCCTTAGCGACCGCCTTGATCTTTGATCTATGTCCAAACGGAGAGACCGCAAAAGCATTGAATCTATTAGAACAAAGTCCAGCAGAAATGGGAGTGTCGTATCCCTGTAACGCCGTATGGCCTCTATGGGCTTTGGTTAAATACAGGAAGATCAACACAGTCTTATCCGACCTAAGGGAAAAATGGGGCAACATGAGTTCCGTATGGGCCAATAATACGTTGCAAGAGTTTTGGCAGGCTTATCCCGACGAAGGTTCTCAATGGAGCCATTGTGCCATGTATCCCCTAATTACCCTCAACCAAGGTATCGCAGGAGTACATCCACTCAAACCCGGTTGCGAGAGGATTAAGATGGAACCTCAGTTAGGAGATCTTGAGCATATCCGTTTTGATGTGCAAACCCCCAAAGGAGCCATTCAATTCTCGGCACAAGGCATAAAAGGTAAACGTGAACTACGATTGCAAATACCGGAATCTCTCTCTATCGAGTTAAGACTGGATAAACGAGAAAAGGTGGATTTGCCACTTTTACGCACGGAAAAAGACGGAATCAACGTATATAAGATCACACATCCCGGTTCTTATGTATTAAAACTAAAATATACTTAATTGTTGGCCCATAACATTCTAAATTCGTTACTATATGAAAGGAAATAGAGTAATTTTAAACACAGCCATTCTCTTGATAAGTTCAATGAGTTTATTAAAGCTGTCCGCTCAGAATGAAAATTCATGTGTACCTACGAATCTTCGTTGTGAGCATTTGGCACGTCCTTTAGGAATCGACCGTCAGTCTCCCCGATTTAGCTGGTATTTGTCTGATACCCGAAATGGAGCTAAGCAAACGGCTTATCAGATCGCAGTAGGAAAAGACTCTTTGGCGCTATCTAAGGGAAAAGGTGCTATTTGGAAAAAGCAGATATCCGGAGACCAAATGCTGACCACTTATACGGGAAAGGCCTTAGAACCTTGTACACGTTATTATTGGAGTATCAGCGTTTGGGACAAGGACAAGAAGAAATCCCAGCCGGTTGTCTCCTCCTTCGAGACCGGCTTATTGACCCAAAGAAATTGGCAAGGCAAATTTATCTCAGACGGAAAGGATATGGAGTCTCGTGACACTCCTTATTTCAGGAAACAAATCTCATTAAACAAAGAGGTTGAATCCGCTCGTGCCTATATTGTCGCAGCCGGTCTCTACGAGTTATCTATCAATGGTGAGAAAGTCGGAGATCACTACCTAGATCCCGCCTTTACGGATTATGGAAAACGTTTGCTGTACGTGACACATGACGTGACAAGCCTTTTGCAACAAGGGAAGAACGCAATCGGTGTAATCTTAGGAAACGGATGGTATAATCATCAGCCAGTCGCAGAATGGAATTTCCACAACGCTCCATGGCGTGACAGACCATCATTTTGTATGGATATTCGCATCCGTTATACCGATGGAACAGAAGAGATCATTGCCTCGGACAATAGCTTTAAGACAAACTCCGGGCCTATCACGTTCAACGCTATTTATCTAGCGGAAAACCATGACTTCCGTAAGGACATGCCCAATTGGAATAAGCCTTCTTTTGATGACTCCTCTTGGCAAACAGCGACAGAAGTAGAAAAGCCGGATGTTATCATATCCTCCCAAACAATGTATCCTATTCGTATCACAGACTTTCGCAAGCCGATTGAGGTGAAAAAACTAAGTGATACGCTTTATCTGTATAACTTTGGGCAGAACTGGTCGGGTATCACCACTTTTACCGCACAAGGCGAAGCTGGTACGAAAGTAAAATTACGTCATGGAGAACAATTGGATTCCCGGGGTAAACGTTTGTTTGATGATAACAATACCCAATTCTATCAAAACGTAAACGAACCACTCAAGTATGGAAAACATCCGGAAGACGAATTGTTCCAAACGGATGTGCTTATCCTAGACGGGAAAAAGAACACGTTCACTCCACATTTCAACTATAAAGGATTCCAATATGTGGAAGTATCTTCCAATAAGCCCTTGGAACAGGACAAACAAGATATGACCTCCCATTTTATCCATACCGACTTACCACAGATCGGCACATTCGAATGCTCCGACTCTTTGATAAATCGTTTATGGCGTGCTACCAATTATTCATATCTGTCGAACTTAGCTGGGTATCCTACCGATTGTCCGCATCGTGAGAAAAACGGGTGGACTGGTGACGCGCATTTAGCCATCGAGACCGCTTTATTTAATTACGATGGTATCACCTTGTATGAAAAATGGTTAGCGGATCATCGGGATAATATGTATGAAAACGGACGGTTACACTGTATCATTCCCTCCGGAGGCTGGGGCAGCGACATCGTAGACTGGACTTGTTCCGTAACGCTTATCCCTTGGGCGATCTATGAATTTTATGGAGATCAGACCTGTTTACGTGATAATTACACCGAGATGAAGAGACATACCGATTACTGGTTGAGTAAGTTCCCCGATGGTTTAGTAGGAGATGCCGGATTGGGAGACTGGGTACCTCACAAAGCTGTAGCCAACCGAGAATTATCGGCCTCTATCTACCACTACAAAAACGCAGATATCATGTCACGCACAGCGAAGCTATTCGGTTATGAGGAAGAGTATAAATATTATAAGACCGAAGCGGAGAAAATAAAAGCAGCGATCAATAATAAATATCTCAACAAAGAGACCGGAATCTACGCTAGCGGTTATCAAACAGAACAGAGCATGCCACTCTATTGGGGTATCGTGCCAGAAGAACTGAAAGCGAAAGTCGAGGAACGTTTATCCGAACGTGTACACATGGATAAGGATCATCTGGATTTTGGCATCATGGGTTGCAAGACCGTACTGAACGCATTGACCGAAAGTGGGCACGTAGAACAGGCTTTCCGTATAGTCACACAACAGGACTATCCCTCATGGGGTAACTGGGTGAGACAAGGGGCAACTACCTTGTTTGAGAATTGGGATTATAATGGATTGGCGTGGGGATACTCACAAAACCATATCATGTATGGAGAAATTGGAGCCTGGTTCTATAAAGCTCTTGCCGGAATCAACTTTGATCCACAGCAACCCGGTTTTAAAAACATCCTGTTAAAACCGCACTTCGTGAAAGAGCTTACGTATGTAAAAGCTTCTTATCATTCACCGTATGGAGAAATTATCTCCGCATGGAAAAGAGTGGGCGACAAAGTGATTTATCAAGTGACTATTCCCGCTAATACAACAGCGACTTTATATTTGAAGCATAAAGACGTACCGAAAACTTTATCATCAGGATCTTATGAATTTGAAATTAAATAGAGTAGATATGAGAATTTTGAATAAGACAATTTTATCGGGAATGCTGCTTCTACAAATGTTCGCAATTTGCACACAGGCCTCTTCCTTGAAAGTGAACCACCTCAAATGCGAAGAATTGGTAAATCCGTTAGCAATAGATAATACGACACCTCATTTTAGTTGGCAATTGAATAGCGGCAGGCAAGGAGAGCAACAGACTGCTTATCAAGTATTAGTAGCTTCTGACAGGGAACGACTGAATGAAAACAAGGCCGATTTATGGAATTCTGGTAAGGTGACCTCCTCCGCATCTACTTGGATTCCCTATCAGGGAAAGCTTTTGGCCGCTAAAAGTTTTGCTTATTGGAAAGTACGTATTTGGAATAAGGATGGAGAAGTATCCGAATGGAGTACTCCTGCTTTTTTCGGTATTGGCTTATTGTCCCCACAGGATTGGAAGGCGCAATATATCGGTATAAACAACGAGGATCCTCAATCTCCCTTATTGAGAAAAACGTTTGAATGGAATAAGAAGGGAGATAAGATGCTGCTGCATGTCAACTCTTTAGGTTACCATGAGGTGTACTTAAACGGTTCGCCGGTAAGTGATATCGTATTGACCCCAGCGGTCTCACAATTCAATAGACGGTCACTTTCGGTCACCTACGACATCACTAACTCGTTGCGAATCGGTAAGAACGAATTGGTTATCTGGCTGGGAAAAGGTTGGTATCAAGACCAACTTCCTGGTGTCGTAAAAGGCGGTCCCTTTGTCCGTGCCCAATTAGAAGCGCGAAATAACAACGCATGGGAAACCTTTCAAGCCACAGACGCTTCTTGGCTGGCACGAGAAAGTGGTTACACCTCATTCGGGACTTGGCAGCCTCATCAATTCGGAGGTGAGGAGATCCATGCGGAAAAGCTGATCGCCTTGGATGCCGTTTCCCTAAACAAGGTAAGCTGGGCACCAGTCAAAGTTGCCGATATTCCAGAACACACCACCTCCCCACAAATGGTAGAACCCAATCGAATCCAACTAGAATTTCACCCGTTGTCCATAGAAGCATCCGGAGACACTGCCTGGATTTTCGATATGGGAACCAATCTGACCGGATGGACAAAGATCAAGTTTCCTCCTTTAGAGAAGGGAGAACGAGTTCGCATCAGTTATTGCGACTTTTTGGATAAACAACAGTTCCGGGATAACTTATATGAGGATTATTACATCGCAGCAGGCAAAGAGCAAGAGGTTTTTATCAACAAGTTCAATTATAAGGCATATCGTTACCTGAAGGTGTCCAACCTAAAGCAGGCACCGGCATTAAACGATGTTACGGCCTATCTGATCCATACGGATTATTCAAGTTCCTCTTCTTTTGCTTGCTCTGATGAAGATTTGAATGCAATTCATGATATGATACAATACACCCTATGCTGCTTAACCTTGGGAGGATATATGGTAGACTGTCCTCAAATTGAGCGTTTGGGATATGGTGGCGATGGGAATGCGTCAACACCCACGGTTCAGACAATGTTCAACCTTGCTCCGCTTTATACGAATTGGATGCAAGCTTGGGGGGACTGTATGCGCACTAACGGAAGTATGCCTCATACGGCTCCAAATCCGTATGCAGCTGGTGGTGGACCATTTTGGTGCGGTTTCATGATCGCAGGTTCTTGGCAAACGTATGTGAACTATGGCGATGCTCGTTTGTTGGAACGCTATTATCCATTCATGCAGCAATGGCTGGAATATGTAAAAGAATACACGGTCGATGGCTTATTGAAAACATGGCCGAATACAGATTATCGGAACTGGTATCTGGGAGACTGGGCAACACCGAAAGGGATTGACCAAACAGATCCCCGATCAGTAGACCTGGTAAACAATTGTTTCGTAGCAGTTTGTTATCAGACAATGGCTAAGATCGCTCAAACATTAGGCAAGCCTAACGACCAGAAACTGTATGAAAGCAAAAACGAGCAGTTGAGAACATTGATTCATAAAACATTTTACGACTCAAAAGAGGCTAGTTATGGTACCGGTACACAGATCGACTTGGTTTATCCGATGCTTGCCGGAGTTACTCCCGAATCACAACTATCTAACTTGTTAAACACATTGTATAAAAACACCGCTGAACGTTTCCGCAGCCACCTAGCAACCGGCCTAGTGGGGATTCCCATAATTACGGAATGGTGCATCAAGAACCAACAAGTCAACTTCATGCTCCAAATGTTGAAAAAGCGTGATTATCCGAGCTATTTGTATATGATTGATAACGGTGCGACCACGACCTGGGAACACTGGAACGGAGAACGCAGCCATATACATAACTGCTACAACGGGATCGGCACTTGGTTCTATCAAGCCCTGGCAGGGATCATGCCGGACGAGGCGCATCCAGGCTATAAGCATGTACGAATCTCTCCGCAATTGGCAAAAGGGATCTCTTGGGTTAAGGCCTCGAAAGAAACACCTTATGGCAAGATACTTGTCCATTGGGAGAAAAAAGAGGGTAGTTTGTTGTTAAATGTAACGATCCCCGCCAATAGCGAGGCGACAATCACTTTGCCAAGCCATACAGGGCAAGTCCGTTTAAATGGCAAGACGCTAACAAACGCTACCTCGATACATATCCCTTCTGGCAATCACCAAATCGTTTCCTCTTTATCTACGAATCCCGAAGTTGAATAATCATAAGTTTCGAGCCTATCGATTTGTCATTCCCTGGTCGTAGAGACACAGCACACGATGCCTCTACAACCGGGGAAGAATATAGTTCCATTATTTCTTACAGCTTAATCTTAATGTCCTTATCCCGTAACGAGGGATAGAAAGACGCATTGAACTGGCGCCTTTCTTCTCGGTGACAGTTAAGTCCTCAACCAGACGGTTATCCAATTCCACCAAGCTCGCTTTCACGTCTTGTCCTTGGAAGGTTATCGTTTTAGGGGAGGCATCGCTTTGGGCATTGAATAGGCGGATGTAAAGGTCATTACCTTTATAGACCATGGAGACCAACTCGTAGGCATTATTCTCTATCCGGAAAAGGGAACCGGATGTCAAGGTAGCATCGCCGCCCAAGGTCGCGACCAAAGGCTCATTGCGTCGTTCGCTTTGTGTCCAAATACGGCTTTTCTCCCAAGTTCCGGCATGAGGGATCAAGGCATACGAGATCTCGGTCGGACGGTCTATGATATAATCCCGGCCCCACAAGCCTTTACCGGCGTATTGTACGTTCAAGGCCAATGGGAAATCCTTACCATGCGCATAGCTGGTCGTATGATCCGTGAATAATGACAGACCGCAAGAGTTATCCTTGCTCGTAACATCCACCCAATTCAAAATGATATTATGCTTGATGCTATCCCAACGATTGAAAAAGGTATTCTCCAACCGGCTCTCGCAAACATCGAACGGAGCGTCCTTATAAATCTGTTGGTTGGCGATCTGGATAGGCAGATATACCAGAAGTTTGTAACGGTCGTCATAGAATGACTTACGAGGATTATCCGCACGGAATTCGATACCCGGCTCACCAATACGGGGGTTTCCTGTCCAATCCAGTTTAACACTCATATCGATGCGAGGCTCTCCCTGCGTTAACCGGATCGTTTGGGTAAATGAATACTTTCCGATCTTGCCTTTCACAGCTACCTTCACGAATAAGGGCCCTTGCTCCAACACGCTCACCTCAGCCGGTTGATCCATACTGGAAAGGAAACCACCCTCGTCGATAAAATATCCCCGAAGCTCATTGAACCCACGTTCATTCCGGTTATCCACGAATTCCTTGCCTCGTACGGCTTTCGCTTTCAAGCTTTCTATTACACCTCCTTTAGAGGGGTTTAGCACCAAGGTGTATAAATCACTTTCCATGCGAAACGTACCGTCTTTCTGTCTCTCAGCCTTCAAGGTTCCAGACTGTTTATCCTCTGCCTTCCGGATCGCATAAGAGGCATAACCGGCCGAGGGGACTTGCGCACGAAACAAGAGTTTTGAAATGCCGTCTTCCGTCAACCATTGAGCCGGTTGTTTCTTTCCTTGCTTATCAAGAACCACCCAATCCGAGTTTCTCCATGAGACGGGAACTTCCACCGCCACCAATTCATTCCGGTCGGTAGCCAAGGTATTATATACGTACACCGTGGATTCACCTTCCTTTTCTTTCAATAAGGACAAAGCGTTATCAATTATCTGACGGCTGTTTTGATTGGTCACCCCAGTCCAATCCGTAACCGTCTCCGCCCATGTCTTTTTCCCTTGTAATCGATTGTAAGGAACGATCCAGCAATCATGATGCTGCGACAATAGAAGCGTGCGCCATCCCTCATCGATACGTTCAGTCGGCCATTCCATGCCTTTGTATAAGCGAGCGTAAGCCGCCATTTTCTCCGCACGGACGATAGCGTTCTCGGCTACCCGTACCTCTCCGGCCAAACGCTGCATGACCTGCGTTCCCCACATCAAGCCACCTAGGACATTCTCTTGCGAGAAATGCCAATCATCCTGAGTAGTCCCGACGGAACAGTCTTGGATATAATTCCGCCAAGTCTTATAGGCGGTCGGCGTATAATAGCCCGTCGTATCCTGTCCCAGCCAAGGGCCTTTATCCCAACCATGGCTCCATGAGGCATCTTGGATACACATGCCGACCGGGTGCTGAATACCGGTATCCAAGCATTTATGGATGTAGTCCTTCGTATTGAACCACGAGATGGATTGCCAGCAAGAGCCGGGTTGTAAATCCTCGCAGGCGTAACGGGGGACGGTGGTAAATCTCGTACCATCCGGCCCTACCCAATTCACCAACTCACCTCCGTAGGCGCTTACGTAGCCACCCCACATCGTATTCGGGTTCTTAGTAGAGGCATACGAGAAGCCGAATGACTTCAATATATAGGGCAGGCAACTGGTAAAGCAAGGCTCCTCCGCCGAATAGGTGGTGAATACCGCCTCGGGGAAATGTTTCCGGATCAGCCGTATTCCATATTCGAATTGGCGGATAGCGCTCTCGCCGGATGTCCCGAAGAAATAACTTTGGGCATAGGTCGGGTTTACGTACTCGATCCGCCCGCTCTCCACGGATTGATCCTTAAATAAGCGCTTGAAAGCCTCGTAACCTTCAGGGTCTCGTTGCCGTACGACTTCCCATGATTCAGGCTCGATCTCGATATTGATATTCCAGTTGGGATTCTGCCTTAATTTCTGGGCGATAAAGGCGGTCTGCCCCACCGGGTAATGCCCGTAGATACCGCCATGATAGCCATCGATGAAATAGGCTTGTTGGGCATCTGCCCAACCGGCCAACAAGAATTGGCTTAATACGAATATCGCTAGTTTCTTTTTCATATAATATGTACTATTAATTCACATTTAGAATACTTCCAGTCGGTGGGAGACGGGGCACGCCCCGTCTCTACAAGTCTGTAAATTTCTTGATCTCTATTCGCAAGGGGATTGGTTTATTTTGCTCATAGATCTGGTTAACCAGATCCTGTTGCTCATTCACGCAATCCTCACGAATCCCCTTGTGCATGTATTGTAGCCAAAGGTCGCCGTTCCATTGCAAGAAGATGTCGTGGGGACGGTATTTGCGCAAGGTGTCCACGGCAGCCTCGTTGCAGGCCCAAAGCATGCCCGTCTTCCGCATCAAGTTATATTCCACCCAATAAAATTCACGCATCTTACGCTCTTTCAACCAGCGTTCCTCGTTCATCTGGCGGATCTTCATCGCTTGTTTATACTGCGGGGTATTCTGAAGAAGAGCCATATTGATGCCTCGCTCCAACTCCCTCGCCGTAAAACGACCGATAAACTCCCTACCGATCGTTAACCCGTAATATCCATCCGACAAACCGCTCACGGACAATCCCTCATAATTCATCTCATCCATAAAAGGGATAACACTCAAGGCATCTGCCTGCGTATGTTTCTCATTATCATAATAAGAGGTATCGATAGGATACGGAAGTGATTTCGCCTCGTACGTAAAAGTAAGGTTATCCGAGGAAACAGACAAATCCGAGACACGGCAATTATCCGAGCGAGTCACCTTTTTCCCCGCTCCGTCTATCCGGATATCGGCTACCGGCTTACCGGCCAGACCTTGCGCCTTCAAGAAGAGATAAGCCATGACCAGATGCCCGTCCGTAGAGGGATGTATACGATCCTTCCCGCATAAGGTATACATGGAATCCTCCGCTTGCTCCCATTGGTTGATCGCTACCATCGGGCGGTTAAAATCCACGAATCCCCATTGATTCTCCCGGGCCCGGGCATTCTGGAAATCCACGATCTCCAAGATTGGCGTATTCTTCCCCGGGAAAGCGACCTTATTGAAACGAGAAGTCTCGTCATAAGGAGAGCTTCCGATCAAGATTTTCCTCACCTCCGGATACTTCTTATAGACCTCCTCGATAAGGGCATAATCCCGGCAAGCTTTCTCTACCCGGTTCCGGGCGATCGTATCCGCCCCCGGCTTCCGAAAATCCATATAGCCGACATCGTTCATGCCAAAAGATAGCGTCACCACCGTAGGCTCATGTTCGAAAACCTTATCCAACCGCTGGTAAATCATCTCGGCTACATCCCCACCTACTCCCTCGTTAAAGATATCGATGCGTTGATCCGGGAAACGGGTCATATAATACAGCCAGATATATGAATGATAATGCCCACCGCAAGTAATGCTGTTTCCCACGAAGGCGATCCGATCTCCTTTCTGAAACGGAGCTATCGACTGAGCATATACTCCTGCAAGACCTGATAAAAGCAAACAGACAAACAAAACATATCTTTTCATCTCTATTTCTCTCTTCTCTAATTTTCTGTGATGAATAATATATACCGTGTTAAAAAATATTACTATCAATAGTAATCGTATTTATCATGGATAATAATCCGGATTACTACGGATAGTAATATCCTTCCACACACCTCTAGTCTAGAGAATCGCCCGCTTACTTTTAGCGAACGACATCCTCACCAAGCAGAGGGTTCAGTTCTTTCTCACGCAAAGGTACCGGGAAAACCAAATCCGATTCTTTAAACGGATACGTATGATTAACCGCCTGATAGCCGAATAAATCAACCATTTGCTTCGAAACCGGATCAAACGCACGGTGAGTACGCAACATATCATACCATCCTGTAAACTCATAACAGAGTTCCCACGCACGTTCTTTCAATACTTGATCAACCGTGATTGAAGTCGGTCTCGCCTCATTGGGCAACGCACGGTGACGAACTTGGAAATAAGCATCCACAGCTATAGCGTCGGAAGTAGATCCACCATCCAAGGTAGCTTTTGCCTCCGCACACATTAATAGAACGTCCGCATAACGGTAAACCGGAATATTCGCCCCGCTCTTTCCTGTAGATTCGGCATTCTCATCCCAATATTTGCATAAATAAGGAACATCCAAAGTAATCGTTGTCTCCGGATCACCATATTTGGGTTTAGAAGTATAGAAAAACTCCTCATTCCGTTTACGAATATCTTGGTCATCATAACTTTCATAAAACTCTTTACGAGGAGCCAAACCACCCCCATAAGCCGGAGTAATGGAAATCGGTTGTTCCGGATAAGGCAAAAGGCCAAAATGGAAAGGAGCCCCGGCATCTTGCGCCTCACGCTGGATCATAAAAATATGCTCACCACTATTTTCGTTCTCTGACGCACGCAAATCCTTATAATCAGCGAACAAGCTAAAGGCTCCACTATCAATAACCTCCTTGGCTTTCTCGTAAGCCAATTGATAATACTCATTTCCTTTTTGAAGCGGATAACCTGCCATTGTCAAATAAACCTTAGCTAAAAGGGTCTTGATCGCTCCCATAGAGACATGGCCTGTTTTATCACTCCAATCCAGCCCGGACTGCTCCGCCTTTTTCAAGTCTTCCACGATCTGGTTATAAATATCTTCCTTAGGAGACCTGGGGATCTTCACCGTATTCAAGTCTACCGTAGGTTCCGTCTTCAACGGGATATCCCCGAATAATTGTACCCCTTGGAAATAGTAATATGCCCGCAAGAAATAAGCCTCTCCCAGATACTTCGCTTTCTGGCTCTCGCTAATAATATCCGTAGCGGAAACATTTTGAATCACGCTATTACAATTTTCCAAAGGAAAGAAAGTAGCCTTCCAGAAGTTACGAATAATGCCGTTACTCTCTTCCAAACCGGAAAGCAACAAGAACTGGTTCTGCTCATTACCGGCCGCACGAGGACGATAACTAGTACCTACAAGATATTCCAAGTTAAAAAGGTGAACTGTAGCAATCTCGAGGTCGGAACTCAACAGATCATCAAGCCCGTCATAAGTGCCATCCACAGCCGCCTTTATCTGGTTCTCTGTCGTATAATATTCAGAAGGACTCAAGAAGGTTTTCGGGTCTTCCTCTAAAAAATTCGTACAGGATGTAAAAGCCATTGTCGCAGAAAGCAAGCCACACATCCATACATGCGCTTTATTTTTCATATCTTAGTTTTTTACGAAGTAAAGATTAAACAATTAGAAATTAACACCTAAAGTAAATGAATACGTACGAGGTTTGGGATAGGTATAAAAATCCACTCCTTGCTCAAATACGGCATCATAACTCGTCACCTCCGGATCACTACCAGAATAGTTCGTAATCAAGAACGCATTCTCCACATTGAATCCCAAGGATAAACTCTTGATGTGAGCGGCAGAAAGCATACGGGAACTAAAGTCATATTTCAAGCCGATATTACGTAAACGCAAGAACGAACCCGGCTCACAACTCCAAGAATCTACGTCATTCTCATATCCATCTCCCGGAAGGCGCAAGCTAGGCACCATCGTGTTTTGGTTTTCCGGCGTCCAAGCGTTCACCGGAATGTCCGCATAAGCATTGGAGAATGTCACACGGTTACCCATCAACTGGCGAGTGAAGTTAATCAACTTATTACCATATACCCATTGCAAATCAAACATAAACGTGAAGCCTTTCCACGAGAATGTATTTGTCATATTCATCTCGAATTTAGGAGCGCCATTTCCGATATAGTCTTGGTCTTCGCCATCCTTCATTCCATTACCATTCTTGTCCCAATACTTGATATCGCCGGGTTTCTTATTATACTTAGCGGCTTCTTCCGCCTCATCAGTACCCCATGTACCTAGGCGAACATAGCCGTAAAGAGCATTTAAAGGATGTCCCTCTTCAATGCGTCCTCCCCACTTACCGATAATATTATCATTTATATCCAGTACCATCGAGCGGTTCATCGTATAATTCCAAGAGGTAGTCCATAAGAAATCACGGCTTTGGATATTGCGTGTATTCAAGCTCATCTCAAGACCTTGATTACGGATCTTACCCAAATTTGTCATAGTCTTCTCATATCCTGAGTTAGAAGGCAATTGTAGCTCATACAATAAATCAGTCGTAATCTTATGATAATAATCCGCCATAAACTCGATACGCCCATTAAAGAAACTCAAATCGATACCCGCGTCAAGTTGTCTGGATTTCTCCCAGCGTAAATCCGGATTTGCCATACTTTTCAACGTAACGATCGTCGTCATATCCTTGCCAAAAGGAAGGCGTTTATTCTCATAACGTGCCATAGACGCATAATCACCGATTTCTGCGTTACCCACCGTACCGTAGCTCAAACGGACTTTCATATCATCAATCACCTTTTTTGCGTTCTCGAAGAAATTCTCATTGGATACACGCCAAGCGGCCGAGAATGAAGGAAAGAAACCATATTGGTTATTCAAGCCAAAACGAGAAGAACCATCCTCACGGAAAGAAGCGCCCAATAAGTAACGATTGTCAAAATTATAGTTGATACGGGCATAGTAAGAATTCATCTTATTATCCGTATAGTCTGAGCCAACCTTAGAACGTACGGTGCCGACTCCCATATTATTATACTCAAAATAATCATCGAAGAAATTCTCGGCCCCTAGCTCGCTTTTCTCTGTTTTTGAGTAATACCAACTAGCTCCCGCTACGACATTCAAGTTATGCTTATTCCAGCTTTTATCAAAAGTCAAGTAGTCCTCATTCGTCCACGACATCGTATTTCGATGTGCTTTCTCCGCTTTACCCTTTTGAGTATCTCCATAGCCGAATAAGGTACTCGGGTTATAAGATGAATTGATATAAGAACCATCTTGACGGCTGAAGCTAGTCGTTAACTTTAACCAAGAGGTAATTTTAAACGTACCGATCACATTAGCCAACGTGTACTGATTCTTATCGATATTCTTACGCTCTTTTAAAATCCTCACGGGGTTCTCCGTATCTTCCGCACCTGGATAATCTCCTTTACGGGAATAGGTACCATCCTCATATTGAACCGGAAGGAACGGTAATGCTTCCAATGTATACCGAGAGATCGCATTCTCTGAGTTTCGGGCATTACTAGATCCTACATTCAACATGGCCTGTAAATGAAACCATTCTTTCAAATCCCATCCGACATTGATAAATGCGTTCAACTGACGTTTATAGGTCTCCAACATTATACCTTGATTATCTTTGTAACTTACATTCGCCACAGCGGTCAGCTTATCACTTCCTCCGGAGAAACTAAGTGAATGCTGATGAGAAAAAGCCGTACGGGTTACGGCATCCTGCCAGTCCGTATCATATTTCGGAGTCCCGTCCGGATTGAACAGGTCATTCTTACGTGTAAACATATTGCTCGGATCCATATGGGGAGCGATACGTCCCGGTTGAGCCTCATAAGCACGCTTGAATACATCCAAAGCCTCCTCCGCATTCAAGACATCGACCTTACGAGCTAACGTTCCTGCTGACAGAACTGTATTATACGAGATATTCGTCGTATTTTTCTTACCTTCCTTTGTTGTTATCACCACAACGCCATTCGCACCTCTCGCACCATAAATAGAAGAGGAAGTTGCGTCTTTCAAGATATCGATAGACTGGACAATATTCGGATCAATCTGGTCCGGATCCACGCCAACCACACCATCGACCACATATAGCGGTGTATTGGAAGAATTCAAAGAACCGATACCACGGATTTTTATCGCAGGACTACCACCCGGCGCACCAGAATTTAAGGCGATATTAACACCCGCTACCTTTCCGGCCAATCCTTGGAATACGTTCGTGGCATTCGGGCGCTCCAATAACTTCTCCGAGTCTACGGAACCCACTGAAGTTGATAAGTTTCGTTTCAACATCGTACCATATCCAACGACGACGACCTCTTCAAGCGCTTTATAATCCTCGGCCAACTTCACGTTAAACAGTGTACGATTCCCTACCTCGATCTCTTGCTCCGCATAGCCGATATAGGAAAATGACAGGATATCGTTATTAGCCGCATCCAAGCTAAACTTTCCATCCAGATCCGTAACGGTACCGACCGTCGTACCCTTAATCACAACATTGGCCCCAATAACCGGTATGCCATCCGGATCCGTAACGGTACCGGAGATCTTTTTCTTTTGTTGCTGTACGGCGTCTTTCTTCAAGATCGTGATGTGCTTACCTGATATGCGGTAGGTCAAGTTCGTGTTTTTCAACAACTCATTCAACACGTCGGTGACTTGGCGATTCTTCACCTGTATATCCACCTGCTTACTATTATCGATATCCTCGCTCTTATAGAAAAACATGAACTCGGTCTGTTTCTCAATCTCCGAGACGACATCATAGAACGTCCCGTTCTTTACTTCTACCGTAACTTGAGCTTTTTGCGCATAGGTATCCGCCGAGACATGCAATATACCCAGTATTAAAAAAAGCAATGTGATCTTCATGATTGATTTAATTTTTTTAGGCAATAGCTCATCGCTATTCCAGACTTTTTCCATAAGTTTGTAATTGTTTTTTATTAATGACTTACCTTGCTCGCTACTTTTTAGAGGACAGCGATAAAGGTGATTAAACGAATAATGAACGTCTAAGAATCGGGGGTGAGTGGTGTCAGTCCCGATTCTTTTTTGTGATCAGGTATTTGTCATAGGCAATTCGAATGTTTAAGGTTATACATCTATTATTTTGTTATTTGCTCCTCGCCGATATCAGGATATCTTTTCCGTCTTTCGTGAAAGTGAATTGTTTCTCCGAGTTAATAATATCTAGTACCTCTTGTATACCTTGATCCAAGGAGAAGGTTCCTGTGTAGCGGATGTTCCGCAGACTGTCATGCGCCAAGCGGATATTTACCCCATAGTAATTCTCCATACGTTTTACGATAGAAACTAAGGTCTCATCCTTGAAACGATATTTCCCTCCTACCCAAGCGTTCGAGATCGAGGCATCTGTCTCTGACAAGAAAATAGAGCCGGTCCGGTTATCCGACCGGGCTTGTTGATTCGGCTTTAGCTTCATGCTACTCATTTTCCGTCCTTGAGCGTCAAAAGATTCCAACAGGATACTACCACTTAATAAGGTGGTGATGCTAAAGCGATCATCGTTGAAAGCCTGTATATTGAATGAGGTTCCGAGTACCGTGATTTGTTGGTTCTTTAGTTTTACGATGAAAGGTTTCGAATGATTCTTCGCAACCTCGAAATAGGCCTCACCCTCCAGATGAACCACACGCTCATCTCCATTAAAAGAGATGGGGTATTTTAAACGGGTGGAAGCATTGAGTATGATCTTGCTGCCGTCGGATAGCAATAGCGTGTTCGCACGTCCGCCTTTTTCCACTACGATCTCGTTATATTCCGTATCGCCGGCATATAAACGATTGCTTATCCATTGATTCATACCCACACCTACTCCCATAGCGATTACGATAATCGCCGCATATCTCAAGAATGAAAGCCAGAACTGTTTGCCAAGGACCTTGGATTTCATAGATACGCCAGAGATCGCATCCAGCTTTCCAGCCATTCGCTCCCAACTACGCTCCACGGAATAATGGTTCAAGAACGCCACTTCTTTCCGAGTGTCAAAAAGCCCCTTAAACTCAAAGAAGTGGGCTTTATTAGCGTCACTCTCATGAATCCAAGCATCCAACACCCGAAGTTCATCCTCTTGAATCTCGTTCTGCAAATAGCGTATGATCAGTTCTTCTATCGAATTATTAGATTCCATTTTCTGTTTCATTTATAATATATACGACCGGTTCCCTCTTTTTACTTACGTATTCTACCGTATTTTCATCTAAAAAATAAAATCAGTGCCAGAAGCGCCAACACATTCCGTATGATCTTCAATCCTTTATAGAGTTGCGCCTCTACCGTACGTTGAGAGATATTTAGCATTCCTGCGATCTCCACTGATTTCTTCCCGTCCACATAAGCCAACGTAAAAACCTCTCGGCATCTGTCCGGTAACTTGGCTATTTCCCGGTAAACGGAGTCCAGACGCTCTTTCTCCAGCTCCGCCGCATCCGACTGATTATAATAATCTATCTCCTCTATCTTTAGTCTACGAGCAACCTCATCCGCATAAGTCTTTTCTATTGATTTATGCTTTAGGTAATCGAGGCAAGCATTTTGAACGGAACGGAATAGGTATGTCTTCAAGCCTTCTTCCACGGAATAAATCTCTTTCTTTTGCCAGATCTTGATGAATATATCATGCACTAAATCTTCCGCCGTATCGCTATCCACATATTTCGAGGCATAAAAGATCAGTCTGGGGGCATTCTCCAGATATAATAATTTAAATTTATCTAACTCATGGTTCTTAATAATATAGTCTTTCATGCTCAATGTGGACATTTCTTGTATTATATTAGACAGTTCAAGGCTTCTCCTTTATCTATATACGATCATAGAAACAGATCTACTTACGCCCACACGAAAAAAATAACACAAAAACAAAAAGCCCTATCCGAACTTAATCAGATAGGGCTTTCAGATTATTCTATCGCTAGATATTATCTCAACGGGATATATTGTACAAACGCCTCGATCGCCTCATAAGAAGCCAAACCTAATTGGCGATACAACTCCGCGGTAGCACGGTTGCGATCTTCGGCACGCTGCCAGAACAAACGCTCGTCGTCACCCAGATACGGAGCGCTCTCGGCCTGCGATTGATGCTTCAAGATAGCGTTACGTTTGAAGCGCAACTCCTCCGGACTGATAGGTACGGCCATCTCGATATGATCCATTTCCCATTCTGCCCACGCGCCGCGATACATCCATACACGGCAGTTCTTCATCCATTCCTCGTCTTTCACCTCGTCGATAGCGGCCAGTACGGCATCCAGACAAACCTTGTGGGTTCCGTGCGGGTCAGCCAAGTCACCGGCGACAAACATTTGATCCGGCTTGATCTCAAGCAACAGGGCCTTTACGATATCCTTGTCGACCTCACTCAAATCATTCTTTTTCACTAATCCGGTCTCGTAGAACGGAAGATCCAAGAAATGAACATGATCGTCCTTCACGCCCGAGTAGCGGCAACCGTGACGGGCCTCCTCCCGACGGATCGTTCCTTTCATAAAGAGGACATCCTTCCGCTCCGGCTCGCCGTTCTCCACCTTCTCGTAACGCAGGTAGTTGATGATCTCGTTCGCTTTATCCTTCACGGCCGAGTCGGGAGAGTATTTCTCACATACATCACGCAAATACTCGCAATAACGGATTACCTCCTCGTCGCCTACGGCAATATTACCGGAAGTCTCGTAAGCCACATGCACATCATGATGTTGGTCGCACAAACGGCGCAAGGTACCGCCCATGGAGATCACGTCATCATCCGGGTGCGGACTGAATACGATCACTTTCTTCGGATACGGGTTAGCACGCTCCGGACGATTGGAATCGTCGGCGTTCGGCTTGCCACCCGGCCATCCGGTAATCGTATGCTGGATATCATTGAATATCTTGATATTTACATTATACGCCGAACCATACAGGGCTAACAACTCACCCAATCCGTGCTCGCTATAATCCTTGTTTGTCAATTTCAAGATCGGTTTGTCCGTCAACTGACACAACCAAACGATCGCACGGCGGATCAACTTATTATCCCACTCGCAGCTAGTCACCAACCAAGGATGGCTGATACGAGTCAAGTCGTAAGCGGCTGAAAGATCGATCACGACCTTGGCGTTCGGATGATTCTGCAAATAGCTGGAAGGAACGGCATCGCTAACCTTGCCCTCAACGGTCTTAGCGACAATGCTAGCCTTATCCTCGCCCCAAGCCATCAAGATCACGCTGCGGGCGTTCATCATCGTAGAGATACCCATCGTGATGATACCTGCCGGGACATTCTCCTGCGAAGGGAACGTACGGGCCGCCTCCTTGCGGGAAGCGCCTTCCAACAAGACCATACGGGTACGCGAGCTGATCGTCGTTCCACCCACGTTGAACATGATATTGCTGGAGTTACCGATACCTAGCAACATGCAATCGATACCTCCCACGGATTGGATCGTCTCCTCATACTGGCGACAGAAATCTAGGATAGCGTCTTTCGGCATGCTTCCGTCCGGGCAATAGATATTCGCAGGATCGATATCGACCTGATCGAATAACTCCTCTTTTAGGCGAGCCAGATTTCCGGCGCTGGGATTAGCCAATGGATAGAACTCATATTCCACGAAAGCAATCACGTTGCGGAAACTTAATTTCTCCTCTTTATGCATACGGATCAACTCCTTGTAAACGCTTAGCGGAGAACGTCCGCCGGGTAAAGCGATCACGAAGGGCTTACCAATATCTTGTTTTTTACGGATTTGTGTTGCTATCTCTTTAGCGATAGCGAAAGAACCTTCCTCGGCCGATTCATAAATGTTTGTCGGAATCTTTTCCAAACGGGTTAAAACTGAATGCTCGAAAGCATTTTCCGGGCGATAATACCGCAACGGTATACGCGTCAGAGTAATTTGAGAACTAAGGTTCGTTTTCATGTTTAATTATTGATTTAGTATTACAATCTTACTTGAATCACAAATATATGAAATAAGTACTGATTTCGCCATACGTTGATAGAACAAATTTATTAGCCGAAAGGTTTGATCTATATCGCCTAAAAATAAAAAAGGACCGTCCCGGCCAGCCAAGACAGCCCCTCTCTTTATTATTAACGTGTTTAGACCAATGTATTTGTCTCCGGAACTAAGTTTCCCATGCTCCATACCGCACGCACGTTCAACTTACGATCCAAGATCACGATATCCGCGTCCTTCCCTCTTTGCAAGGTTCCGGTGCAATCGCTTACCCCCATCAGGCGGGCCGGAGTCTCGGAAGCCATACGGACTGCATCGGCCAAAGGAATGTCAGCCTTCTGCACCATCGTACGTACCAGTACGTCCATCGTGGCGATACTTCCCACCAATGAAGAATGATCCGCCAACTTGCATACGCCATCCTCAATGATAATGCGGGGATCGGATAACGGCTTACCCTCGTTGGCTGCGCATGAGAGAGCGTCCGTAACCAAGCAAGTACGTTCCACTCCTTTCAACTTATAGACCAATCGGAGGATCGTAGAGGGTAAATGACGCCCGTCAGCAATCACCTCTACCGTCATATCGTCCATCAAGAAAACACTTTCCACCGTTCCCTCGTACTTATATTCACGACGCTTATGGAAACCAGGCATGGCGTTATAGAAATGAGCCGCATGCGTGAAACCGGCATTGTAAGCGGTCTTAATATCATCAAACTCCGCTTCCGTATGCGAGATAGCGGATAGGATTCCCCTCGACTTCAAGTATTGGGCGAACTCAAGCGCACCCGGTATCTCCGGGCTGGAATCCCAACGCTTGATGCAATCCGTGCGTTCCAATATCTCTTTATACTCTTTCGGGTCGGCGGAATTCTCCTTATCGATAAACAGGCTCGCCGCCATCTTCGGATTCAGATACGGTCCCTCGATATGCAATCCCAAGATAGGGCCGTCTTTTTTCCTCATCATCTCCTCGCATACGGCCACCGCCTTATCGATCACCCCGATTTCCGGAGCCAGCACGGTAGGGAATATCGTCGTGGCCCCATGCTTCTGATGGGCAGCTACCGCACCGTGGAAAGCCTCTTCCGTACATTCGGAGAAGTCGAAGCCCCCACCGCCATGGATATTCATCGCCACGAAACCGGGGACGATAGACATTCCTTTCGCGTCCACCACCTTGGCGCCAATCACCGCTAAATCGCTATTTGTAACCTCTAAGATCTTCCCGTCGCTAATCAATACGGAACCATCCTTCATCCATCCTTGCGGCGTAAGGATATGGCCATTTATAATCTGTGTCAACATAATCGTTCTTGTTTAGAATAGTTTATTCGTACCTTCAACCAACTTACCCATCGCCCAAACCGCACGGACATTCAAGTCACGGTCCAACAAGACGATATCGGCGTCTTTGCCCCGCTGCAAGGTTCCCTTGCGATCGGATACGCCCATGATACGGGCGGGAGTCTCCGAGGCCATACGCACGGCATCCTCCAAGGGAATCTCGGCCTTTTGCACCATCGTACGGATCAAGCGGTCCATCGTGGCGACACTACCCGCCAAGGCCGAGCGGTCGGCCAACTTACACACGCCATCCTCGATGATGACACGGGGATCGAAAGCGACTTGGCTATCACTGGCGGCGCAAGCCAAGGCATCCGTGATCAGACAAGTGCGTTCCACACCTTTTATCTTATAGACCAGACGAAGGATCGTAGGCGGCACATGGATACCATCCGCAACGACCTCGACGGTCATATCATCGAGCAGATAGATGCTTTCCACCGTTCCCTCATACTTATACTCGCGGCGTTTATGGAAGCCCGGCATGGCGTTATAGAAATGGGTGGCGTGGGTATAACCTACCTCATAAGCGGTCAAGATATCCTCAAACTCGGCTTGGGTATGCCCTACCGAGGCGAGTACGCCTTTCGAGGTGATATATTTACCGAACTGCATCGCTCCCGGAAGTTCCGGAGCGGCGTCCCAGCGCTTGATGCAATGCGTTTCCTCCAACAGAGGGATATATTCCTCGGGATCGGGATTCTTGATATTCTCAGGGATTTGTCCACCAGCCATTTTCATATTGAAATAATGTCCTTCTAAGTGAAGCCCCAGAACCGGGCTATCTTTCTCGGCCATCAGTTTCTCGGTGGTCTCGGCGGCGGCACGGATCATCGGGATGGTAGAAGAGGATAAGGTGGGGAAGATACTGGTCGTACCGTGTTTCATGTGCGTGGCTACCGCCGCACGGAAAGCTTCCTCGGTACCTTCCATAAAATCACGGCCTCCACCTCCGTGCACGTGAATTTCCACACCCCCGGGGACGATATACATACCTTTGGCGTCTATCAAGGTTGCCCCTACTACCGCTAAGTCGCAGTTTGTTACTTCTAAAATCTTACTGTCGCTTATCAGTACCGAGCCGTCTTTCAGCCAGCCCTGCGGGGTAAGAATCTTTCCATTAATGATCTGAGTTAACATGATATGAGTTTTAAGCTTTCGCGTTTCTTTGGATAGCAAAGTTAAGGACTTTCTTTTTAAAACGAGTAAGCTATTAAAGGTTATTTTCAAGGAATAATCAAAATGACACTTTGTAATCCGAACCTCCGGAGAACCGAATATTCCGGGCCTAAGTACTGCTCGCCTCCAAATCCGAAAGAAAATTTCAGCAAACAACTAATAGCCAACTCTATACCCGAAAATAGCCTTTTATTCTAGCGAAATCAATTCATCCTAATTCATATCAAAGGGAAAGATTGGTATCATTTATAGGGTTACAATAGGGTTCTAGCAGGGTAAGAATGCCTATTCACGAGTAGTCATAACCCTATTCTTGAGTAGTCACGATGCCCAACGGCGGCATACGCATCGGCCGATGACAGTACTGGCGTAGCCCAACGCAGCCTATCACGCATGAGAAAAGGGATATTCTCCCCTTTAAAAGCCAGCTCTCGTACTCTCCCTTCCGCTATTTTGCGTCATCAACGGCAAGCGCTTGTCACGAAAACAGGAGTATTTGGATCAAAAAGATCAGATAAGCAGCCTTTCACTGACTAGCAGCCTTTTCATGAATCCTGCGTATTCAGCTCTTCCAACTCCATTGTCCGTTCGGTCCATAGATCCATCGCATCGGAAAGTTCTTTTTTTAGGGCAGAATATTCACCGTAGAGAGAAGCGTCGGAGGCACCTTCCGGCGTAGCCAGCTTCGCCTCGATAACGGCAATGCCATTCTCAAGCTCCGAGATACGGGCCTCGGCCTCGGCAACTGCTTTCTCCGCTTTCTTAATCGCTTTACTCAGTTCCTTCCTTGCCTCATAGGAGAGCTTGTTTTGAGATACCTGAGCCTCACCGGTACCGGATGTGGAAGTGCTCGTCCCGGTAGAACGTTCCAATTCACGCAAGCTATCCATTTTCTTATGCTCCAAGAAATTATAGATGCCGCCTAAGTGCTCGACGACTTTCTGGTTACCGAACTCATAGACCTTATCGACTAGGCCATCCAAGAACTCACGGTCGTGGGAAACCAGAATCACCGTGCCGTCGAACTCCCTCAAGGCGTCTTTCAGCACGTCTTTCGAACGCATATCCAAGTGGTTCGTCGGCTCGTCGAGAATCAGCAGGTTGACCGGCTCCAATAACAAGCGGATCATCGCCAAACGGGTACGCTCGCCACCCGACAGGACTTTCACCTTCTTATCGGAAGCCTCGCCGCCAAACATGAAAGCGCCTAGGATATCCCGTATCTTCAAGCGGATATCTCCTTGGGCTACGTAATCGATCGTATCAAAAACGGTAAGATTCTCGTTCAATAGCTGCGCTTGGTTCTGGGCGAAGTAACCGATCTTCACGTTATGACCTAATTGGAGCTTTCCGGTGAAATCGGCAATCTCTCCCATGATACATTTCACCAAGGTAGATTTACCCTCGCCGTTCTTTCCGACGAAAGCGACTTTATCGCCCCGATTGATCGTCAAGGTCACATGGTCGAAGATCAGATGATCGCCATAACGCTTCGCCACCTCCTCACAGATCACCGGATAGGAACCGGAACGGGGAGCGGGCGGGAATTTCAGCCGCAGCATGGCTGTATCCACATCGTCTACCTCGATACGTTCCACCTTCTCCAATTGCTTGATGCGGGATTGTACCTGTACGGACTTCGTGGCTTTATAACGAAAACGCTCGATAAACGCCTCGGTATCGGCCAATTTCTTTTGTTGGTTCTCATAAGCGCGCTGCTGCTGCTCACGGCGTTCTTGGCGAAGTACGACGTACTCCGAATATTTCACTTTATAATCGTAGACCTTGCCTAATTCGATCTCCAAGGTGCGGAAAGTCGTATTATCAATAAAGGCACGGTCGTGCGAGACTAAGATCACGGCGTTGGCACGGGTAGCGATAAAGTTCTCCAGCCATTGGATGGATTCTATATCCAGATGATTCGTCGGCTCGTCCAGCAACAACACGTCCGGTTGCCGGAGTAAGAGCTTTGCCAGCTCGATACGCATACGCCAGCCTCCGCTGAACTCAGACGTCGGGCGGTCGAAATCGCTACGGCTAAAGCCTAATCCGACCAATGTACGCTCCAACTCCGCATGGTAGTTGTTTCCTCCCATCATCTGGAAATGCTCGGATAGGTACGTGACACGATCGATCAGCTTTTGATAGCTCTCGGAGTCATAATCCGTACGCTCCGCCAATTGGGTATTCAAGCGGTTGATCTCCTCCTCCATCTCATGGATATGCTCGAAAGCGCATTCCGCCTCCTCCCGCACCGTACGGGTATCAACTAATTGCATGTGCTGGGGCAAATACCCGATAGTAACATCTTTCGGTACGCTAACAGTTCCGGAAGTGGGTGATTGCAAACCGGCGAATATCTTCAACATCGTCGATTTACCCGCACCGTTCTTACCTACCAAGGCTATACGATCCTTCTTGTTTACTACAAATGAAATGTCATCAAAAAGCGTAAAACCGCCAAACTCAACTGTTAGTCCTTCAACCGAAATCATACTGTCTCTTTAATTTATGACCGCAAAGATACAACAGTTCAAGGTTTACTCACAAACTTTTCAATTAATATCAGCACATCCTTATGCAACGGAAGGGCGGGATCGGTATAGGTAGCCATTTGCCTCTGCTGGTCCATCGTATCGCAGGTCTTCATCAGATGGTTCATATTTCCAATCAAATGATAATCCGCCGAAGGCTGGGCTTGCTTCAATAGTTCGGCATCTTTTACGGATACTTGCATATCCTTATCCCCTTGTAAAATCAACACCGGCACTTTTAATTTTTTGATGATTTCTTGCGGATTATACGTATACCATGAGATCATATAAGGCTGTACCGACGAACGGAACAAGGATTGTAAGCCGATCGGCACGTCCGGTACGAGCTTCCCTTCCTTCAAGGACGCATTTATCGACTTTACCATGTCCCGGATCACTTCCGGCTGACCCGCCATTTGCTCCTCCACGATCTCATAGGCTGGACGCCCCGCACCTGCCACCGAAATGTATCCTTTCACTTTCGGGTTATCCACCGAAGCCGCCATACCGACTAACGCTCCCTCGCTATGCCCCAACACATAGATTCCGGAAATACGTTTATCCCGGCTCAAATAATCGATCCAGCCTCGTGCGTCCTTGATCCCGTCCTCGAAACGCATGGAATACTCATCCTTTCCCGCTGAGGCGCTGGAGGCGATACCCCGTTTATCATACCGCAAGGAAGCGATACCTTTTCCCGCTAGCCCTTCCGCCAAGTATTTAAGGGAGTTATTCTTACCCGGCAAGGCGGCGGAGTTCCCGTCCATATCCGTAGGGCCGGAACCGGGTATAATCAATACCACAGGATAACCGGACTCCTGATTGGGAGTTACCATCTTCCCTTTTAATGCCCCGGTAGACGTATTTAACACCACCGAACGCTCGTTCAACCGTACAGGCAACTGCGGCAAACAAGACAAGGATACGAGAAGAAAGCAGGCAAAAACTATCAGTTTCTTTTTCATAACGGAATCAATTTATATACTTAAGCACATGAGACATACAATCTCAATATTCGCCAAATGTAACTAAAAAAGGGGAGAACCTCTCGGCCTTCCCCCCCTTTTTATCTAACATCTCATAGGAAACTAATACCCCGGATTCTGTTTCAAGTTTGGATTCTTATCCATGCTTGTTTGAGGAATCGGCAAGTAACGGTTACGAGAAGAGAACTGACGAGTCTCAATAACAGCCGTACCCGTGATTTCCGCACGTTTAGTAGGCTCAGACTCCCCATAATTAATCGTTCCTGTAACACGTAACAAATCACCATTCAGGACTTTCTCGGCAAGCATCTTTCCATCTTCCTGCCAACGGACGATGTCCGCACGACGCAAGCCTTCGCCGGCCAACTCTACCGTACGCTCACGACGGATCAATTCACGAAGTTTATCCTTCGTCCCATATTTAGCCTTATCCACTTCCCGCATTCCTACACGCTGACGGATCTGATTCAAATAACCATAGATCTCATCAGAAGGACCGCTCAACTCATTCGCAGCCTCCGCATACGTCAATAGAACCTCCGCATAACGGAATACGATCGGACAAGCTCCCGAGCTCCAAACATCTCCATATTGATCCATCGGATCCAAGTATTTCGCCCAAGTCAAAGCACTCTTGGAAGCATTATCTGTATAAGTCGGGAAGTTCTTGTTGACAGTACCATCTTGAAGTTTCTCGTTCAAAGTATTCAAGACATCACCTCTCCAGTCACGTCCCGGATATAAAATGGTCATGGCCATACGAGGGTCACGATTCGCGAACGGATGCTTTGCGTCATAAGTCTTCGACTCTTCTTTCGTCAATCCATCAGACATTTCATACATATCCACCAAATTCTGGGTCGGGACGATAGAAGACCAGCCTTGGTCTACATTATTGTACATTTGCCCGATGGTTCCCAATCCGTCCAACGTCTCAATATTCTGATCCGCTAGGATTATCTCTTTAGAATCCACTCCCGATACCTTAAAAAGATTCGTATAATCCGGATCCAACTCATACTGCTTCAAATCAATGATTGCCTTAGCTGCGTCTTTTGCCTTTTGCCAATCACCATAATACAAAGCCTCACGCATCTTGATAGCTAAAACAGCACCTTTAGCGATATAGCCACGAGCCTCCGGAGCCTCCGCGATCCCAGCTAAGGCCTCGTCTAAATCCTTAGCTATATAATCGCGTACCTCTTGTTCCGTATTGCGTTCCACTTTAGCCTCGTCCGCACTTGAATAAGAACTAATAATAGGCACACCACCATACCACCAATTCATCAAGAAATACTTATAAGCACGGATCGCTTTAGCTTGAGCCACATAATTAGCTTTTACAGCGTCACTAGAAAACGTCACCTTGTCTACATTCTCCAAGAATGTATTCGCCTTACGAATCGACTTGTAATCATAAAGGATCTGCCCAGGATTAGAACTAGACAATGACCCATCCCCCCACGGGCGGAATCCTTCCCAAGGGAAATTATTATAG
Organism: Parabacteroides sp. AF27-14; assembly: GCF_003635425.1. NCBI lineage: Bacteria > Pseudomonadati > Bacteroidota > Bacteroidia > Bacteroidales > Tannerellaceae > Parabacteroides > Parabacteroides sp. AF27-14. The sequence continues at coordinate 239,160 of NZ_QTLZ01000001.1, forward strand.
CCTATATCTGAGCCACAATCCAGATAAAGCAACGTATTTCCATCTAGCAAATCCTTATAACAGCCTACTATGAAGCCCTTCGCATCCGCCTCTGTCTGCCATGTGGTAGAGGGAGCCAACTGATCCTTAGGCACCGTATCCAGAAAATCCGAACACGAAGTAGATAACGCAGCCATACCAGCCGCCAACATATATATTGATAATCGTTTCATAAAATCTTCTATTTAAATGGTCTTAACTAATTAGAATGTCACATTTACGCCAAAAGAATTTGTCATCACTAATGGGTAGCTAGACAAACGGGAACTAACAGTCTCCGGGTCTACGTTCAATGGCATAGAATCTATCGTAAACAAATTCTCCGCAGAATAATAAACACGTACATTCGACAAACCGATAGCGTTCAGCACACTCTTTGGAAGCGTATATCCCAATTGCAATGTCTTCAGACGCAGGTAACTGGTATTAATTACCCAGAAATCAGACATCACGTTAGAAGCCTCACTCGGAGATTTTCTAGACTCCGCTACACGCGGCATACTTGCATTGGTATTTTCCGGTGTCCAGCTATCCAGCCATGCAGTAGAAGGATGTCCGGCACTACCCGAGAACTCACCAAACGCTTCTTTCGTAAACGCACGGCCTACATTAGCCGCACCGGTGAAGTTCAAAGTCAAGTCAAATGCTTTATAGCCTACATTCAAGTTCAAACCAAATGTAACAACTGGATTGATAGTCTTAGACAATACACGGTCATCCGCATCCAGCTTTCCATCTCCATTCGTATCTACATAACGTAAATCACCGGCTTGGAAATCCTGTCCGAACGGGTAGCCGTCTTTTCCTTTATAGGTATCCATCCATTGCTGTGCCTCCGCGTCAGATTGGAAAAAGCCATCAGCCTTATATACATAGTAAGAATCGATTGGCTTTCCAACAAAACGCCACAAATCACCGTCATCAGGATTTGTCATACGGTCTACACCTCCTAAATCCTCGATCTTGTTCTTATTATAGGCCATATTTCCCATCACATTCAATGACCAGTCATTCCACTTATTGTTATAACCTAGCTGTACCTCGACACCTCGGTTACGCATAGAACCCACGTTGTCGAAATAAGGATCCAAGCCAAACTCAGTCGGGACCGGTACCTCCATGATGATATCCGTAGTCTTGCGATCATAGTAATCAAACGTGAAAGTCACATGATTAATAACCGCATCCAAGCCAATACCCCAAGTCGTAGATTTCTCCCATGACAAATCCTCGATACGATAGGCTTTCTGATAATATCCCGTCGTCAAGTTGCCTCCCATAGGATAATTACCATCCAAATTATAAGTCTGCATCCAAGGATAATATTGGTTCTCCCAAGGATTCGATTTATTTAAGGCGTCTTGATTACCTAACATACCCCAAGAAGCACGAATCTTCAAACTGCTCAACCAATCATGCGTACTTTCCATAAACTCCTCCTCGCTGATACGCCAAGCACCGGAGAAAGAAGGGAAATATCCCCAACGATGTCCCGGAGCAAAACGAGAGGAAGCATCCGCACGGAAGTTTGCCTCTAATAAATATTTTCCCGCAAAATCATAATTAATACGCCCAAAATAGGAAAGCATGGCAAGCTCTCGGCTCAAACCATCATTTGTTTGTGTAGAAGCCCCACCGGCATCCATATCATTCAGGCTATTACTCGGGAAATTATTCCTCTGCATCTGATTCTTGCTAACCTCATACTTCTCCGCATGATAACCTACCATCACTTTCAAGCCATGCTGACCAAAGTTCTTGCTGTAATTCAGCAAAGCATCGAAATTATAACGTTTCCAATTCACGAAACGTTCAACCAAGGAAGTGGTACGAGACGCAGATGCCGGATCATCCGGTATGCTCAGGACTCGCTCCGTATGACGTTGGTCCTCGTTCACGTAGGCACCCGTCACAGTAGCCTTCAACCCATCAATAATATCATAATCAACAGAAAGTGCCCCCGTAAAATTCTGGTTACAATTATCCACCGTCTGCCCGGAATCCAACCATGCGATAGGGTTACCATCGTTAGTTTGTCCGTATTTGCCATCCTTATCCTTGACTGGGATCATCGGGCTAATAATATTCAATTGACGGATAATCTGGTCGGAAGAACCACCATAATAGCTAGCATTCGGATCCGAGAAGTCATTCTTAATAAAAGACATGTTCATCCGAACAGCCAGTTTCTTCGTCAACTGCATATCCAGATTCGTACGTCCGTTAAACTGTTTACGATCTGAGTTAGGAAGGATACCCGTCTGCCCTAAATATCCGGCCGAAGCCATATACTTCACGTTCTCCGCACCTCCTGTAATACTAACATTGTGCTTATGCAACAAACCTGTCCGATAAGCCTCATCATTCCAGTCCGTATTAGGATGTCCGTAAGGATCAGAGCCATCCTCAAACATCCGGATGTCCTCGTCACTATAACGTCCCGGCTCGAAACGATTCCACAAACGTGCGTAATCGGCTGAGCTGACACGATCAATCATGGAAGTAGCTTTCGAGGCACCCACATATCCGTTATAAGAAATACGAGGAGCACCCGTCTTACCACGTTTTGTCGTGATCAAGATAACACCATTAGAAGCCTTCGAACCGTAAATAGCGGCGGAAGAAGCGTCTTTCAATACAGAAATACTCTCAATATCATTCGGATCGATATCATTCATGGAGCCACTCTCGATACCATCGATCAAGATATATGGGCTGGCAGAGTTCAAAGTACCGACACCACGGATACGGATCGTACTACCATCCTGTCCCGGACGGCCTTGACCCGAGGTAACGGTTACACCCGGCATCATACCTTGAAGACCGGAAGACACGTTAGAGATAGGACGGCTTGTCAACTCCTTGCTATCCAATTGGGCTACCGCTCCCGACAAGTTCGCCTTCTGTTGCGTACCATAACCAACAACGATCACCTCATCTAATTTCTGGGTATCTTCCTGCAAGGACACATTGATGGAAGGCTCTCCATTATATTTGAATTCTTGAGTTAGATAACCGATAAAGGATACTTGGATCACATCCCCTTTCTTCACATCCAACACGAAATTACCATTCATGTCGGTTACAGTACCATTCGTAGTACCTTTTACAACTATTGACGCTCCGGCCACAGGGCCAAAACTGTCACTAACCGTTCCCTTCAAACTACCTTCTTGCTGGGAAATACCTACCCTCGGAGTTATCGCCGCACGATCAGAAGCATGAACCACACCCCCGGAACAAAACGCTGCAGACAATAGAACAAAACTGACAGGTCTTACAATTTTCAACATAAGAATCGTTTTTTGTTTATTAAATAGCTGTTACTATTATAAGACTTAAGGCATACTATTTTAGATCTCGTTTCTTATAATATTCACTCTTCTAAATCATTAATGTATAATTATAAATCCTCGGTTAACTACCATGAAAGCACTTCTTCATCGTTCTGGCGGAACTTATAATCATTAGACGCAGCAAATATAGCACTATTTTTAATTATAAAACAAAAAAGACTAATTTTTCGCATACGAATCTAAAACAACACCATCTAGTTATTAAAATATTTAACAAACAATCTTTCCAACCATAATCTTTTTTAGTATGGAGCTATGGACATCAAAGAGGTATATGGTTTGAAATTCAAACATAAAGTTAGTGTATATGAGTAATAAACGGAGTTCCGCCAGAACTACGTACTTAATAGAAGCTTGATTAATATTAAGGCACTTATTCCATTTATTCCTTTATAACCACTATTTATCATGAAAAAGTTGTTATCTTCGTCCCTTGTAATAACTAATTATTAAATTATGAAAAAGAAAAGCTTAACTTTATTACTAGCGACTACGGTGGCAAGTAGTATCCTATTTTCGTCCTGTATAGGATCTTTTGGTTTAACAAACAAACTTTTAACGTGGAATAGAAGCATCGACAGTAAGTTTGTTAATGAGCTAGTGTTCATTGCTTTCTGGATTGTCCCGGTTTACGAGATTTCCGCTTTGGCTGATGTCCTTGTGATCAACTCTATCGAATTTTGGAGCGGAAGTAATCCTGTAGCAGATGTAGGTAACGTTAAAACAATCGATGGTAAAGACGGCGTTTATACCGTAGAAACAAAAGTTGACGGATACCATATCCAAAAGGAAGGCGACGAGAAAGCGCTTGACTTAGTTTTCAACGAAGCAGATCAAAGCTGGAATGTAGAGGCTGACGGTGAAAGCACAAAATTGTTAAAATTCAATGGCAATGACGAAGTTGTCATGTACCTACCGGACGGAAAAGAAATGAATGTCGAGTTAAGCCAATCTGGGGTTTTAGCATTCCAGCAAGTAGCTAACGGATATTCTTACTATGCAGCTAAATAATTGAAAATTGAGAATTGAGAATTGAAAATTAGAAGTGACTCTACGTAATTTTCAATTCTCAATTCTCAATTTTCAATTCCCCAGTGCTAATCTAAATAAAATACGATGAATATGAACTCTATCAAAAAAATGATGCTTTCCGGAGCATTAGGTTGCCTTATTTCCGGAATGGCTTATGCGGACGGTTCTTCACCCCAACCCGTAAAACCTTATTGGCAAGACATTCAAGTCGTAGCCGTAAACAAGGAAAAACCCAGAAGCTCCTTCATGAGTTATGCGGACCGGGAAACCGCCCTCACCTCTCGATTTGAGAAAAGCCCGTACTATTCCCTATTAAACGGTACTTGGAAATTTTTCTTTGTCGACTCTTACAAAGATCTTCCTCAAAATATCACAGATCCTTCCGTTAATACCTCTTCATGGGATGATATAACCGTTCCCGGAAACTGGGAAGTACAAGGACATGGCGTAGCCATTTATACGAATCATGGTTACGAGTTTAAACCAAGAAATCCCCAACCTCCGTTATTGCCGGAAGCGAATCCGGTTGGCGTATACCGCAGGGACATCGAGATACCCGCAAATTGGGATAACCGGGATATTTATTTACACATCGGCGGAGCTAAATCCGGCCTTTACGTATATTTAAACGGGAAAGAAGTGGGTTATAGCGAGGATTCCAAAAATCCCGCCGAGTTCCTGATCAATAAATACCTGCAACCCGGGAAGAATGTGCTTACATTAAAGATATTCCGTTGGAGCACCGGTTCTTATTTGGAATGTCAGGATTTCTGGAGAATGAGCGGTATCGAACGTGACGTATTCCTTTGGTCTCAACCTAAGGCCAGTATTCAAGATTTCCGTGTCGTCTCAACCTTGGACGATACGTATACGAACGGAATCTTCAAACTGGCGGTAGACTTAAAGAATCATACCCAAGAAACGAAAAATTTAAATGTCGGATATGAGCTTTTGGACGCAAAAGGTAATCTTGTGACCTCCGAGGCTAATGATATATGGGTAAGTCCTGCAAGTCCTCAAACAGCATCTTTCGAGTATGATTTAAAGAACGTAGCCCCTTGGAGTGCCGAGCATCCGAATCTATACAAATTATTGATGACGATAAAAGAAGAGGGTAAGGTAATCGAGGTAGTTCCATTCAACGTTGGTTTCCGCCGGTTCGAGATGAAGCAAATCGACCAAGTAGCGGAAGACGGAAAACCTTATACGGTCTTATTGTTCAATGGGCAACCGGTTAAGTTCAAGGGTGTCAATATCCATGAGCATAACCCGGAAACCGGACATTACGTAACCGAGGAACTCATGCGTAAGGATTTCGAGCTGATGAAGCAAAACAATATCAACGCTGTCCGCCTATGCCACTATCCGCAAGACCGTAAATTCTATGAACTCTGCGACGAATACGGATTGTATGTTTACGATGAGGCGAATATCGAGTCTCACGGTATGTATTACAGCCTGAAAAAAGGCGGCACTTTGGGTAATAATCCGGAATGGCTGATCCCGCATATGGACCGTACGATGAATATGTACGAACGAAACAAGAATTATCCGAGCGTTGCTTTCTGGTCACTCGGAAACGAGGCTGGAAACGGATACAACTTCTATCAAACTTATTTATATCTGAAAGACAAGGAAATAAATAGCATGAATCGTCCGGTGAACTACGAACGTGCCCTTTGGGAATGGAATACGGATATGTACGTACCTCAATACCCGAGCGCTGAATGGCTAGAGGAAATCGGGCGTAAGGGTAGTGATCGTCCGGTAGCTCCTTCGGAGTATTCACATGCGATGGGAAACTCTTCCGGTAACTTATGGGATCAATGGAAAGCTATCTATAAATACCCGAACCTGCAAGGCGGATTCATCTGGGACTGGGTGGACCAAGGTATCTTGGAAAAAGATAAGAATGGACGTGAATATTATACCTATGGTGGTGACTATGGAGTAAACGCCCCTAGTGACGGAAACTTCCTTTGCAACGGTATAGTAAACCCGGATCGTACCCCGCATCCCGCTATGGCAGAGGTTAAATACGCCCATCAAAATATCGGGTTTGAGGCGATCGATTTAGCGAACGGTTTATTCCGCGTCACGAACCGTTTTTATTTCACGAACCTAAAGAAATATATGGTCCACTATAGCGTAACAGCCAATAATAAAGTTGTACGCTCCGGTAAAGTCTCTTTGGACATAGAACCCCAAGCTTCTAAGGAATTTACGGTTCCCGTAGGCAACTTAAAGCCACAAGCCGGTACGGAATATTTCGTAAACTTCAACGTAACGACCGTAGAAAAAGAGCCGTTAATCCCTATCGGACACGAAATCGCTTGCGATCAATTCCGCTTACCGATCGAAAGCCCCAAGAAGGCGTTTAAGACCAGCGGCCCTAAATTAACGGTTTCGACAAATGGAGATAACTTATCGGCATCCTCCTCAAAGGTAAACTTCATATTTAACAAGAAGACAGGAATCGTTACTTCTTATAAAGTGGATGGTACGGAATATTTTAGCGAAGGTTTCGGCATCCAACCGAACTTCTGGCGTGCGCCGACCGATAACGATTACGGAAATGGTATGCCAAAACGCTTACAAGTATGGAAGGAAAGCAGCAAGAACTTCAACGTAACAGACGCTACCGTCACTATGGATGGCAATAACGCCGTGGTTAACGTGAACTATTTATTGCCGGCAGGAAATCTATACATTGTTAATTATACGATCTATCCAAGCGGAGCCGTAAATGTGGCCGCCCGTTTCACATCCACGGATATGGATGCCGCCCAAACCGAGGTATCGGAATCTACTCGCACGGCAACTTTCACTCCGGGACGTGACGCCGCCCGTAAAGAGGCTTCCAAATTGAATGTTCCCCGTATCGGTGTTCGCTTCCGCTTACCGGCAAGCATGAATCAAGTGGAATATTTCGGACGAGGACCTGCTGAGAACTACTTGGATAGAAACGCCGGTAGTATGGTCGGCTTATATAAATCTACAGCCGAGGAATTATATTTCCCATATGTACGCCCGCAGGAAAACGGTCATCATACCGACACTCGTTGGGTATCACTTAGTACCGGCAAGAAAGGCTTGTTGATCCAAGCGGATAATACGATTGGATTTAACGCTTTGCGTAATTCCATAGAGGATTTCGATGACGAGGAAGCGACTGGCCTATCCCGTCAATGGAGTAATTTCACACCAGAGCAAGTAGCGAATCATGATGAAGCCGCAGCAAAGAACGTATTACGTCGCCAGCATCATATCAACGATATCACGCCTCGCGACTTCGTTGAGGTTTGCGTCGACTTGAAACAACAAGGTGTAGCAGGTTATGATAGCTGGGGTTCACGTCCGGAACCAGCTTATACATTACCCGCAAACCGGGAATACAACTGGGGCTTTACCCTTATTCCGCTTAAATAAAGAAAAGTCATAACTTATCCATAAAAAAGGGAGTGTATTAGGCTTAATCCAATACACTCCCTTTGTTTATACTACTGCAACGGCTTTGCAGTAACGTATCCTTATTTAATCACTTCCTTCAAGGTATTCTGTAAGTCTTCTCCAGTGATATTCTTGGCGATGATCACCCCATTCGGATCCAATAACACATTTGCCGGAATACCCCGTACCCCATAAAGAGCAGGGATCTCAGAATCCCAATATTTCAAGTCGGAAACGTGAGCCCAAGTCAGATGATCGTCAGCGATCGCTTTCTGCCATTTAGCCTTATCCTTGTCCAAGGATATACCTACGATCGTAAAGTTCTTATCCTTATATTGCTGGAAGGCATTTACCACGTTAGGGTTTTCCTTGCGACACGGGGGACACCAAGAGGCCCAAAAATCCAATAACACATATTTTCCCCTAAAGTCCGACAATGACACAGAAACTCCTGCAGTATCCGGCAAGGAAAACTCCGGAGCGACTTGTCCGATCTGTACGTGTTCTAATTGCTTGATAATACCGTCCAAGTCCTTCACATAAGGACTATTCGCCAATGCCGGGGAAATCTTCGCACGAGTCGCCTTCAAATCATCCAAAGATAATTGGTAGGTAAAATAACGATATAGATAGAACGCCGCCGCCGGAGAATCCGGACATTTCGAGATCAAACTGTCAATATCATACCCTTCCTCAAATACCTTCTCCGCATTTTCTTGAAAGATATCATTCACCGGCGAGTTCCGTACGGTGATGGTCTCCCCGTCATTCCCGATCTTGACATTCATATCCGTATTCTCCAAGAAGAGCTGAACCGGATAGTTCATATTCTCGGTTGCCAAACCAAAAAGTAAAGGCTGATCTACCTCACCCTTAAAGGTGAATTTCCCGTCTTTTACCTCTGCCGTATCCACGTCAAAGAACATTTTATTACGGAATGACTTCAAATAAATTTTACCGTCGGGCATATTCTCTACCTCGCCATTGATAACATATCCTTTTGGAACTTCTTGGCAACCAACCACCAAAAGGCCGGCAAGCGCCATCATACAAAATTGCTTCATTTCTCTATTCTATTTATTGATTACTTAAACTCTGGGTGATGATAACGTCCCTTTTTCAACGAGATCGTCCCATATTCTATCGCACGCACCGGACAACGATGAATACAGGCAACGCACTGAACGCAAGTATCAGCCCATTCCGGTTTTCCGTCACCCGACAGGGAAATCGTACCGGTCGGACAAACCTTCGCACAGATACCGCAAGAGATACAGGTATCCGTAGCATAAAATCGGTTGCTGCCTATCGCAAAGTGAGTAAATAACGGATAGACCATATAGCTCTTCAAAAGAGGGACACTTCCCGCACAATACAAAGAGGGATTTTTCTTCTGCCGGATCGCCTCTACGATCTCGTCTACACGTTCCGGTGCTTTTTTCAGTTTTTCAGTCTCTACCTCCTTACTATCCACGTCGAAGCCGGGCATTAAGATATAATTATTCGGCATTTGTATAGAGAATCCTCCAGTTAGTGTAATTCCCCGTCTCGCCAAGGTATTCCTCATGATCCGATCCGTATATCCACAATCATCACCACAAGTACAGACGAAATAAACCTCTTGCCCTTTATAGCCAGATAGGATCAATCGGGAAATAAAACGGGACACCAATACAGCCGGCCCCCAAGAATGGACAGGAAACACAAAAAACACTTTCTCCCTCTCCCTCAATGGATAAACATTCTCATCCTTACCCTCATTCAACGCATCGGCAATGGAAACCAACGGCTCATCGAAAGCCGTTCCTAACGCTTCCGCAACCCAACGGGAGTTTCCTGTCCCTGTAAAGTAGAATATCATGCGCTCATTTTTTAGATGCAAAAATACATAATATCCAAATACATACGCTATCTTTGTCTAGTTTAAGAAACCTAAAAAACAAATCTTATGACAACGATGGAATTAAATTTACGGAAAGAATATCTCTATGACTTGATAAAAGGCATGGATGAGGAAAGATTATCGAAAGTGGAGACCTATATAAAACGTCTATGCCTTGCCAAGCAAAAGGAGGGCCTTTATCCTTGGGCACCAGACGAGGCTGAATTAACTTGTAAGATAGCTGAATCTGAAGTAGATTTCAACAATGGGGATTATTGTACGCAAAAAGCGCTGAAGAAAAAACTACAAAAAAAGTTGGCTTCATGGTAAAATAAATCCAATGGTCTAAACATGCAGAAGAATCATTTACTGAAATATCAGATATTCGATACTAGGCAATTACCGGATAAACTGATGGATTTATTCAGATAAAATAACAAGGGATAGAAATGTAAGCGTCTTACAATTTATCCCTTGTTACTTTTCTGAATTATAGCGCAAATCAAATCTCAATATCCCAAATACCCGCCGAACGTTCTAATTCGACCAAGGCTGAGCTGTAATTAAACAGCGTCTCAATATACTGAGCTTGTACTTCATCGTAAGTACGCTGGGCGTCCAAGACTTCCAACAAAGAGACTTCCCCCCTATTATAGCTGTAAATCTTGCCATCCATCACCTCACGAGCTTGCCTTAAAAGCCCATCCTCATAATGATTAACTTGCTCGGCGAAAGATTGATAATTACGATATGCCTGCATCACCTCCGTCTGTACTTGCAAAAGAGCCTGCTTATATTGCGCTTCCGCCTGTTGCTCCCGATAACGAGCGGCACGAACCGTTCCCTTATTGAAATTAGAGAATTTCAAAGGAACAGCGATACCTGCCGTCACTCCGGTAAAAGGAGGTGCCGGGGCTTCCTCATTATAAACCCGGGCGTTACGGCTTACGGCGATAGACAAATCCACATCCGTATTCCGCTCCCGGCGAGCTACTTTCAAGGCTCTAGCGGCCACTTCCTTGTTTTTTAAGGCGGCTACCAAATCCGTACGCCCCTCGCTTGCCGCCGTGATTAAGTCGGCAAGGATAAAATCCCGAGGCTCCGTACGTAACTCAGCCTCTGGGTGAAATAAAGTATCCGTACTGAAAGTCCCCGTCAAGAAGTTTAAGTTCGAGAAAGCATTCTTTAATTCCGCTCCGGCTTGCAACAACTCGTTTCGTAAGACCCCGGCCTCTACCCGGCTCTGCGTAGCATCCACCTCACGGATTTGCCCCAATGAGAAACGGATACTGTCGCTCTCCGCCAATGTCCGGATATTCTCATAGGCATTCTCCTTTACCTTATACAACTCATGTTGCTTCAAGGCTTCCATATAAGCAATCGTAGCGTCTGCCCGGAGATTCCGGAAATAATCGGCCAACAAAGCCTCGGTCAACTCACTCTCGCTACGTGCCAATGAGATATTCGCACCCCGTTTTCCAAAAGAGAAAGTTTTGCTCAGTTCTACTTCAACACCTTCTCCCATTTGCAAGGAATTATTCTCATTATTGAAATAAGACACGGAAAGGTTCGGATCGTTAAACACCTTTGCCACCGTTACCTCAGCCTTAGCGGCCGGCACATTCAATTTCTCCGACGCATACTCAAGGTTGCCTTCCGCAACCCGCTCCATATATTGCCGATACGTAAGCGGAACCATGGTCTGGGCATTCACGGATAAGCATCCGCAGAGTAACGACAGGATTATATATTTCTTCATATCTTCTAATCTAAACATAGTATATCTTTTTAATTCCACCTCCGGATTAAGCGTGCAGCTCTTTTTCCTCCGATACCGGCGTCAAATCCTTCCCCTCATAATGTTTCTCGATCATATAGTATAAAGCGGGAAGTACATAAAGCGTAATAACCGTAGCAAATAAAAGCCCGTAAACGATTACCGTAGCCAAGGGACGCTGCACGTCCGAACCGATACCTGTACTAACAGAGGCAGGAAGCAATCCCAAGACCGCAACCGTAGCCGTCATCAAGATCGGACGGAAACGGTGCTTAGTTCCCGTTATCACCGCATCTTTCAAATCTCGTTCCCTTGTACGTAAGTTATTGATATGGGAAATCATGATCACGCCATTTTGGATAGCGACACCGACCAAGGCAATAAAACCAACCGCCGAGGAAACATTCAATGTCATTCCCCGCACATTCAACGCCAACATACCACCAAACAAAGCCAAGGGAACGACACTCATCATCAAAGCCGCCTGCCGGAATTTACCGCAAGCCGCAAACAACAGAAGCAGCATCAGTCCCAACGCCAAAGGAACCACAGCCCCCAAACGGGCATACGCACGATGCTGGTTCTCGAACTGTCCGGCCCATTTCAAATGCACGGAATCATGATCGTATTTCACCTCTTTATCAATCAACGCATTCGCCTTATTCAAGAACGCCGTCAAGTCCACGCCACGTAAATTAACCCGTACCGTCAAGTGCCGCTTATTCATCTCACGGGTAATCGTACTGGCACCGGTTGTCATCTTAATCTCCGCTACTTGCGAAAGAGGAATCTTCGTACCGGAACCGGTAGTCAGCAATAGATTACCGATACGTTCGGGAGAATTGCGGCTAGCGTCATCGAAACGACAAATCACGTCATAACTTTTACTTCCGACAAATATCTGGGAAATAGAGGCTCCACCGATCGCTAACTCAATCAAATCAGCCACATCCGACACGTTCAAGCCATACTGGGCGATACGGGCACGATCCGCGATAATCTGCAATTGCGGCAACGGAGGCTCTTGATCTACCGCTACGTCGGCAGCACCCGGTATTTCCTTCAACACATTAGCGACTTGATCCGCGATATGGCGACTTTCCGTAATATCATCGCTATAGATCTTCAACGCCAAATCACTATGAGCCCCGGCGATCTGATCCATCACCATATCGATGATCGGCTGTGAAAAACCGACCGAGTAGCCGGGCATAGTCTCCAACTTAGCTGCCATCTCCTCGATCAAATCCGCTTTCGTCTTACCGAACTCCCATGTACTATAGGGCTTCAATCCCACGCCACACTCCACATGGGAGAGTGAGAACGCTTCCGCCCCCTCATCATCGCGACCTACTTGGGTCATTACATATGAGACTTCCTTAAACTCTTTCAAAGTCTTCCGAAGCTCTGCCCCCATCTCCTTAGATTTCTCAATGGAAATACCAGGAGGAAGCTGTACCTGTATCCAGATCGCCCCCTCATCCAACGGAGGCAAGAAGTCTTTTCCTACGGTATAACTTAAAATCCCCGCTCCCAGCAATATCGCCAGTAACGGTACAATAACCCGTCTTGGCTTCTCCATCAATCGGGCAATTTGTGAATGATAAGCCGTGGAAAGTTTCTCCAACCAACGATTATGGTAAATCTTTCCCGGCTTACGATACGCATAAAAGGCCAATCCCGGAATCAAGAACAAGGCCACGCACAAAGCGCCCAGCAAAGCATACCCTACGGTATAAGCCATCGGCGTAAACAATTTCTTCTCAATATGCTCAAAAGCGAACAAAGGAAGATAGGCCGTTATAATAATTAATGTAGAGAAAAAGATCGGGCGAGCCACCTCAGTCGTACGGCGCAAGATCGAATCTTCCGTCAATACCTCATCCGGATGCCGTTCCCTTTTCTTCAAGACCGTCTCCATCATCACGATCGCTCCGTCTACCAAAATACCGAAGTCTATAGCGCCTAGGGAAAGTAGGTTCGCAGGAATATTCGTAACATGCATCAAGATAAAGGCAATCAATAGAGACAAGGGAATGGTTAAGGCCACCAACAAAGCGCCACGCCAACTCCCCAAGAATAAGATCAGTACTAAGACAACCAGTACCATACCCTCGAACAACGTATGCGATACAGTATGCAAGGTCGTATTAACCAAATCCGTACGATCCATAAACGGATGGATACGGGTTCCCTCGGGAAGTGTCTCGTTATTTAGTTCGTCTACCGCCTTATGCACATCATCCAACACCCGGGACGGATTCTCCCCCCTAAGCATTTGCACGATACCTTCCACGCCATCGGAGTAATCACGGGTATCGTCCGTAAAACCTAAAACGCCCTTACGCTCCAAGTTTCCGTATTTCAGTTTACCGATATCATTCAAGTAGACCGGGACACCATTCACGGTCTTGATCACGATATGTCCCAAGTCTTCCAAGTCCTTAACCAGACCGATTCCACGGATCACATAACTCAAATCCCCCCGGCTTAACATACTACCACCGGCGTTCACGTTATTCTTCTCTATCTTTTCCGTAATATCCCCTAAGGTAATGTCGTATTGCTCCATCTTATAAGGGTTCACCTCGATCTGATATTGGGTAGTGATACCGCCGTAATTACTTACATCCGCTACACCCGTAACCTGTTTCAGTCTCGGAATAATTACCCATTTATGCAAATCGGTCAACTCCCTCAAGTCTAAACGGTCACTTTCCACCACATAACGAAAGATCTCTCCCGTCGGCGAAGTCAAAGGATTTAAGCCGGGAACCGCATTATAAGGAAGCTCCACGTCTACCAACCGCTCTTGTACACGTTGCCGGGCCCAATAATCCTCAATACCATCATCAAAAACCAATACGACCGTAGATAAACCAAACGTATTCTTGCTACGCATTACGTTTAGTCCCGGCAGACCATTCATAGCCCGCTCGATCGGAATACTGATTTGTTGCTCGATCTCCTCGGCGGCCAATCCGGGAACTTGCGTCACGACTTGCACGGTGGTATCGGCGATATCCGGATAAGCATCTATCGCCAACCGCGTCCAAGAATAATAACCAACGATCGCTAAGAACAGAAATAACACGAACATCAGTCCTCGCCGATGTATCGCCAAGTAAATAATCCTTTTCATAATCCGTTAGCGTGCGTCAAGTAAATAAAACGCTCCCGTAGCTACGATCTCGTCACCTACGTTCAAGCCGGATAAAACCACCGTCTTGCCATCTTCAGTAAGGCCGGTCTCGATCTTTTGTTTCCGATAATCGTTATTCCCCAATTCCACCAATACGTACATATTCTCCTCTTCCTGCAAGATAGCGGAAGTAGGTATACGGATTACCTCCGCCTCACGGTCGCTCAACTTGACCGTGCCGTACATCTCCGGTTTCATCAAACGGGTACTGTTATCGCACTCGATCAAGACCTCCACCGAACGGGTATCGGGGTCCAGCATCTCGCTGATATGATAAATCTTTCCCGATATCGGTTTATCCGGCATGGCTACCAACCGAATTTCCACCTCATCCAAAGCCTGTATTAAACTCAAATCCTTCTCTTTTACATGGGCGACCACCCATACCTTGCTCAAATCGGCGATGACAGCTACTGGCTCGGCGTCCTCTTTCATATATTGCCCGATTACGATCCGATCTTTCACGACCTCACCGGCTATAGGCGAGCGAACGATCAATGGTTGCCCCAAAGCCATTTCATCCGGATTAATCTGAAAGACTTTCAATGCGGCTACCATATTCTCATAGTCTTTTTTCTTTAACTCGTAATTCACCTCGGCCTCTTCCAATTCCTTTTGGACACCAACCTTGTTTTTCATCAAGTCTTTCTCCCGATTCAAGCTTTTCAAGGCCAGTTCCATCTCTTGGCGAGCTTGGTAATAAGATTTCCCCGCCTCATAAACAGCGGGAGCGCTAATCTCGAAGATCGGACTACCCGGGGCCACTTTCTGCCCTAAGCGAACGAACGATTTCGTAATTCGCCCGCTTACCGGTGAAGCCACCTCCGCGTAATTAGAAGGAATCGCCTGTACGACCCCCGAGGTGGTAAACTCCATACGGTAAGGTTCCCGTTTAACCGTTTCCTTTGTCAACTTGGATAAAACAGGAGATTCGGAACCGATATGTATAATATCCCCTTTGAGTGTTACGGCATGCGCAGACTCATCCTCTTGCTTTTGGGTATGGCAAGAGCATAGTACTATCGCTGGAAGCAATAGTAAAAATATAGATTTCATATAAGATGCGTAAAATGTTTAGTATAAAAAGTGATTCTAATGCTTGATTCAAATTACTATACCAAACGAGGGAGGCGCACGGGATTCGCCACGCCGCACAAGACGCAAGACAACCTCTTTCTTTAGAAAGACGAGCACTACCATCAAAAGCGCCCAAGCCATAACCAAAGGTAAGTACGGAATTAACTCCATACACAATTCGGTCAGCTCTTCAATCGTATTAAACGCTACCGTACTATGCTCATGATGAGGCAAGCCATCGGCTCCCGGCAGATAGGGATGAGAGTGAGTGATACTATAGTTTAGGAAATGATGCGTATGGGTAAAGGCCGTGCCACCCACGTAGTAACTCATAAAGAGTACTACCAAGAGGGGTCTTAACCACTTCAAGCTACGCATTGTTTTCATTCACCATCTGTTTACTCCGCAAAGTTATAAAAGAAACTGCCATTTCATTTGCAATAAGTCAAAATTTATTCCTTTATTTGCATACACTGAATAATAAACAGTCATATCAATGAAATAAACACTACTTTATGAGAAAAATCTTACTTGTTTGTGCGGCATTAGCCTGCATGACAGTCTCCCCTGTACCAGCTCAGGACGCTGCCGTAAAAAAAATCATCGAGATGGGTCAGAACGATAATCAAGTGATGCATCAGCTGGATATCCTTACAAACCGCTTTGGCGGACGTTTAATAGGTTCCGACGCTTATGAGAACGCCGCCGAGTGGATGGTGCGTGAGTTTAAGAGTTGGGGACTCGATGTCCAATTAGAAGAGGCCGGTACCGTCCCTGTCGGCTTTAATCGAGGACCTTGGTTCGGACGCTTGTTGAGCGACAACGGAATGATCCTGCATTTCGCCACCCCTTCCTACACTTCCGGAACGAAAGGCGTGCAACGTGGGCATGCGGTGATGGAGCCTCGTAACGACGAGGAGTTCCAGCAAATCAAAGGAAGATTAAATGGTGCTTGGGTTCTTATCTCAGGGAAAAATGTAGGTTGGCCTATCGACCGCTCCGCCTCGGGAGATTCCATCCGTGCGGAGATCAAGAAAGAGAACAACGAGATCATGAAGAAAAACAATGATCTAAGACGCCGCAACTGGGAAAACGGGGAGAAAAACGAGATGTTGCCTTATAAAGAATTCCCCGGATTATATTATAAGGAAATGTGCGAGGCCGGAGCTTTAGGTTTTATCCAATCCTCCACCGTACCTATCCGTGCGTTATACGACCGGAAAATGATGAACGACCCGAATACGAACTTCGACAATCTGCCGGAACTTCCGGATATCAAATTAGACGAGCATCAATTCGCGATCATCGAACAAATGGTGAAAGAGAGACGTACATTCGAACTAGAGTTCGATATTCGTAATCATTTTAAATTAGGCCCGGTTAAATACCATAATGTCGTAGCGTCTATCAAAGGCAGCAAATACCCGGACGAATATGTTATTATCAGCGGTCACCTAGATGCTTTCGACGTGGCTACCGGAGGCATCGATTGCGGTACTGGAATCGGACCGATGATGGAAGCCGCTCGCATGATCGCCAAATCCGGAGCCAAGCCTAAGCGCACGATCTTATTTATCGGATTCGCCGGTGAGGAATTTGGCTTATTAGGAGCACAAGCTTGGGTGAAAGCGCATAAGGATAAATTACCCAAAATCGCTAATTTGTTCAATCGTGACGGTGGCCCGGAACCTCCTGTCGGTATCTCCGTCCCTCAAGCCATGTATGATGATTTCGTGAAGATCAGCGAACCCATCCAAAAAATCCGTCCGGACTATCCTTTCGAGGTAAAAGTTCGTGAACCCCGTAAACGCCCGACACGCATGGGGGGAACAGACGCATCAGTTTTCGCCATCGAAGGTGTCCCCACATTAGGTTTCACCACAGAGGATTTCAAAGGATATGATTTTGATTACGGCGAAATCTGGCATACGGAACGGGATTTATACACAAAGAACATCCCCGAATACCAAGAACATACGGCTACTGTTACCGCTATCATAGCCCTCGGTGTAGCGAATCTGGATAAGCAATTATCAAGAGAAGGTTTATATACCGAAGAGTAGGTCAGCACGATCGCTATTATAAGGAGTTTACAATGCCTATTGTAAGCTCCTTATGATGGGCATCATAAAAGACTTACAATGCCCATTATAAGAAATAGAAAAAGGATATGCCCTAATAGACATATCCTTTTCTCATTCTAGGGTGAAAGATGGGGCTCGAACCCACGACCCTCGGAACCACAATCCGATGCTCTAACCAACTGAGCTACTCTCACCATATAAAAAAACCTTTCATTCTTCACAGACGCCTTGGTTCATAAAACCTTGTTTTATTCATAACAAGATTTTTATCTAAAAAACCACAATGGGTGAAAGATGGGGCTCGAACCCACGACCCTCGGAACCACAATCCGATGCTCTAACCAACTGAGCTACTCTCACCATATCCGCCTTTCAAAGGATTCTCCCTTTAAGACGGCGCAAAGATAGGTATAAATTCTGATTACACAAACCTTTTGCGAACTTTTTTATCCATCCACTTACTTATAGATCGCTTTCTTTCCCGCTAACAATGTGTTACGCATCAAAGAAATGATTGTCATAGGCCCTACGCCACCCGGAACCGGAGTGATATAGGAACATTTAGGAGCGACCTCGTTAAACAAGACATCTCCCGTTAACTTAAATCCGCTCTTGGTTACGCTGCTTGGCATACGGGTTGTTCCCACGTCAACGATCACGGCGCCTTCCTTCACCATATCCCCTTTCAAGAATTCAGGAACACCTAAAGCCACGATAATAATATCAGCAGACAAGCACATCTCCTTCAAGTTCTTAGAACGGCTATGGCATACGGTCACCGTACAATCGCCCGGATAAGATTTCTGCATCATCAAGGTAGCCATCGGCTTGCCGACAATATTGCTGCGTCCCAAAACCACGCAATGCTTTCCTTGCGTCTCGATATGATAACGCTTCAATAATTCCAAGATACCGGCAGGCGTAGCCGATACGAAACAAGGCAAACCGATAGACATACGTCCCACGTTAATCGGATGGAAACCGTCCACGTCTTTACGATAATCGATCGCCTCAATCACCTTCTGCTCGGATATATGTTTCGGAAGCGGAAGCTGTACGATAAAGCCATCCACATCCGGATCATTATTTAACTCATCGACCTTACGAAGCAATTCTTCCTCCGTAACATCCTCCTCAAAGCGAATTAAGGTAGACTTAAAACCAATCTCCTGACAAGTCTTGACTTTACTAGCCACATAAGTCTCGCTACCACCGTCATGGCCCACCAAAATAGCAGCCAAGTGAGGGATCTTACCTCCGGCAGCCTTGATCTGGGCTACCTCCTCAGCCATCTCCTTCTTCATCTGAGCGGAAACGGCCTTACCATCCAGCAATTGATAATGTTGTTCTTCCATATTATTGATTGTCTCCTGTTAATTAACGTCTGAACGAAGGCTTCATCGAAGGTAGCTTCATCTTACCCGACTTCGCGGAAGTAAGCATACGCATCATCTTACGGGTCTCATCAAATTGCTTGATCAGCTTGTTCACCTCCTGGATGCTCGTACCGCTACCTTTAGCGATACGCTGACGGCGTGAGCCATTCAAGATAGCCGGGTTGCTGCGCTCATCCGGAGTCATCGAATAAATGATAGCCTCGATACTCTTGAACGCGTTATCATCGATATCCACATCTTTCAATGCCTTTCCTACACCCGGGATCATGGATGCCAACTCTTTCAAGTTACCCATCTTCTTGATCTGTTGGATCTGGGAGATAAAGTCGTTAAAATCGAACTGGTTCTTAGCGATCTTCTTCTGCAAACGTTTCGCTTCTTCCTCGTCATATTGCTCTTGCGCACGTTCCACCAAAGACACGATATCACCCATGCCTAAGATTCGATCCGCCATACGTTCTGGGTGGAAAATATCCAAGGCATCCATCTTCTCGCCCGTACCGACAAACTTAATCGGCTTATCAACAACCGTACGGATCGACAAAGCGGCACCACCACGGGTATCACCATCCAACTTCGTAAGTACGACGCCGTCGAAGTTCAGCCGCTCATTAAATTCCCTCGCGGTATTCACGGCATCCTGACCCGTCATGGCATCTACCACGAACAAGGTCTCATCCGGCTGGATAGCGCTCTTGATAGCGGCGATCTCGTTCATCATCTGCTCATCGATAGCCAAACGACCGGCGGTATCCACGATCACGACGTCATTGCCTTTAGCCCGTGCCTCGCGGATAGCGTTCATAGCGATCTCCACCGGATTCTTATTCTCCAATTCCATGTATACCGGAACACCTACCTGCTCTCCGACTACACGCAACTGCTCGATAGCTGCCGGACGATACACGTCGCAAGCGGCTAATAATGGTTTCTTATTTTTCTTGGTCTTTAATAAAGACGCTAGTTTACCAGTGAAAGTAGTCTTACCCGAACCTTGCAAACCGGACATCAATATAATGGCGGGATTTCCCTGCAAATTCACGTCGACTGCCGTACCTCCCATCAAGCTGGCCAACTCATCGTGAACAATCTTAACCATCAACTGACTAGGCTTAACCGATGTAAGCACGTTCTGTCCTAAAGCCTTCTCTTTTACCGTATCCGTAAAACTCTTGGCAACCTTATAATTGACGTCGGCATCCAACAACGCTTTACGCACATCCTTCAATGTTTCCGCCACATTGATCTCGGTAATCTTGCCTTCGCCCTTCAACAGTTTAAACGATCTGTCTAACCTTTCGCTTAAGTTCTCAAACATAATTCGTATGTGTATTTATATTATTTTCTACTGGATTAAGGGGCAAAGGTACGAAAAAGAGATGAGTATGCGATGAAAGCGATCTCGAAATTCTTCACTTCTCAACGTTTTAGTATACGGATCGAATTAAGAACCGCCAGCAAAGATACGCCTACATCCGCGAAAACAGCTTCCCAAAGCGTGGCAAAACCGAAGGCTCCCGCCACAAGGACTATCACCTTCACGCCAATAGATCCCACGATATTCTGACGGACGATATTCCGGGTAGCACGTCCGATAGAAATAGCTTCCGCTACTTTAGAGGGCTGGTCCGTTTGGATAACCACGTCCGCGCTCTCGATGGCCGCATCCGATCCCAATCCACCCATCGCAATACCGACATCACTTAAAGCCAGTACCGGCGCATCGTTCATCCCATCGCCCACAAAGGCAACCGACTTATCCGGCTCCGCCGTTAATCGCTCTATATAAGCGGCTTTATCCTCCGGCAGCAGATTACCATACGCTTTATCGACACCCAAACGCTCAGCGAATTGATTCACGATCTCTTGCTTATCCCCGGACAACAAGCAAATATCTTTAACATCCAGATCCTTTAACCGACGAATCGCATCCACGGCATCCTTCTTCAAGGTATCCGAAAGGAGAAGATGCCCCGCATATTTCCCATCGATCGCACAAACCACCACGGTAGAAACACTATCGGATAATTCCTTCGGGACAGGAATATCACGTTCGGCCAATAAACGAATGTTACCGACAAGCACCTGCCGACCGTTCACGATAGCCTCGACACCATGCCCTGCCAATTCCCGCATGTCAGTGATTTCCATCGGCACGCTATCTTGTTTTTCCGCATAGCGAACTACAGCCTGCGCTACCGGATGGGTACTTTTCCGCTCTACTGATAACAAAATACTCAAAAGATCAGAAACCGGGATCTCCGTGCTTTCCACCGTTGTGACCTCAAAACGCCCGGTAGTCAATGTACCGGTCTTATCGAACGCTACCGTATTTACCCGTGTGATCGCATCTAAATAATTACCGCCCTTAAATAATATCCCGGCACGAGAAGCGGCGCCTATACCACCGAAATACCCGAGCGGAACACTTATAACCAAGGCACAAGGACAAGAAATAACCAAGAAAACCAATCCCCTATATAACCAATCCGAGAAAACATACAGGAAAGAAGGCGTCACCATCCCTACCAAAGCAGGAACCGACACGATTAGAAACGACAGAAGAATCACGATTGGGGTATAAATCCGTGCGAAACGCCGAATAAACAATTCCGCCGGCGCTTTCCGCTCCGAGGCATCTTTCACCAAAGCCAAAATACGGGCCAAGGCACTTTGCTCGTACGGCCGATTCACTTGTATACGTACCGCCTGCCCCTGCACGATCATTCCGGCAAGCACCTCCTCACCCTCACGGATAGAACGAGGCATACTTTCCCCGGTTAATGCCGAGGTATCGAACTGTGCCTCGGCTTCCAATAAAACGCCATCCAAAGGCACACGTCCGCCGGGCTTCACCTCGATCCGCTCGCCTACTTTCACATCCTTCGGAGATACATTCATATATGTACCCGTCCGCCATACATCCGTTCGTTCCGGCCGGACATCTAATAAGTCACTGATATTCTTCGAGGCTTTATTCACGGCTAGAAGTTGCAACCTCTCTCCTACCGTATAGAAAAGCATCACGGCTACGGCCTCGGGATACTCCCCAATACAAAACGCCCCGATCGAGGCGATCGCCATTAACGAGAACTCACTAAAAAAGTCTTTCCGCAAAGCCGCTTCCCAAGCTTCTCGCATAACAGGAAGTCCTACCGGCAAAAAAGCGACCAGAAACCAAATGGCCTCTATCCAAGACTCAGCAAACCAACTTATCCCCGAGTACTTCCCGATAAGTCCTATCACCAACAAAACGAAAGAAACCGTCGGCATCCATAAACCGGAACTTCCGTGCGAATGGCAATGTTCGCATCCACATGTTGTACTCATAATCTTATCTATTTTAATTATTTACTTCTTGATTACGGTACAAAGGTAAGAGAAGGGAGTTGCAACTTGATTGCAAATTATCAGGGTTTCTGAAAACGTCGCTTATTACACAATGGGCAAACACCCTTTACCGTATAATTAATGGTATCCATTATATATCCTTCCGGCAATTGAGCGACCGGGATCTTGATATTATTTAAACAAGAGGTTTTACGGCATACCTCGCAGAAAAAATGAATATGCCTATCACCCACTGGGCATGTCTCCGAACGGCTCTGGCATATCTCATATTTTATAGAGCCACTACCATCTTCGAAAGAATGGATCGCATGATGTTCCAATAACAAGGCCAATGAACGGGAAATGGTCGATTTATCCAACGTCTCCAACTCCGCCTCCAATTCGAACAGGGAAGCCGGGCTGGTTCGTTCTGATAATTTTTGCAAGACAAGGATCCGTGCGGCAGTAGGCCGTACTCCTTTTCCTACCAACATATCTTCACATTGCTTCGTGGACATGAGTTACCTTTCTTATTTGATTACAATACAAAAATACGAACAATTTCCCAATATTCACAGTTCAAAAAAACACGTACATGTTTTTCAGAATTCACGTACGTGTTTTCGAAAAAAGACGTACGTGTTTTTTTCCCCTCATATACTTATATTCTCTTATTTTGCCAAGAGGCTTTCTTTAAATAGATTACGCTAGCGACGAGCAATCCACTATAGTAAATAGCCTCTGTCAAGAAGCATACGGCTACCGGCAAACGCAAACGCATCCCCGCGACATATACAAAAAGCACATACAGAATCAATACCGCCGCTTCCATAAAAAGCGCAGAACGTGTATTTCCCGTACCCGACACCCCGTTGAACGCCACATTAGCTACCGATCCGATCAATAAAGAACCGACAATCACGTAAACGGATGGAACCGAGGCCGCCACTAATGAAGCGTCATTCGTATAAACAGACACGACCCATCCCGGCATCAAACTGACAATAGCGGCAAACACGACCATAATGCCCAACGATAACTTACAGATCTTCCTGATAGTCGGCATAACTTGATTGATCGCTCCCGCCCCGATACTATTACTCACGAACGTGTTTGTCGTGGTCGCTAAGGAATTAACGGGAATCAACATCACGACGTAAATACTACGTACGATATTCGCCACCGCCAACTCCCGTTGCCCCAAATGCTCCACAGCGATAAAGAACATAAACCAAGTAGCGATAGACAAGAAATATTGCAGCATCGTGAACACGGAAATATCCAGCACCCGTTTCAACAAGCCAAAATCGAAAGAACGAATCTGGTTAAGCGCATATTTACGTATATCTACGGTAAGTCTCGTGTAAACCACGAAAAAGAGAATCGATACCGCCTCGGCTATGACGGAAGCGATAGCCGCCCCTTGAATGCCCATCTTTGGGAATCCGGCATGTCCGAAAATCAAAAGATAATCCAGTAAGACATTCGTCATTGCCATCAAGACAGCGTTCAATGTCAACACCTTTGTACGGGTAATACCAATAAAAAGAGCCCGGAACATCACGTTCACGAAAGAGAAGAAGAAGCCAAACACACGCCAATCCAAAAATTCCTCCGTGGCATTCAAGATAGCGTCCGAAGAAATCAATACACGCATCACATCTCCCGCGAAAAAACGAGAAAACAAGAACAATATAGCAGCCAGCGACAATAGGAAGAAAACGCCTTGTATCATGACAGGCCCTATCTGGTCATAACGTCCCTCTCCGTTTCTACGGCCAATCACGATTTGAGATCCCGTACTAAAACCGAAGGCGATCGTAAAAGCGCAGATATAATAAAGTCCTCCCATAGCGGAAGCCCCCAACTCGACTTCACCAACCCTACCTAGAAAAGCCGTATCAGTCACGTTTATCACGTTTTGCGCCAACAAGCTCAAAAAGATCGGGTAGCTAACATTCCATATATTCCTGTTCGTGTACATAACTCGCTCATTACTTAAATTTATGAAGATAAAAAAAGCCCGCCGCATCCCGACGAGCTTTTCTTATGATTAGAGATCTCTACAAAGCCTAGCGTCTGCTATATCAACTTATTTGTCGCCGTATCGGGAAATACCACGGAAGGCTTGAATGTTTTCGCCTCCTCGAAATCCATCATGGCATACGACATAACGATAATAATATCTCCGGGTTGAGCCTTACGGGCAGCCGCTCCGTTCAAGCAAACCACTCCCGAGCCACGTTCGCCCTTGATAATATACGTCTCAAAACGTTCTCCGTTATTATTATTCACGATCGAGACCTTCTCGTTCGCGATCAAATTAGCGGCGTCCAACAAATCCTCGTCGATAGTGATGCTACCGATATAGTTTAAGTTAGCTTCCGTTACCGTTACCCGGTGAATTTTTGACTTTACTACCTCTATAAACATGTATGACTTATAATTAGTATTTGATATTGTCGATCAAACGTACCTCTCCGCAATATACCGTGATGCAACCTACCGGATAATCGGTATCCGACCAGTTCTTGATAGACTCTAACGTATTGCCATCTACGATCTCGTAGTACTCAACTTCCATGACAGGATCGCTATTAATCGTATTGACAACATAGTCAATCACTTCTTCTACGCTTTTTCCGGGCACAAAGGTAGTACTTTCTTTTAACGTACGAGCAATTAACGGAGCTTTTTGACGTTGTTCCGGTGTCAAACGGGTATTCCGGCTACTCAAGGCCAAGCCATCGCCTTCACGAACGATCGGACAAGCATTGATCGTTACAGGGATATTCAATTGTCTCACCATCGCCCGGATCACAGCGATCTGCTGGAAGTCCTTTTCTCCGAAATAAGCGTTATCCGGCTCCACGATATAGAACAATTTACTTACCACCTGCGCTACACCGTTAAAATGCCCCGGACGCTTAGCGCCTTCCATTACCTCAGATACCGTTCCCAAATCAAACGTACGGGTATCTGGCTCCGGATACATCTCTTCTACAGAGGGAGCGAATACATAGTCACAGCCGGCAGATTCTAATAACACACAATCAGCCTCCAACGTACGGGGATACGTTTCCAAGTCGTGTTTGTCATTAAATTGGGTTGGATTTACAAAAACACTGACTACACATACATCATTGTTTTTCACGCAATGTTGTACCAAGCTAAGATGTCCATTATGCAGTGCTCCCATGGTAGGAACAAAGCCAATTTTCTTATTATCCTGCTTTGCCTCAGCAAGATAAGCCTTCAAATCTTTAATACTATTTACTATTTTCATCAGATAGATGCTTAATTGACGGTGCAAAGCAACTAAATAATTACCGTAAATAAAAGATTTTTCGTATCTTTGTAGCGTCTTTATAAAACTAGTTTACAGAATGGATGCAAAAAAAATCTTGTTTATAGCCCAAGAAATCACTCCCTACCTTCCCGAATCCGAGATCGCGACAATATGTAGAAATTTGCCGCAAGGAATTCAGGAGCGTGGTCGCGAAATCAGGACATTCATGCCAAAATTCGGAAATATCAACGAGCGCCGCAATCAGTTGCACGAGGTTATCCGTCTGTCTGGTATGAATCTTATTATTGACGACACGGACCATCCTCTGATCATTAAGGTAGCATCCATTCAATCGGCCCGGATGCAGGTTTACTTTATTGACAACGAGGATTTCTTCCAACGGAAATCCACGGTCAGCGATGAGAATGGAAATGAGTATGAAGATAATGACGATCGTTCGATCTTCTATGTACGCGGAGTATTGGAAACCGTAAAAAAATTGCGTTGGATTCCTGATGTAATCCATTGCCATGGCTGGATGTCAGCGTTAACGGCTCTTTACATCAAGAGAATGTATGCCGATGACCCGTGCCTGCGTAACGCGAAAATCGTTTATTCGATCTACAACGATGACTTCAAGAACCCGCTAAACAAAGATTTCGCGACAAAACTGAAGGCGGACGGAGCCAAAGAAGCTGACTTGAAGTTAATCAAGGCAGATACAAGTTTTGTGGCCTTAACCAAATTAGCGATTGATTTCGCTGATGGTGTAATCCAAGGTAGCGAGACGATCAATCAAGAAGTCCTTGATTATATCTCTGCCAAGAAAGATACTCCTTTCCTTCCCTATCAGTCACCGGAAACTTATATGGACGAGTTCAATAAGTTCTACGACGTGGTATTGGATTCTAACACGAAATAATAAATGTAGTAATGAAAATCAAGCTTTTAATACTTGGACTTGGCCTTGGTGCTAGCATTTTGGCCGGGTGTAATGATGATTTTAGTTCGATAGGAACAAGTATTCAGCCAGGCGACGATACAATTGCGGTATATATGGACACGTTCCAGATACAAGCCACTACGGTGCAATTAGATTCTATTTACGCAAGGTCTACTAGCGCCCAGTTGGGTGAACTCTACGATCCGCTGTATGGTAACCTTGTATCGGATTATATGTGCCAATTCTATTGTCCGAGTGATTTTCAATTTGCGCATACACCTTATGAGGGAAAAATTGATTCGGTGGAATTCAATATATATTATAATGGTTCCAATAAAAACGGTGTATGGGTAGGAGACTCCTTGGCGCCTATGCGTGCGGAGATCTTTAAAATTACAAGTCCATTACAAAAGAATTTTTATACAAATATTGACCCTAAGCAATATTGCAATATGCAAGAGTCAATGGGTGCTCAAGCTTATACAGCTTATAACACAAGTATATCCGACTCCCTTAGAAACTCTGATGGTTACAGCCCTCATGTAAGCATTAAAATGCCTACTGAGTTCGGACAAAAATTTTATGATGAAACGATTAATAATCCGGGTACATTCAAGAATCAAGAAACTTTCAATGAGTTTTTCCCGGGGCTTTATGTAACAACTACCTTCGGTAGTGGTAATATATTGTCCGTGGCTAGCTCTGTCCTTAAGATATATTATAATTATGCGGTTAAAAGCACAGCAGGAAAAGACTCTTTAATAACCACGTGGGAAGCTTTCTCCGTCACTAAAGAGGTTATTCAGCTAAGTCGTTTCAAAAATACGGATATGAGTCAATTGCTACAACCGAACGACAGCTATGCATTCTTTAAGACTCCTGCCGGCGTTTGTACACGCATTGTTCTTCCGACAAAGGAAATCACTCCGATCATGAAAGAGCGTATCGTGAATAATTTACCACTCGAGTTAAAAGCGATGCCGCAAGAAGATTGGCAATATGCATTGGCTCCTCCTCCTTATCTATTAATATTGCCAGAGGATTCGGTAAAAAGTTTCTTTGAGGGCAACCAGATAAACAATAATGTAACCTCGTTTTTATCGGAAGCTTACAATGAGACGACTCGCACTTACTCTTTCCCGAATCTCGCCAATTTATTGAAATATCAGATAGAGAAAGATCCGGATAAAGATATGGCGTTACTTATCATACCGGTTGATTGGACTTATACCCAAAGTAACAATTATGGTAGCGTACAAACAATCACAACCGCAATCACGAACTATTTGGCCCCTTCAGGAGTAAAAATACGGAAAGATGAAGAAGTAATGAAAATCGGTATCACTTCATGTAAATATGCCAGATAATAAAAAGTATTCATACAAAAAAAGCGAGAAGAAGAACATCTCGCTTTTTTTATGCACTGTTCCAAAGCAAAAAATAACGGGCCCCCTAAAGGACCCGTCACTCTCCAAAAATAGTCTAGTCAAATCAATTAACGACTTATTTCTTCGCCGCCTTCTTTTTTAATTTATCTAATTCTTTCTGTAGACTCTCGATCTCCTCTCCTTGATTCTTAATCGTAGAAAGCAATGAATTCAATTCCTCATTCTCTATGTTTTCCGGGAATTCCGCATTCACACGAACAATGAAATCGGAAAGAACATTCATATAGTTATTAAATGCGTCATACGGATTATCGTAAGGGCTAAAGCCTCCCTGTCCCATATGCTTTGTACTCATATAATAGAAATGGTCACTGCTCTGCAGATAGTACCAGTCCTGACGGATACGACGAGTCTGAGACAAACGAACACGCTCACCGATCTCGTTAATCTTACGGAATGCTTCCTGCTGCAATACATTTCCTAACCAAGAACTACAATCTCTCTCCTCATCTACCCAAGAGATCGGATAAGGAACGGAGATAGAATCTACCGGCTTGATCAATGTAAATACTTCCGATGGAGTAGAGAAACTAATACCCTTATCTGCGGCAAAGCGAGGCAAAGCCTTGAAGAACTCAAAAATACCGGTTGAAGCTGGATGCAAAGATCCCAGCACCTCATAATTCATAAACAAATTAATGATTTGCTCTGAATCCGGAGTAGCAGCGATCCATGACATATACTTATCGGCTGTCAAAGGATACTCATTCCAACTATAATCACTGAAACGGTTCGATAAATCCTCGCTGAAACGGTCATTCTTCAATAATAAACTCAACTTCGGAGCTACGCAAGAAGAATACATATAGTTCGGACTCTTCCAACCTAAGATATGCTTAGCACCCTCCGTCAACATCCCCTTATAGCCCATCTCAGAAACCATAGCGGAAATATCATCCGAGTAAATCAACTCCGTATTACGGAACACTTTCGGTTTAACCCCGAATAAAGTCTTGATCTTATCTTCTTGTTTCTTTACTTGATGCTTGAACTCCTCCGGATCTCCCAAGGAAGAAAGAGAATGAGCATAAGTCTCAGACAAGAATTCCACATTCCCCGTAGCCGCCAATTCCTTAAAGCTATCGATCACTTCCGGAGTATAAATCTCCATCTGCTCCAACGCTACGCCGGAAATAGAGAACGCTACCTTAAACTTACCACCACTGGTCTTAATCATCTCCAAAATAGTCCGGTTAGCCGGCAAGTAACATTGTTCAGCTATACGATGGATAATCTCCTCATTCTGGAAATCATCGTAATAGTAATGGTCGTTACCTATATCGAAGAAGCGATATCTTTTTAAACGGAACGGCTGATGTATTTGAAAATAAAAGCAGATCGTTTTCATAATATTGTTTGTTTTATTTTTGTCTTGTCGTTAATTTATTTGTTACCTATCACATTGTCGTAAATACGACGAACCTTTTGTCCGGCATACTCCCATTTGATATTATCCACCTCTTTCTTACCTTCCACTTTCAAGAACTCATGCATGGCAGGATAAGTAATAATAGAATACATGGCATCCGCTAACGCCTCAATATCCCAATAATCCACCTTAATCGCATAATCCAAGATCTCGGCGCAACCGGATTGTTTAGAAATGATAGAGGGTACACCACATTGCATGGCTTCCAACGGAGAGATACCAAAAGGCTCGGAAACCGAAGGCATCACATATACATCACTGGCTTTCAACACCTCATAGACCTGCTTACCCTTCATAAATCCAGTAAAGTGGAAACGATCTGAAATATTACGTGCCGCAGCCAAACGAATCATTTGATCCATCATATCACCACTACCAGCCATCACGAAACGTGCATAAGGAGCCTTAGCCAAAACCTTTGCGGCAGCCTCAACGAAATATTCCGGCCCTTTCTGCATCGTGATACGACCTAAGAATGTAATAACCTTATCCTTTACACCCTTTTTATCTGGGATCGCTAAAATCTCAGGACTTAAAGGCTCTACGGCGTTATGTACGGTCGTTACCTTAGAGGGATCTTGATGATATTTCTCAATCACCGTCTGACGAGTCAAATTACTCACCGTTATGATATGGTCTGCATTGTCCATACCATTCTTCTCAATCGCATAGACATCCGGATTCACATTACCGCGACTACGATCGTAATCCGTAGCATGAACATGGATGACCAAAGGCTTACCACTCACATTTTTAGCGTGAATACCCGCCGGATAAGTTAACCAGTCGTGCGCATGGATGATATCATACTCTTCCGTACGAGCGATTACTCCCGCAACGATCGAATAGTTATTGATCTCTTCCAGAAGATTATCCGGATAACGTCCGGAAAACTCAAGGCACCCTAAATCAGTCACATGACGATAACTGAAATCCGCATAAATATGATCCCTGTACTTATAATACTGGTCAGCGTTCATTCCCGCTTTGGAAACCCGTTGCTGCACATATTCACGGTCAACATCCTTCCAAACAATCGGAACTTGGTTGACACCCACTATCTTTAGAAAGCTCTGGTCTTCATCGCCCCAGGGCTTCGGTATACAAAAAGTAATATCCATATCGGGCTGCATTGCCATGCCTCGTGTCAAACCGAAACTGGCCGTTCCTAAACCGCCCAAGATATGAGGAGGAAATTCCCATCCAAACATTAATGCTTTCATAATGGTACTTAGTTTTATTCGGCGTTATACTTCTTCAACAAATCCACAACACGGAGGATAGCCGCAACATTCATCGCAAAAGAGACAGCTCCACGTCCGGTAAACGGTGGGTTACCATCAAACAATTCCGGGATCGTCCCGATACAGTGTAATGACATCTCCTCCTC
The DNA here is from genome assembly GCF_003635425.1 of Parabacteroides sp. AF27-14. Taxonomy (NCBI): domain Bacteria; kingdom Pseudomonadati; phylum Bacteroidota; class Bacteroidia; order Bacteroidales; family Tannerellaceae; genus Parabacteroides; species Parabacteroides sp. AF27-14. Next base: position 270,285 of record NZ_QTLZ01000001.1, read on the forward strand.
CAAGCTTATCAACATACGTTCAGCAAAAGCAACGCCACTCTTTCCGAATACACGCAAATAAGCTTCCAAATAGGCGCCTAACAACCACGGCCAAGCAGTACCTTGGTGATAAGCCAAATCTCGTTCATATTGCGGCCCCACATAATACGGGCGATATCCTTCGCTCTTCGGACTCAAGGAACGCAAGCCCTTCGGGGTAAGCAACTCTTTCGTCACGATATCCACCACGGCACGTTTCTGCATCCTCGTCAATGGGGAATAAGGCAATGCCACAGCGAAAATCATATTAGGCCGTACGCTCCAATCTACCGTAGAACCATTCACGGAATCGAACAAATAATTATACCCGTTCACAAAGGTTTCCGGGAACGATTTATCCATCGACTTGATAATCGGATCAATACCCTCGACAGGTACTCCCCCCATCAATTCCGTATAGAAACAAAGAGCATTATACCAAAGAGCGTTAAATTCCACTATATAACCGGAACGAGTTACGACAGGTTTTCCGTTTACGGTAGAATTCATCCAAGTAATCGCCTTATCTTTTCCATTAGCGAAAAGTAAACCATTCTCCATCAATTTCATATCGGGATGTTTCTGGTCCCGTATATAATCGATAACCTCTTTCACGAAATCGCCGTATAGCTCACGTGCCTTTTCAACGCCCTCATGTTTAGCATACTGTTGGATCGCCCAGATCGCCCATAAAAAGACATCCGGATGCTCGATCTCACGAATCACCGCATCGAAACGCCCATTCTCCATATACGCCCGCATCGCCGGCATCGCCGTATGCATGATCTTCTCAAAACGAACCGGATCATCGATAGACAACGTACTACCCGGAAGAGCTACGAACAAATCTCTCGCACGTACTTTAAACCATGGATAGCCCGCTAATAGATAAGCATCGTCTTCCTTGGGACGAAAATAAAATTGCTGAGCGGAATTCTTCAAGCAATTGAAGAAGCTAGTACGAGGCGTACGAGCTACGACCTCATTCTCATACAGTGCCTTCAAGCGGGTAGTTGCCACTGCACTATCGCCAGCGCTGAAAATAATAGTCTCCCCTTTTTTGATAGGGACCTCGAAATATCCGGGAACATACAAATCCTCCTGATAAGGATATCCCCTCTCTTGTTCTTTCGGATACTCGATTCCATTGTACCAATACGGCTCATACACAAATTTAACTTTCTTGTTAAATTGCATATACAGTTCCGGATAACCGGGATACATACATGTCTTGATTCCGTTTGTGACTTCCTCGTAAGATTGGTTCACGTTACCATTGGCTTGCGTTAAGTTCTTCACGCTACGGAAAGCGAGGAAAGGACGGAAACGTAAGGTCGTAGCGGAATGAGCATCTTCCAACGTGTACTTGATCATGATACGATTCTCGTACATGGAAAACACTTTCTCTTTCGAGAAGATCACACCTCCTACACGGTAAAGCGTACGAGGTACTGTCTCTGAGCTATACTCGCGGATGTACTTATGTCCCTTGGGACTGAAATTATCGCCTGCATATTTATGCAACCCAAGATTAAATTCGGCACCATGTTGAATTACCGTCTCATCAAAAGAAGACAGTAACACATGGTTGTCATCATCAATCGCAGGCACAGGCATAACGAGTAGTCCGTGGTATTTCCTGGTATTACAATCAACAACAGTAGTGCAGTGATAGGCTCCCAAACGGTTGGTTCGAAGCACCTCACGAGTCAGCGACTCTTCCAGGTTTATCATTACTGTTTTGTCAAATTTAAGATAACTCATATGTGTATTTGGGTTTTAAGTTACTTTCTTTAATATCAAAATGAAATTATTTTCGTTTCTGAGAATCAAAAGTATTATTTAATAACTAAAAAAACAAACTGTCTTTTATATTTATTTAGAAAAAAAGGCATCCTTCTTCTACGATAAACTTATAGATCAAGGCTTTAAAAAGAAAGGTGCTCTAAAGGAGTGTTTTCAAACATATAAATTTTTGTTAAATCAATCCTATCATCATATTCATCAAAGCTCAAAATCAAGGTACAGCCCCCCGAAAACAAGCCTCGGTTTAGTCATAGGAAATGTTCTATTTTTCATTTTAAATCAATCTGAATATAAAAACAGATGCCGATAATGTTCCTGTGATTAAAATGCCTACCTTTGCGGAAATTTTCAAACAATTTTTAATATGAGGAAGTTATTATATAATGTAGTAATTTTATTAAGTGCAATTCAAATGACACACGCAGCGAATAACCCTTTCTTCGGGAAGTTTAAAACACCGTTCGAGACCCCTCCTTTCGATAAGATCAAGATCGAGCATTATGAGCCCGCTTTCGACGAAGGAATCAAGCAAATGGAAAAAGAGGTGCAAGAGATCGCCAATAACCCGCAACCGGCTACTTTCGAGAATACGGTAGTAGCTCTGGAACGTAGCGGCAAATTATTGGAAACAGTCTCTTCTGTTTTTTTTAATGTATTAGGGGCAGAGGCTAACGACGAGATGATGGAAATCTCGCAACGTGTCTCCCCGAAGTTATCCCAGACATCCAATAACATCTTCTTAAATGAGAAACTACTTGCTCGGGTCAAATCAATCTATGATAAAAAAGAACAATTGAACCTTTCTACCGAGGATGCCAAATTGCTGGAAGACCTTTACGAGTCGTTTAAAGCGAATGGGGCTACGTTAAATAAAGATGACAAGGAAAAATACCGCAAGCTAAGTATGGACCTAAGCATGTTAACCTTGCAGTTCGATCAAAACGCCTTGAAAGATAAAAACCGGTTCGAATTACTAATAATGGACGAGAACGAACTATCCGGCTTACCCGAAAGTGCTCGTGACGCAGCGGCCATGTTAGCCAAAAGTAAAGATAAAAACGGATGGTTATTCAATCTCTCGGCTCCAAGTTACATTCCATTCATGCGTTATTCCGACAAGCGTGATTTGCGAGAGAAAATGTATCGTGAATACATGAGCGTAGGAAATAAAGGGGATGAGTTCGACAATAAGGACATTATCAAAAAGATCGTTAATATCCGCCTAGAGATCGCCCAGTTGATGGGATTCAAGAATTACGCCGAATATGCGCTGGAACACACAATGGCTAAAAACTCAGCGAACGTATACAAATTATTGAATCAGTTACTCGAAGCTTATAAACCGATAGCGATCAACGAATACAATGCGGTAGAAGGATTTGCGTTAGGTACAGAGAAAGAGAATATCACCGTTATGCCTTGGGACTGGAGTTATTATTCCGAGAAGTTACGGGATATCCGCTTCAAGGTAAACGACGAGATGACTCGCCCTTATTTCGAGTTGAGCAACGTAAAGAAAGGCGTATTCGGATTAGCTACCCAGCTCTACGGTATCACCTTTAAGGAAAACAAGAAAATCCCGGTTTATCATCCGGAAGTAGACGCTTACGAGGTATACGATGCTGATGGTAAGTTCCTAGCAATCCTTTATACGGATTTCTTCCCTCGTGACGGAAAACAATCCGGCGCTTGGATGAACAATATCAAGGCTCAATACAAAGATAAAGACGGAAAAGATAGCCGTCCTCAGATCGTTATCGTGATGAACTTTACCCGTCCGACAGACACGAAGCCCTCTTTGTTAAGTTTCGACGAGGTGAACACGCTCTTGCATGAGTTCGGGCACTCCTTGCACGGCATGCTAGCGCAAGGAACATATTCCAGCCTTTCGGGAACCAGCGTTTATCGTGATTTCGTAGAATTACCTTCCCAGATCATGGAGAACTGGTTGACTGAAAAAGAGTTCTTAGATCAGATCGCCGTTCATTACCAGACCGGAGAGAAAATCCCGCAAGAGATGATACAAAGCTTGGTAAACGCCTCAAACTTCAACGCCGGCTACCTTTGCTGCCGCCAATTAAGCTTTGGCTTGCTGGATATGGCATGGCATACGTTGGAGCAACCTTTCGACGGTGACGTAGCGGCATTCGAGAAAAAAGCTTGGGCTCCGACCGTAATCATGCCGGAAGTACCGGAAGCCTTGATGGGCACAAGCTTCGGACATATCTTCTCCGGAGGATACGCGGCAGGCTATTACGGATATAAATGGGCCGAGGTATTAGACGCCGACGCTTTCTCCGTTTTCAAATCGAAAGGAATCTTCAACAAGGAGGTCGCGAAATCTTTCCGTGACAATATCTTATCCAAAGGTGGTACGGAAGATCCCGCCGTGTTATACAAGCGTTTCCGTGGACAAGAGCCTACGATAGACGCCTTATTAATCCGTAATGGTATTAAGAAGTAATAATTTACCGGGCGATAAGCCCGGTAAATCTAAATAATCACTACCTTTGTGTCTGGATTAAAAGACAAAAGAGTAAACAAATGTGCGAGAAAACAGAAAAACAGCACGAATTAGATAAACGTTACCTGCGAATGGCCGCTATCTGGGCCGAGAATTCGTACTGTAAACGACGCCAAGTGGGCGCATTATTAGTAAAAGATAAAATGATCATATCCGACGGATACAATGGAACACCCGCCGGTTTTGAAAATGTTTGCGAAGACGAGAACAATGTCACCAAGCCTTATGTTCTACATGCGGAGGCTAACGCCATCACAAAAGTGGCAGCCTCATCGAACAGCAGTAAAGGAGCGACCATTTATGTTACCTCCTCCCCTTGCATTGAATGCGCGAAATTAATCATACAATCCGGGATCAAGCGAGTGGTCTATTCCGAGAATTATCGAATAGCGGACGGCTGCGAATTATTGAAGCGTGCCGGTATCATAGTAGATTATATAGATTTGAACGAATAAATAAAACGTTTTTATGGATAAAAACAAAAGACTGACCGTATGGCTCCCGGTTATCATCGCAGCTAGTATCGCTTTAGGTATCTTTATTGGGAACCATTATTTATCTATCAGTCAAGGAAAAAAACGGTCCTACTCCAGCGGCAACAAGATAAATGCCATCTTGGACATTATCGACGAGCAATATGTTGACACGGTTAGCATGTCTAAGTTGGTAGAGAGTACGATCCCGAAAATATTCAGTGAATTAGACCCTCACTCCGTATATATCCCCGCGGAAGACGCTTCCGTGGTGAATGAGGAGCTGGAAGGTTCTTTCAGTGGTATTGGCGTATCATTTAATATGCAAACCGATACGATCCTAGTGATTAGCGTAATTAGCGGCGGTCCCGCAGAGAAAGCAGGTTTACTGCCCTTCGACCGGATCATCTCGATCAATGATTCTATTTTTTCCGGAAAGAAAAAGAACCAAGGAGAGATCATGAAGACACTTCGGGGCGCAAAGAACAGTACGGTGAAACTAGGCGTACAGCGAGGGAATTCTCCTGAGTTGCTCTATTTTGACGTAACCCGTGGAGATGTCCCAGTTAATTCGGTCGATGTTTCTTATGAGGCGGCTAAAGGTATAGGTTACATCAAGGTTAGCAAATTCGCCCGGAATACTTATAATGAGTTCATCACGGCGATCGCCAAGTTAAAACAAGCGGGCTGTACCTCTTTCGTGATCGACTTACGGGGTAATACCGGCGGGTATATGGATGCCGCTATCAATATGATTAACGAGTTTATGCCGGAAGGACGCTTGATCGTCTACACGGAAGGTAAGTCGTTCCCCCGTTCCGACGTATACGCGAACGGAACCGGAACTTGTAAAGACGCCCCGATCGTAGTATTGACCGATGAGATCTCGGCTTCCGCCAGTGAGATATTCTCCGGAGCGATCCAAGATAACGACCGTGGTACGATTATCGGACGAAGAACGTATGGCAAAGGTCTGGTACAAACTCAAATGTCATTGAGCGACGGTTCAGAGATGCGATTGACCATCGCCCGTTATTACACGCCGTCCGGTCGCTGCATCCAGAAGAAATATGAGATGGGTAATACGGACGCTTACGACCAAGATATCTATAACCGATATATGCACGGCGAGTTTGACTCGGCCGATAGCATCAAGATGGATGATTCCTTAAAATACCAGACCGTAGGCGGACGTACCGTATACGGCGGGGGCGGTATCATGCCAGATATCTTTATCCCTCGTGATACGAGTGGCGTTACCTCTTACTACTCAAATGTGGTAAATAGCGGCGTGCTTTACCTGTATGCGCTCGAGTACTCAGACCGCCATCGGGAGAAACTAGGCTCATTCAAGACTTGGGAGGAATTATATAATTACTTGCAGCAACAACCGCTCCTTTCCGACTTCGTGAACTTCGCCGCTACCAAGGGCATCAAGAGACGTCCCACATTAATTAATATATCCGGCAAGTTAATCGAGAACCAATTGCAAGCGTATATCGTAAGGAATTTCTTCGACGAGGCGGGCTTCTACCCCATTTTCCTAAAAGATGACGTTACCTTATTACGCGCGATCAAGATCTTGCAAGAGGGAAAATCCGTGCCGAACGCGGAACTATTAAAACAATCAGCGAATGGAGACTTACACAGCCAAGCAGGCCCTACGAAAAGATATGGCCTCTCGAAAGAAAGAATATTCGAGGATTACCTTGTGCGAGCTATCGGATAAGATCATGGACCGCTTGGAACAGACGGAACTGTTCCAAGCGGCTTCTTGTATCGCCCTTTATCACGCTATAGCGGGAGAAGTGCAGACCGCCGGCTTTATCGAGAAATGGTACCAAAAGAAAAAGCTTCTGTTGCCCTTGATCGTTGGTGATGATTTGAGATTGCTTCTTTACGAAGGACCGGAATCCTTAAAACCCGGACCTTTCGGGATATTAGAGCCTAAGGCGGACGGCATAGAAGTTCCAAAGAATGAGATCGACTTGATTATCGTGCCCGGAGTCGCCTTTGATAAAGACAAGAACCGCATGGGACGAGGAAGGGGATTCTACGACCGCCTTCTTTCCACGCTCAACGCTCCCAAGGTTGGCATATGCTTCGGGTTCCAGATGATACCGCAAGTCCCGGTAGAGCCACTCGACAAGAAAATGGATTACGTAATAACAGAAGACACCATCTATTGATCTCTCCGCAGAATATATACTTACTGGGTCAAGCCATATATACTTACTGGGGCTGGGCAGTATATGTTACTTGACCCAGTAAGTAATATTGCGAATGGTAAAGCCACACTCAATGAAAAACGATATTGGTAATGACCGAGGCACCCGCGTAATCATTCAAGCTTTTCACCAACCGTTCCCGGCAAAGCGTCAACTCGCTACGAAGTACGGAGGAAGTCAATGAGACATGAAGCACCTTATCACGTACATATATATTACGTGTGTACTGCATGATCGTAGGCCCTAAAACTTCTCCCCACGCACGCTGAACCCGGATCTCCATCATTTTCTCGTACAACTCGGTATTATCCTCGAAAAAGTCACGAAGCACCTCACCCAATGTCTGTGTATTTCTTCTCTGCATCCTTATTCCTCCATAGGTTGTACCTCGCCACGTTCCACACGGAAGAGGGCATAGTCATGATTCATAGCCAATAAGATCTCATCCAGATACTTCCGGTTCGTATCCGTAATAAAAATCTGCCCGAAGCCATTCTCGCTGACCAGTTTGATGATCTGCTCCACACGGCTAGCGTCCAGCTTATCGAAAATATCATCCAACAGCAAGATAGGTGTAGTCTGTCCCCGTTTATTTAGGAAAGCGAACTGAGCGAGTTTCAAGGCTATCAGATACGTCTTATTCTGTCCTTGCGAACCAACCCGGCGAATCAGGTACCCGCCCAACGTCATTTCCAGCTCATCCTTATGGATACCGGAAGAGGTATAGCCCAATATACGATCCCGTTCCCGGCTCATCGCCAATTTACCGGCAAGCTCCGTTTCCTCCAATTGCGAGATATAATGTAGCCCTACCTCCTCGGCAGAGCCGCAGATCGTCTGGTAGTACTCATTAAAGATCGGGGTAAAATCCTCCACCAGTTTTTTCCGCTTCTCGTAAACGATTTGGCCGTACATACCCAGCTGCATCTCCAATACCTCATAAAGAGAGGCATCCATGCTCTGATCTTTCAGCAACGTATTCCGTTGGAGCAACGCTTTATTATATTGGATAAGCGCATGCAGATAAGGCTTGTCCTGCTGCGAGATGATTAAGTCCAGAAAACGGCGTCGCTCATCGCTCCCCCCCCGGATCAAGTCGGCATCAGCCGGAGAGACCATGACCAACGGTAATAGGCCGATATGCTCGGACAGCTTGTCGTACTCCTTCTTATTCCGTTTGAACTGTTTGCGTTGCCTACGCCGCATGGCACAGAAAATCTCCTCCTCACGTCCCTCATAATCATAGTTACCCTGCACCACGCAAAGATCTTGATCATTGTTTATTATCTGGCTATCAGGCGTATTGACATGACTCTTGCAAAACGAGAGATAATGAATGGCATCCAATAGATTCGTCTTCCCCATCCCGTTATTGCCGAAAAAGCAATTCATCTTGGGCGAGAAAATAACCTCGGACTGAAGTATATTTTTGTAATTGAGAACAGAAAGCTTCTTTAGTATCATCTAAACCGTATTAATCGTACAAAATTAAAAAATATACTTCTAAGTATAGATTATATCAGCAAAAAAAACTACTTTTGCGCTTTGAATCGCCAACCGTATGGTATGGCTTAAAATCAGCGATAAAATTAATAAATAACTATAACACATTATGGCTACTAAAGAAAAGGACACCAACAAGGAGTTAGAAGTAGAAGAGATTGTCTCCAAATCGGAGCAATTCATTGAAAACAATTCAAAGAAGATTATTTACGGTATAATAGCTGTCGCACTCGTTGTTGGAGCTGTTTTGGGAATCAAGCATGGTTATTTAGTTCCTCAGGAGAAAAAAGCCGCCGCCGCCATGTTCAAGGGTGAGCAATACTTCGCCAGAGATTCTTTCGCCTTGGCTTTAAACGGCAATGGAGCTGACTATGAAGGTTTCGAGGCTATCATCGACCAATATGGAAGCACGGACGCCGGAAACTTGGCGAAAGCTTACGCAGGTATCTGCTACTACAAGATGGGCGATACGCAGAAAGCGATCGATTTATTGAAATCTTTCAGCGGAAAGGACCAAATGGTATCTCCGGCGGTTACAGGCTTGATCGGTGATTGCTACGTGAACATGGGTAATACGAAAGAAGGCATCAGCTATTTCGAGAAAGCCGCCAAGGAGGCCGACAATGAGGTAATCAGCCCGATTTACTTGAAGAAGGCCGGTATCGCTTACGAGAACTTGAAAGAGTATGACAAGGCTGTAAAGGCTTACACGACTATCAAGGATAAGTATTACACTTCCATGGAGGCATCCGATATCGATAAGTATATCACCCGTGCTTCGGCAGGAAAATAAATAAACAGTATATTATATAGTATAACAGAGGATGTCTCGGTCAAACAAGGCATCCTCTTCTTTTAAAGAGACAAGTATGGCTACAGCTTATCAGAATTTATCCGAGTACGATTTCAACAGCGTACCCGATGCTTCAGAGATGAACATCGGCATCGTAGTTGCGGAATGGAACAAGAACATTACCGAGAAGTTATTGGAAGGTGCTTGCAACACGCTTGAAAAGCACGGGGTGAAACCGGAGAACATCGTAGTTAAACGAGTTCCGGGAAGTTTTGAACTGACTTTTGGAGCCAAAAGATTGGCCGAGACTAAAGAATTAGACGCCGTGATCGTTCTGGGATGCGTCGTAAGAGGCGACACGCCACATTTTGATTACGTTTGTTCCGGCGTTACTCAAGGCATTACAGAATTGAATTTAATGTACGATATCCCTTTCATTTTCGGCCTGTTAACTACCGACACCATGCAGCAATCCGAGGATCGTGCGGGAGGTAGATATGGCAATAAAGGGGACGAGGCAGCGGTTACCGCAATAAAAATGGTAAATTTTTCTGCCTAAACGCTTGCAGGTTTCAAAATAAATCGTACCTTTGCACTGCAATTAAGAACAAGGGGGCAGTTACCAGAGTGGCCAAATGGGGCTGACTGTAACTCAGCTGGCTTTCGCCTTCGGTGGTTCGAATCCATCACTGCCCACCTTTTTAATTCGCAACATATTATTGCGGAAGTAGCTCAGTTGATAGAGCATTAGCCTTCCAAGCTGAGGGTCGCGGGTTTGAGCCCCGTCTTCCGCTCTAGGAAAAGAGGAAAATCGAAAGGTTTTCCTCTTTTTTTTATATCCTCGTATTACTATATATCCGGGATAATGTCTACTTTAGCCCCCAATACAACAAATAACAAAAAGAGAGATGAAGATGGTGAAAGGGATATACGTGTTGCTGACAATGTTCCTATTGATGGGATGCGCTACGGTAATGAATCCTTATAAAATGGACAACCGGATGCATAAGATAGAGCTAGGGATGACCAAGCAAAAGGTTATATCGATACTAGGAAAGGATTTTGAGTCGGCTGGCGCACGAATAACCCCGGACGGCCCCATAGAGAGTATCAGTTATAAGACGGTCACCATGACGATAGCCGACTACTCTGAAGGCTACTACATCCTAAGCTTCAAGAATGGGATACTGGTAGAATGGTTCAAGGAAAAGACACCGATCAATAACAATACAGCGAACTAAGGTCTCCTTTTAGGCTACTAAAAACAAATAAGGCAGATGCCTCTGGGCATCTGCCTTCATTCTTTTACGATTATAAACTTTCTTCGATACATGAATCCGGTTATGACTGACCGGCCTGCCGTGGTTTTCTAACTCGGCCTCACGACTGCCTTTCCGGTTAGCCTTTATGTACTCGACTAACGGATCTTGCTTTTTTCTCTTTGTCTTCATAGCTTTATTGCTTTTATATCGCTTTCACGAGCGCAAAGATACGAAAAGAATTCATTTCACCTCACTATCGTCCCAAGGGTATTTTCTTTTCGGATTTCTAGGGAACCAGCCTTTCTGCACACGCTCCTCCTGCTCGAAAATCTCCTTGATCGTCCAGAACGATGAGAAGGCGAATACGCCGCAAATAGCGGACATAAACACGCTGTCTATAAACAGGGAGGCTATCACTCCTAAAATCCCCAAGACAAGGAATATCCACCAGCATTTCGTCCCCCAATAATACTCGGCCTTCACGACTACCGGATGAAACAGACCGATAATCAAAAATGTAACGATACCGATCAACAACCCATCAAAATTTATCATATCCATATCTGAGTATTTATACTTATTACTATTATATGTAACAAATATACGAACAATATTCCACTTAACTGATCATTTCTTTCTATGAAGAGATAGAAGCCCCTATTCGCAATAATCGTCTCACAAAGATGAAACGATCTTTTCATATACGTAATACGATCTTTTCACCCTTGTGATACGATCTTTTCACATAGGTGAAAAGATTAAGAGATAAAGAAGCTTCCACTTAAAGTAGCACAAAAAAAGCCACATCCATTGTTAGTGGATATGGCTTCTATATTATTCTCAAATACAATCTTATTTGTTGCTTTCCTCCGCAGGTGTAGTAGTAGCGGGAGTTTCCTCTGCCGGAACTGCCGGTTGTTGCGCTGTACCAAAGTCCGGAGCGATCGTGTTAGGATCGATAGAGACAGCGTCGTTCACTTGTTGCTTGATCTCTGATTGAGCGGCATGCTCAGTTCTGGGGATAAATGCGGTAATCACGATACTCAGTACGATTACGGCACCCGCCAAACTCCAAGTAGCTTTCTCCAAAAAGTCTGTGGTCTTACGTACACCCATGATTTGGTTAGAAGAAGAGAATCCTGAAGCCAAACCTCCACCTTTCGAGTTCTGGATCAACACGATCAAGATTAATAGTATAGAGGCAATCAGGATTAAGATAGAAATAAATACGTACATCTTAGTTTTATTTTTTAGTGTTAATAATCAACTTTTCCAAAAATCTGATTTGGTCTGCAAAGTAAACATTTTTTTCTGGATATTTCAAGCTTAAGTTTTTAATAATTTGCAAAGCCTTATCATATCGCTTCTGTTTTATATAAATCCGGGCTAAAGTTTCCGTAAGGCACGAGTCTTCCAGCGATTTGGACTGTTCATCATCCAAATCTTTCACCGACTCTGGAGTCTCCGCACGGCTGGTTTCCTCACGGATTTCCAGCCCGCTACCCGGCATACGCTGTTGGTCATTTTTAATGAACGAATCGATCAAGTCGTGATGTCGAAGCCTATTCTCCGCATCCTCTCCAGATGGCTTCTCTTCTTCCTCTTTCGATAATGACCAAAACATATAATCTGACGATACCGATGGCTGGAACAGGAACGGGGCTTCTTTCTTAGGCTCCGGTTCCTCGTTACGGTTAGAGAGGAATGCGTCTATCAAGGAGAAAGTATCCTCTTTTCGCATATCCGGCTCATGCTCCACACGGGAGTTCAAGCCATATTTATCTCCCTCTATCAGTTGGAACAGCTTTTTCCGGTCCGGCAAGAATATCGCCATCTTCTCCAGCTCCGAGGTAAAACTCATATCATTTAATACGGCCAGATTCTTTAGATACAACATCCGTGCCACTTGAAAATACGGGTAATCCTCCACGATTCGTCGCAACTCAAGAAGAGTCCCCTCGGTCAATTCCGAAGGCTCCTCCATCAAACGATATAAATCCTCCGCCCTCATTCTACCAATTGGCAACCGTAGCGTTATAGATTTGGTCTACTATTTCCTCTATGATTTCCTCGCATAATGTTCCCTCTACCTGCTGCGGCATCAAGTTACTGTCGAACTCGCGGTAAGCGGAGAACGACTGCTCAAAATCCTCATCCGGGTTAACCCGGTTGGAGTAACGAACCCGCACCGTGATCGTCAACCTCGTCTGCGAGGCGATAGCATCCTCCTTCACGGCCATTGGAGCGAAATCGTAACCAGTGATCTCACCCTCCAACTCAAGGTCGCCATTGCTCGGAACCAGTTGCAGACGAGTCTGACGGATGTAAATATCCTTCAAATCCTCCGTAAACTGCGGCGCAAGGGTCGGATTCACGTAGGGAGCTTGGTTCGTGAAGTCACGAATCGTAATGGTCTTCACCTTCGTATAATCGATAGAGGCTCCATTAAACTTATAGGAAATAGAGCAAGCCGTAGCCAATACCGTCAAAAATGAGAGTATAAGCCAATTGGCTGCCGACAAACGTATGTTGACAATCTTCTTTAGCATATTTTTATTCCAAATTGTATTCCTTGATTTTTCGATATAACGTACGCTCCGATATCTTCAAGTCGGCTGCCGCGTTCTTCCGTCGCCCGTTATGCTTCTCCAGAGCCTTACGGATCATCTCCTTCTCCACCTCTTCCAAGGATAAAGTCTCCTCTTCCACATCCTCGGCATCTTGGATCGTCGGGTGCATGGCATGAACCGCCGCCGGATGGATCGGATGCGCATAAGGGGTATCGTCTGCCACCGTTGGCATCGGGATATTCCCTCCCATGATATCATGCACTAATTTCTTTAGCTCGTTCACGTCCTTTTTCATATCGAACAAGACTTGATAAAGGATCTCCCGCTCGCTGTTAAATATCTTTTGATCCGGATCTTGCTTCACCAATACCGGATATTTCTCAACGTTCACGTTCGGCAGATAAAGGTGCAGGACATCCGCCGTTATATCCCGTGTCTCCTCGATTACGGAGATACGTTCCGTGATGTTTTTCAATTCACGCACGTTACCCGGCCAACGGTAAGAAACCAATAATTGACGTGCTTCATCATCCAAGCGGATCGGCGGCATCCGGTATTTCTCGGCGCAATCACTGGCGAACTTACGAAATAATAAGACAATATCTTCCGGACGCTCCCGCAAGGGAGGCACTTGAATAGGCACCGTATTCAAACGATAGTACAAATCCTCCCGGAATTTACCTTCCGAAACCGCCTGCACTAAATTCACGTTCGTAGCGGCAACGATACGTACATTCGTCTTCTGTACCTTGGAGGAACCGACCTTGATAAACTCACCCGTCTCCAACACACGAAGCAAGCGTGCTTGCGTAGGAGTTGGCAGCTCTCCGACCTCATCCAAGAAGATCGTTCCACCGTCCGCTACCTCGAAATACCCTTTACGGTCGGCCAACGCCCCGGTAAAAGAACCTTTCTCGTGCCCGAAAAGCTCCGAGTCTATCGTCCCTTCCGGAATGGCGCCACAGTTTACGGCTATATATTGTCCATGCTTACGCTGACTGTTCTGGTGAATAATTTGCGGGAAAGTCTCCTTTCCTACTCCACTCTCTCCTGTAATAAGAACAGATAAGTCGGTTGGCGCTACCTGGAGCGCAACGTCGATCGCACGATTTAATCCCGGGTTATTACCAATAATCCCAAAACGCTGTTTTATCTGTTGTACATCAACCTTCATCACTCTTTCACTTTTAAAATCTGTAATTATTTCAGTTACTCTGCCAAAATTACAAATCTTAATTCAAACTACCACTATTGATAACAGATTCTATCGGTCGTTTCTTATTTTTTAGCACCATATGTACGTTTATACAAGAACTCGGCAAGATCCTTGTCTTCCGGGATGGCGGCGATCTCTTCCGGCGAGATAGGCTCACCGATATATACATCCGCTTTCTTTCCACGCTTATTGAAAGCCTCAGTAGGAATACGCAAGGTACGTATTTGCCAGCTGATATTCCCTAGCCAATAGAAAAAATGGGTATTTTGGAAATCAAAATAAACAGGGTATACCGGTGCTTTCGCCTTACGAACTAAGCGGATCACGCTATGCGCCCACGATAAATCCCGTACCTGTTTCTCTTTTTTATTATAAAATGAGATCGCTCCAGCAGGGAAGAAACCCATCGGATGACCTTCTTTCAGGCGTTGCAGGGATAGTCGCACGCCATTAACATTCGCCGGATTCGCCCCTCGCTTGTGGGAATCGGGCACCACGGATATGAAATTATCCTCCATCGCCCCGATCTTGGTCAAGATGCCGTTCACCATCACCTTAAAGTCCGGACGGCGGGAAGCGAAAATATCAATCAGCATGATTCCATCCAACGACCCGATCGGATGGTTGGAAACGGTAACAAAAGCCCCTTCCGGCAGATGATCTAAAATCTCCTTATTATGAACCTCATAGCTGAGATCGATAATGGGGTCATGCAATAAAGCGGAAGTAAACTCAGCGCCCCGTAAATGACAATTCCGGGCATGTACCTTATTAACCAGATCCACACGTAAGCACTTTATCAGCAACTTACCTAACCATGTCCCCACTCGCCCCTTGAAGAACGGGGCCATCTCTTGCAAATCGTAAATGTCAACAACACTCTTCTTCATACTTTATCCTAAAAACGAGGCACACATCTTCTCGTGTTTCCTCATCACTATCGCTAGTACGATGTTCAACACGATGATCTCGTATAGGTAATAAGCCCAGACCTGTCCCGTTAGTACGATCACAAACATAACCATCGTCCGGCCATTAAAGGTCAACAAGTCTATGTAACGCATTAAATGACGACTCTGTTTACGAAAGTCCACACGGATATTCTCCGGAATATTATCCCCATACTTCGCGTGCAAATTTTGTAACATACTCTGTAAGGTAGGCGTAGCCTTCACTTGCAACATCGTATACCAACGATATAAGAAGTAGAAAAACTTGTTAATGCCATACTTCATCTCCTTATGTTTCGCCTCCACCTGTTCCAAAGACTGAAACTCCGATCCTTTATCCTTACTGATAAAATAAAGGTGAAGCGTCTTATAATAATCCGTGATATTCGCTTGGACTAAATGAGACAGACCGGATAAGACCGCCAAGGCAAAGAACCAATCCGTACCGTAATCATGAGACAAACGAAGAGCGAATCCGATATAGATCGAAGCGAACCAGATATCCCCGGCGAATCCGTCCAAGATACGCCCGATAGCGGACTTGATCCCTGTAAGACGTGCCAGCTGCCCATCCACGCAGTCGAGGATATTGGCAAATACCAACAATAATATACCACAGATATTATATGTCAAATTATCGTGATAAAACATAAATCCGACCGCCGCACCCACGAAGATCGAGATAACCGTAATCATATTCGGGGTAATCCCCGTGCCTCGCAACATACGAGCAATACGAAATCCTATCGGACGATAAAAAATTCGGTCTATCTTATTTTCTGTTTCTATCGACTTTAACGATGCTTCGTATTCCTTATCCAACTCGCTCATTTGTTTCTTATTTATACGAGTAACCGCCATCCACAACGACTACCTCGCCATTAAAATAACTATTCTCTATCAACATTTTATAAACTTCCGCCAATTCATCCGGGTCGCAGAACCGTCCCAAAGAGACCTTGTTCTCTATATTCCGACGGATCTCGGCAGGCTTTGTTTTCTGCCATTCCGTATCGACAAAACCGGGAGCCACGGCATTCACACGCAGTTCATAGGGAACTAAGAACTTCACCATGTTTTTGACCAGCGCATGCACCGCGCTTTTCGTCACCCCATATGCCAAGGATACCGAATGAGGCTGTATTCCCATCAAGGAACCCGTAAACACGATACTTCCCCCCTTATTAATCCGTCCAACAATCTTCTGTAAAAGGAAGACCGGGAAATGGATATTAGCAAAGAAAACCCGTTCCCAATCCTCGAATGAAAGTTCCTCAAAAGGATCCCGACAGGTCATTCCCGCATTGAACACAAGGCCGTCCAAACGTAGCCTATTCTCCTCCAAGAAAGAATCGATAACCCCGATCGTATTCCGATCCGAGATATCGGCCCGCAGAATAGAAACCTGTATATCGAAACGCCCCACCAACTCGCTACGTACCTCCTCGGCCGCCGCTTGGTCGGAAGCATAAGTCAGTATAAGGTTATATCCGGCCTTTCCTAAACAGGACGCTACCGCCTTTCCTATCCCTTTTGTCCCACCGGTAATTAAAATAAATTTATCCATGAAACTGATCGTTATTTAGCGGCAGATCCTTTCACTGTTTCCGGCTTCGCCTGACGTTGGGTTGTCAGATTCGCCTCATAAGAATCATGTATCGTTTTTTTCAGATTCGAGGAGGAAACCCCCGTTCCGTAAGGGAAATAAAATACCTGAACGCCTAAATCCTTCAGATAGTCGTACTTTCCGAACCAGTCATCACCTACCACGAAAGCGTCGATATTCAGCTTCTTCACGATTTCCGTATGATCCAAGGAATGTTGTGGAATAACGATATCGGGAGTCTTCAACGCCTCGATGATCTGCAAACGTTCATGGAACGGAATGATCGGCTTCGCTTTATAAGAAGAGACCAACTCATCTGTACTAACCCCGACGATCAATATATCCGCCAAACTACGGGCGTAATTGATCATCCTAAGATGATTATAATGGAACATATCAAACGTCCCGGATGTATATACTATCGTTTTGTCTTTAAACATAATCGTAATTTTCGTTTTAAACCGCAAACTTACGCAAACTTTTCCTATCTTAAAAGTTTAAAACCAAAAAGCGTCCCACGCCCCATACAAAAATGTCATGTCAATAACATCCATTCGTTATTAACATGACATTTTATGTATTTATTGAAACTTGTCAGGAAAGATCTACTATAATCCGTCCGTATCGTCCTCTTTCGTCAAGTCCAGTTTCTCATTATCCCCCCCCCTATCGAAATATTGCTTACGCAACGGATTGACGGTAGCCTCTTGATAACGCAACCGGTTCCGGAAGATATCCAACGCCGCATATAAGGCTTGGCGGAACGACTCTTCCGAAGCCACGTTCTGCCCGGCTATGTCATAAGCTGTTCCGTGTGCCGGAGAAGTCCGTACGATCGGCAATCCTGCCGTATAGTTCACCCCGTCATCCATCGCCAACGTCTTGAAAGGAGCGAGCCCTTGATCATGATACATCGCTAAGACACCATCAAATTTATCATACATCTGCGAACCAAAGAAACCGTCAGCCGCATAAGGGCCAAATGACATTACGCCTTTTTTCTCCGCCTCTTGCATTGCCGGTATGATAATCGTCTCCTCTTCCGTACCCAGCAATCCGGCATCACCGGCATGAGGGTTTAAGGAAAGAACCGCGATACGTGGCTTCACAATACCGAAGTCTTGCTTTAACGACTGATTGAAAATACGCAGCTTATTCACGATATCGCCCACGTTGATGGAAGACGCAACTTGCGACAATGGAATATGCCCCGTCACCAAAGCGACACGAAGATCATCTTTCATCAAGATCATCAAGGCTTTTTTATCCAAGCCACCGAAGCATTTCTCCAAATACTCAGTATGCCCGGGAAAATGAAAATCCTCGTTCTGGATATTATGTTTATTGATCGGGGCGGTAAGCAGTACATCCACTACTCCCCGCTTCATATCCGTAACTGCCGCTTCCAACGCCTTGAAAGCCGACTCACCGGCAACCGGCGTAGATTTCGACAACTCCACCTTGGTCTCGTCCTCCACGCAGTTAATAATGTTCACCCGGTTTACTCCCGCATCCTCCGCATGTGAAATAATATTCATATTGATAGGAGGAAGCTCCAATGCCTTCCGGTGATAAGCGGCTATCTTGGACGAGCCATAGATAATCGGCGTGCAAAGCTCCGCCATGCGGGTATCGGAAAAGGTCTTTAATATTACCTCATAGCCGATACCATTTATATCTCCGTGGGTGATCCCCACTTTAATCAGTCGTTCTTCCATATATTTTGTTTGTTTATTACTTTTTCTCTTTTGGGATATCTAATGTCTCAGTTACCGGTTCATCAAATTCACCCGGCAAACGTAACGTAAATAAGGCAGCTTCTATTCTACGCATGAAATTACGCTTGTCTGTCTCCGGAGCATACACAAATCCCTCGGCTACAACCACACGATGATTCTTTTCATCCAAGCGGGTGTGGCTTACGAACGGGCCTCCCATCATATCGCCTTGCATTCTCCACAAACCGCGCATCACGCCGCAATATTTACCATTTAAGGTTATTGGCGTATACTCCACTCCCGCACGCGTTTCTGTTTGCATATAGGAACCCGGGAACGAACCCGGCAGATTCGCCTTCAATACAGAATCTCGTTTAGCGACCAGATATTCCTCCGTAAACGTATTCGGATCAGTATAAGGGAAAGTATATACGATTAAGTCCATACGGCCTGTGTTAGCGTTATTGGAAGACCAGAAGAAATCTGTCGTATCCTTATAGTACGTGAAGTTTGCCGGAGCGTTTAACATCACGTTCAGGTCGCTTTTCAGGTTATCCATAACCACCATACTATATTCCTTTTGTAATTGCTCTATCGCACGATTCATCTCCACCTTTACGAAGAAATCGACCAACGCCTTCTCATGGGTCTTTGAATACTCGACGATCGACTCCGTATTAGGAGCTTTCAGCGAAACAACCACCTGCCCTCTAGCCCAGACATTATTCTCGTAGCCTACAGAAACTTTCGTATAAGCGGTGGGGTCTATCGTAACCACTAATATATTCCTTACATACCGTAACAGACCTGTAAAATCCTTTGGTTGTACGTAGGTAATCTTCAAAGAAGGCTCGGCTTGCGGAAGTCCGGGCACCGAAGAGGCCAACTCAGACTTTATGGCTTCTCCCGCAGGGCCTTTCCAATCCTTTTGATCCATAACCACGACAACCTCATATGCGAAGCCCGTAGCTTGAGTCATCACAGAACCTGAATTACATGCTCCCATCAAAACAAGAAGCAGCAACATACCGATGAATAAAGAACGTGTTTTCATACCTGTGTGTTTTATATTATACAAATGTAACATTTTTCGCGGTAGAAAGCATTCCACAAGCGGCGAAAATATCCTCCCCACGTGACGCCCTTATCGTACATACAACTCCTTTGGCGTTTAAGAAATCCCGAAACGCCTCCATTTTAACGATATCGGAAGTCTCTAAAGACACATTCGGTATCGCATGAAAACGGATCAAGTTTACCCGACAAGGAATTCCACCTAATAAACAACTCAAAGCTTCGGCATGTTTCAAGCTATCGTTCAAATTTTTAAAAACAATGTACTCAAAAGAGACACGTCGTTGATGCGAAAAATCATATTGTTTGATTAAATCGATCACCTCCCTCGCTGGGAATGCCTTTTCAACCGGCATCAAGGAAAGACGTTCCATAGGATAGGGCGAGTGCAGACTTACGGCCAGATGACATTCGCTCTCCTCTAAAAAGCGTTTCAAGCCTTTCGTCACACCGATGGTTGAAACCGTGATACGCTTCGGGCTCCACGCATATCCATACGAGGCCGTGAGTATTTCCAAAACCTTGAAAAGCTCGTCTACGTTATCCAGTGGCTCCCCCATTCCCATGAAAACGATATTCGTCAATGAATCGTTTTCCGGCAAGGACTGGATCTGGTTCAATATCTGGTTCGCTGTCAGGTTTGCCGTGAAACCTTGTTTTCCCGTCATACAAAACAAGCAATTCATTTTGCATCCGACTTGAGAAGAGACGCAAAGAGTCGCCCGATCATCCGTAGGAATATAAACAGACTCAACAAAACGCCCCGGTCCGGCAGCATATAGATATTTGATCGTACCGTCTTTCGACTTTTGATACTCAGATGGCGGATAAGCCCCGATCTCGAATGAATCCTCCAATAAAGCACGTTTGGCAACCGCTATATTCGTCATCTCCGAAATCCGGGTTATTTTCTTTTTATAAATCCAATCGGCCATTTGCTTAGCCGCATATGCGGGAAGACCCACCTCAGACGCTACACCTTTCAGTTCCTCCAAGGTCATCCCTAATAATTGTCTTTTGTCAACCATGCTATCGATATTTTCTTATTCGCGAAAGTACGAGAAATATTCCACAAAATAAAGATCCCCTGTTTTGCCGTCAAAATAAATATATCTTGACGACAAAACAGGGGATCTTTTTTATCTTAAGTATAAATACTCTTTATTAATAGAAACGGATACGGTTGTCTTCCACCTTAGCGTTGTTGACCATAGATTGGATAGCTTGGAATCCTACACGATACGCGTTCGAAGCATCCAACGCACGGATTTCCTCAGCCTCGTTGAACTCCTTACCATCTTTATTTCTTGCGTATACCTTGAACACATATACACCGTTGTTACCTTTAACCGGAGCACTTACTTGGTCAACTTGAGCCATAGAAACCATAGCGTTCAAGTTCGGTTCGATACCGATACCAGCGATACGGCGAGTACCAAAGTTCACGAACTTTACAGAGTCAACAGAAGAACCCATCGTTTCAGCATATGCCTCAACTGAAGTTAAATTCTTAGCAGCCAATTCCTGAGCGATCTTATCGCCTTTCTTCTGGGCAGCCAATTCAGCTCTCAAAGCCGGAGCAACCATATCAACCGGACGATACCCCTCGGAAATACTTCCTTCTACAGCAGCCACGACAAATTTATCACTACACTCGAAGATCTCAGAGATAGAACCTTTATCGTTCTGGAACGCCCAACGAATTACCGGACGTGAATTCTTGATAGAACCTAACAACTGATCATCTGTAGTAACCGTTGCACCTGAAATCAAGTTATAACCGGCTTCCTTCGCATTCTCCTCCAATTTAGCCATAGAGTTGTTCTTCGATACGAACTGATTCAACTCATTGTAGATGTTGCTATAGGTCTTAGAGCTAGGAGATACAGTCATGTCGATATCTGCGATCTTATATTTTTCAACATTTCCTGTTTTCTCTGTTACTTTTACAAGGTGAGTACCATATAAAGATTTCACAACCGCTACCTCATTCAATGGAGTTGAGAAGACAGCCTTCTTAAAATCATCATTCACACCTCTCAAAGCGGTAACCTCTGTAAACCAACCTAGTTCACCACCATTCTCGGCGGCTTGGTCTGCTGAGTATTTCTTAGCTAATTCAGCAAAATTAGCGCCACCTTTCAACGCCCCCATCAAGCTATCAGCCAAAGCTGTTGTCTCAGCCTCAGATTTACCGGCCAACATGATGTGGCTAACTTTTACTGAGTCCGGAGCGACCGTCTTATCGACTAGCTTAAACATTCTGTATTTGTCATTCTCGAATACAGGACCATAAACAGCGCCAACCTCAGAAGTCGTAGCGAATTGTTTCATCTCCGGATCCAAAGCCTTCTCCGTGAAGAAAGCGTCAACATAAGGAACCTCAGAGTTCTCGTTTACTACATCAGCCACTCTTTCAGACGTAGCCAGCTCCTCTTTCAAGCTCTCGATCTCGGCCTGTGCCTTATCATAATCCTCTTTACTCGGACGGATATCTACGGCGATATATTTAATTACCTTAGATTCTTTTTGTTTATAAAGCTCCTTGCGTTGGTTATACAATTTCTCGATCTCGCTCTTGCTTACCTCAATCGTTGAATCCGGAATCGTAGCATATGATTGCATAGCGTAAATGATATCCGAATTCTCGGCATTATCATTATAAGCTTCCTTAGCGTCCAATGAATTCGCGGAAATAGCCTTGCTCAATAATGTCGTATATTTTTGCTCCAAACGTTGACGTTTGATGTTCTTCTCCCAGAACAACCAGAAGTTCTTAGCTTGAATCAGCTGTGCCTGTTGATCTGCCGGATAGCTAGCGATATTATCGGAATCGATTTGTTTCAAGAAATTCAACAAAGCGGCCTTATCAAAAGCACCAGTCTGAGGATTCGTAAACATTTGCATTTGTTGGATCAACGGAGAGATATTCTCACCTTGAACCATATCAAACAATTCTTCCGGACTTACTCCCATACCTAATTTAGCAGTAGCCTCGTCCAACACGACCTCTTGTACCATCGCATCGAATACGGACTGGCGAATCTGTGTCATATATTCCTCGGGCAGGCTGGCTGAACCGGATTGCATCTTATACATCTCGGCCATCTCATCAACGCGACCTTGATAATCTTGAATTTTTACAACCTCTCCATCAATCTCGGCGATCCGTTCCTGTGATTGCCTAAAATAAGTAGAACCAGAGTTTAAAAAGTCTCCAATGATAAAAGCGAACAATGCCAAACCCACCACGAGTACCAGCAGTCCTGCTTTGCTTCTAATTTTTTCCAGCGTAGCCATTTATCTTTATTATTTTTTAAAGTTTATTATTTCACATTTTAAGGGCACAAAGATATGAAAAAAAGGAAATTCCACAGCATATAATCCTTTTTTTTATCAAATCCCTACTTTCATACGTACAAGTTCGATCTTCGTAGCCGTTACTTTGATTATCTTAAACGAATATTTATCGATCTGGACAGTCTCGTTCAATTTCGGGAATTTTTGATAGAAGTGCAAGATAAAACCGGCGATGGTGACATAATCATCCGACTCCGGAAGATCCAACCCGAACATTTCGTTCAAGGTATCAATCTCCATCCTACCCGACAGCAAATACTCATTGTCCGATACTTTTTTAGCCACATGCGACTTCATATCGTGCTCGTCCTCAATCTCTCCGAAAATCTCCTCCACCAAATCCTCAAGTGTCACGATACCCGACGTACCGCCAAACTCATCCACGACAACAGCCAAGCTCTTCTTCTCTTGCATCAGCAGTTTCATCAGTTTATTCGCCGCCATCGTCTCCGGAACGATCGATACGCTACGGATATGCTGGGTCCAATCCTCCGGATTCTTGAAAAGCTCGGAAGAATGGATATACCCGATAATATCGTCAATATTCTCGTTATACACCAATATCTTCGAAAGTCCTGTCTCGATAAACTTAGAACGCAATTCCTCTATCGTAGCCGACGTATCACAGGCTACAATCTCCGTCCGGGGCACGATACAATCCCTCAAACGGACATTCGAGAAATCTAAGGCATTCTGGAAAATCTTAACCTCCGTATCCATATCCGAATTTTGAGGTGCATCTTCCAGACTTTGCTGTATAAAATAATCCAAGTCTACCTTGCCTAATGCCTGAGGTGAACTTTTCAAGTTCTTCACGCCCCCTAACTTCAAAATCAAAAAAGATAGCAGGGATGAGAACTTGGAGACCGGATACAGGATGATATATATGATAAATAATGGTATCGCAAATATATTGAGTGATAAATTAGGATTCAACTTAAATATGGTCTTGGGAATAAACTCCCCGGCAAACAAAATCAAGATCGTAGATATCACGGATTGGATAAAAACGATCAATGCCTCATTCGCAACCACCTTGGCTATAAACGGCTCCAATACGATTGCCATCTGAAGACCATAAACGACCAACGCAATATTATTTCCTACCAACATGGTAGAGATAAACAAATTTGGATTACGATAGAAAACACCCAGTATCTTACTGGATAGACTACGTTCCTTCTTATCCAGCTCGAAACGAAGCTTATTGGAGGAGATAAAAGCGATCTCCATCCCGGAAAAGAATGCGGAAAATGCGAGGGAAATTAAAATATAAGTCAGCGTCCCCACCTTAATTACTTTTTATTGAATCTATTTGTGACACATCTACCCGGGCACTATCCCCCTGAGCTGTCCGTGTCGTATCGGCCGGAGCATCGCTCACCGGGAAAATACCCTGTGAGTTAAATATCTTATACTGAGTCATATCTTGGTTCGACTCAAAACCTATACCTGTTATGATCTTATCTTCTTGCTCGATACGCATAAACTTATCAGAATAAACCTTCTCTTGCTTCTGGTCCCAGAACAATTGGGAAGTCTCAAAATGCTCCCCTTGCAGACTTTCCACCTCTACATTACCGATCAGCTCCCAAAGCCCTTTTTTATCATAATAATAGGCTGTATCCGCCTTAATACTCGCTTCTGTCTGGAATAAGGTATCGAACTTCTCCACGTAGATCCCCTCAGGGAAATACCAATGGGGTTCCGCCGCCTTCCCATAAATCTGCCACTCTTTCGCTTTCAAGCGATATCTCGTGATACCAGAATCGGAGATCAAGGATGACACATCCGTAGCCTTCATCGTATAAGTCTTGTCCGGGTCAAACTCAACATCAACCACCTCCTTATGCTCCTTACTGCAAGAGGCAGAAAACAAAAGAAGCATAACAACCACCACGAAGGTAGTTGTTATGCCCATATTTTCCGTTTTACAATGAAAACGATTTCCTATCATAATTACCGAATCGTTGTACGCTCTCCGATCCAACCACCGACAGTGAAAGGTTTGCCCTTCTCCAAATCCGGGTGCATGAAGATCTCCTCCGTAGAAGGAAGGTGAGCACGATAAGATGATATCAAAGTATTAGCCTCTTCAGCAACACTCGGATCTACCTGTTTCGCTTTCTCAAATTTATCGATAGCGGCATTATAAGCAGCTCTTGCCAGTACTCCGTCGTTCGGGAAAACAGACTTGGAAGTAGCGGCATACATCTTACCGATCAATAAATAGGCATTGCCATAATTAGGATTTGCCTCCAAAGCTTTCTGGCAATATTGTCTAGCCTTTGAATAAGCATTTTGCTCAAACAGCAACAATGCGATCATATAATAATCATCAGCTTTTGAAGTCGCGTCCGTTTCTAAATTTGCGGCCTCATCAAAGTATTTAATAGCCGTATCATAATCCTTTATCTTAACGGCTTTCTTTCCTAGCCCAACAGCTGCCTCGGCACTAGGTTCTTGACGATAAGCATAGTCTGATGCCAAAAAGTAAGCCTCGATTTCTTGGCAACCTGTTCTTCTCAACAAGGATATAGTCTCTTTCAAATAAGGTAAGTTGTCCTTATTCTCCTCGATCTTAGCAGCATACAAATTCTGCAAAGTCTCGCAATCGGCAGCACCACTATTCGCAAAGGCATTATCAACACCACTCTTATATGCGGTCAAGGCATTCACTTCTTTTTGATTGTTTGCAGCCTGCGCAGCTTTTAATTGAGCATCCAAGCCACCAGAAACCTTCAAATAATCTTGAATATACTGTTCTTTGAAGTTCGGATCGTTAACCATTTTCTTCATAGAAGAGAAACTAAACAAGGAGAGACCTAGAGCCTCCGTATCAGCACCTTTCTCATCAACGATCTCCTTCAACCAAGTATAGGCCTGATTATAGTCGGCATTATCGCCAGTTTGCGCTAAATAATCTTGCACTTTTCGAGCAACGATCCAGTCTTTTCCATACCGGCGATCATTTCCAAAATATTTCACACGCTTGTCGTAAACTCCCATCAAATCATCAATAAGAGCTTTCTTCTTAGCGGGATCTTTCTCTTGGGCGATCTTCCAGCCCATAATTTTCACACCGTACAAATAGATATCTTTTGTAGCGGCAGGACACTCATCGTACACGATCTTCCAGAAATCAAAGGCGTCTTTGAAGTTTCCGGCTTTCGCATAAGGAACGAACAAGCTGATATTGGTAATACAACGCACGCTATCCTCACCGGAACCGAACTGTGTACCATTATCTACTCCTTTCTGCGCATAAGCGCCTAACGTACCCATAGTACATCCAAGCGCTAGTAATAAAACTTTGATCTTCATATCTCTTTCTATTAAAGTTAGCTATAATATTTATATTCCTTCAAAAAAGTATCATACTCATTAGACCCTTTCGGCCATTCCCGGTTTAATCCACTTTTCGTTTAAAAAACCATAATTCGTTAAATGTATAGTTCACCGTAAACCGGAAATACTGCTCATCAATCATTGTACGTAATTCCGGACGGATCTTCACGTATTCAAATGACAGGTTCACTAATGAACGGTTATCGATCAATGGAAGCCCAAAACCGACACTCGCCCCATATTCATTATAACCATGTCCTTTATAACCATTCTCCTCGGAGCGACTGACTCTTAAGTACGAATTGCTATAATGAAAACCGGCACGGTATCTGATACGCCCCAAATAATTACGATTATCATAACGAGGAATAAACTCGGCACCAGCCGCCACACGTGTACGATTCTTGAATTGGCCTTTCTCGTTATCAAAATAAGCGTTCGCCCAGTCCTCATACAAGAAATCAGCGGCTAACGTCAACCGGTTCTCCTTCACATAAGAGATACCTGCTCCGTAAGAATTCGGCATATCAAACCGATAATCCTTAATCGTATCATTCCTCGTATATCCAGATGTAGAAGACAAAGAGCCAACAGTCTGAATATCATACACAGTCGTATTCAACTTCTTTCCGGGAGAGTAGACGAAACCTACCGTGACATGCTCCGTCTTACTCAAAGGATGCGTATATTGAATACCAAAATCTAACTTTAAATCACGAATCTCATAACGTTGGTTTCTATACACATTGTCCGCCCCTGTCGAGCTGGGAAAAATCAAGTTACGGGAATGTGTAATATTTCCAAATAAAAATCCGGCGTTTACACCAATGGAAAGACGCTTCTTCCAAATATCATAGGAGAGCCCTAAATAGGCATCGCTTAAGCCACCTTCGCCACTAAAGCTTTCTCCCCAACTTAAACCGCCCTCGGTACGGCTCTCGCCGAAATCATATCCTACATATGAATAAGGTAATAAACCAATACTCATCGCTAAACGCCGGGTGATCGGAAATTGCATGGCGATATACTCCACGTTTCCATTCATCTGTCGTTGCTTGTTCGTACCGTCATAGAACCAAGACACCTGACCGGACGCACCAAAATCAAAAAGGAATGTCAACGAGTCCATGCAACTATAAGATGCTGGATTTAATGGATTTATCTGTTTAGAGGACCTTAATCCATAACCGACTCCACCCATCGCCCTTCCGGCACCAAAAGATCGATCCGCCAACTCTCCATATCCAAATCGCGTATAAGGCGAGTTCGTGTTATTTTGAGCCCACAATGGCAATTGTGTAAAGATAAGAAAACTTATTATTACTACCTTATTAATTTTCAACATTATACTCTAAGATTCTGTTTAATCCTGTCAACACTAAATTAATGTCTGCAAAGATGGAGTTTTTTAGCCGTCTTTCAAAATAAAACGAATGACCGCCTGTTAAAAAAACCAAAAGATCCGGATATTTTACTTTCAGCTCGTCAATATATCCGTCCATCTCGTAAACAATCCCATTCACCACACCCGCTTGGATAGCCGTTTCCGTACTTCTCCCGATAAGCGGTATATCATCCTCTTCCGTTACCAAAGGCAGCTTCTTCGTAAACTGGTTCAACGCTCGAAAACGAGTAGTCATCCCCGGAGAGATATTCCCCCCCAGAAAGATACCCGGCGCTTCTATCACCTCATACGTGATAGCGGTACCGGCATCGATAACCAGCAGATTTTTTCCCGGCCGCAAATAATTCGCCCCCACGACAGCGGCCAAACGGTCCTTGCCTAGCGTTTTCGGCGTCCCATATTCCACCTTGATCGGTAAAGCTACATGTTCATCCAGAAAGACAAAACGCTGAAGCTTATTTTTTAGATAAGCGATCAACTCATCGTCCGTATCTATCACCGTCGATAAAATGCCTTGCGTAAAAGCGTACTTCTCAAAAAGAGCAGCGACCACAGATACACCGAATTGCTTGTATACAAAAGAAGCCTCTATATGCCCATTTTTATACACAGCGACCTTTGATGACGTGTTACCTTGTTCTATAATAAGATTCACTTCTCTGATATTTTCCGCAAAGAAAAACAAAAATGATGAAATAACACGCAAAAACATCGTATAACCTCTAAAATTCTTCTTGAACAAAAAGGATCGCATCTCTGTTTGAAGAAAAATCTAAATAAAAAACAAGTTATGAATTACGGGATTAGTGTCTTATTCAGGGCGATTCCATTGCTAATGGCCCTCTTTTGTTTCGGTTATGGATTTTTTGTCTTTAACTATGGAGTGGACTCCAGCAGATTCGTCGCCGGACCTGTCGTATTCTCTCTTGGCTTTATTTGTATAGCTTTGTTCGCTACGGCAGCGACCATTATTCGTCAAATTATCCATACATATAATAATGTAGCCAGATTCGCTTTGCCTATCCTTGGATATCTCTCGGCAACCATCACTTTTCTGGCGGGCTTTATCTTACTCATGTCCTCACCGACGCCAGCAGACTTTGTCGCGGGCCATGTCATTTGCGGGGTGGGCCTTATAACTGCATGCGTAGCGACAACGGCTACCGCCTCTACCCGATTCACCTTAATACAAATGAACGCCAAAAGCGACGATCCCAGAATACCAGACAAAGCGTTCAACTTTTGGCAGGGGGTATTCTTGATCCTTGTAGCATCATTTATATCCATAGTCGCATGGATTTGGGCTTACCGGTTGCTAGCGCATAGCGACGAGCATTCCCAATACTTTGTCGCCGGGCACGTGATGGCCGGACTAGCATGTATTTGCAGCAGCTTAATCGCTTTAGTCGCCACGATCGCCCGACAAATAAGAAACACATATTCCCGATTGGAAAAAAGGCTATGGCACCGTTTTGTCATCCTGATGGGATCTATCAGTCTGATATGGGGTCTCTTCGTATTAGGAGATAGCGACCCGGCTAATGCCTCAACCGGATATATCATGATCGGCCTTGGATTAGTTTGCTATAGTATCTCCAGCAAGGTGATCTTGCTGTCTAAAATATGGAGGGAAGAATTCAAGCTTGCCAACCGAATTCCATTGATTCCTATATTCACGGCTTTATTCTGCCTTTTCCTCTCCGCTTTCCTTTTCGAGATGGCGGCCGAGCATAGTTATTATGCCATTCCCGCACGGGTATTGGCCGGACTGGGAGCGATCTGCTTTACGTTGTTCTCCATCGTCAGCATATTGGAAAGCGGAACCTCTTCCAAGTAAACTGTTTTTTCATCGTGATGAAAATACTTTTTCTTCACGGTGAAAATACTTTTTCTTCATGATGAAAATGTTTTTTCCTCACAATGAAAAGATCAACATTCTTTGATAAACCATCGGCCACAATACATAAAACATTCTTTAACACTACCAAAAGCATAAGGTTTTCAATTCTTTATAAACAATTATCATCCCAAGAGTAAGAAAACGCTTGCAAAGTAAAAAATAATATCTACTTTTGCACCCGGGTAAGTCCTACACGGCATGCTCCCACGGAATCCCCCAGGGCTTGACCGCAGCAAGGGTACTTGGTTGTAGCGGCGCGATGTAGTAAGCTTACCCACCTGCCTCTTTAGCTCAGTTGGCCAGAGCACGTGATTTGTAATCTCGGGGTCGTTGGTTCGAATCCGACAAGAGGCTCAGATAAAACACAACTTAAAAGGAAGCTTATACGTAGGCTTCCTTTTTTCTATTTTAGACATAATATAGTTGCGCATTTGCATTAATATATTAACTTTGCTGATAAGAATTCAAAACAGCAACATCATGGAAGAGAATAAGAATTTACTTTTAAAAGGCGCTATGACTTATGGTTTGGCCATGGGTATATATTGGGTAGTGAAATACATCTTTTTCATCTTCAGCGTTTCCGTCCCCTCCTTGAGTCTTGTCTATTGGCTATTGACGCTCGCCGTCCCTTTCATCGCCTACTACATGACGAAAAGATATCGGCACGACATCGGTGGAAGGATCAGTTTCTTTCATGCATGGAGATTCGGCACGATGTTGTATTTTTTCGCCGCATTGATCGTCTCGCTTGAATACTTTGTCTTTTATCAGTTCATCGCCCCACCTGATTTCGTGGCAAATGCGATCGGGCAATTAACGACTGCATTAAAAGATAGCCAAGTTAGCTCGGATATGCTCGACTCGCTCAGCAATATTCGCATCTCGCCAATCCATATGGCCATACAAGGAATATTTAATAACGTATTTTACGGCATCATACTTTCTATACCGGTAGCGGCTCTCTTGTGCAGGAACAATTCGACTGGTTCCATCACTGAAAACCGCTAAAAAGTTAATTACAGACAAATAATGGACATATCAGTTGTTATCCCGTTGTATAACGAAGCCGAGTCTTTACCCGAGTTATTCTCGTGGATAGAGCGGGTGATGAAAGAACATAATTATACCTACGAAGTCATTTTCGTGAATGACGGTAGTACGGATAATTCTTGGGAAGTGATCGAGGAGTTGAAACAACGTTCTCCACATATCCGGGGAATCAAGTTCCGTCGCAACTACGGCAAGTCGCCGGGATTGCACTGCGGATTCCAGCGGGCTAAAGGTGACGTAGTCATTACCATGGACGCCGATCTACAGGACAGCCCGGATGAGATACCCGAACTTTACCGGATGATCACCGAAGACGGGTATGATCTGGTATCCGGTTGGAAAAAGAAAAGATATGACCCGTTGTCTAAGACGATCCCCACGAAATTATTCAACGCAACAGCTCGTAAATTCTCGGGAATAAAGAACTTACACGATTTCAATTGCGGATTGAAAGCGTATAAGAATGTTGTCATTAAAAATATAGAGGTGTATAACGATATGCACCGTTACATACCTTATTTAGCTAAGATTGCCGGATTTCACAAGATTGGCGAGAAAGTAGTGAAACATCAAGCCCGCAAGTACGGAACTACTAAATTCGGGTTGGATCGCTTCGTGAACGGTTATCTTGATTTGATCACGCTTTGGTTTACTTCCAAATTCGGAAAGAAACCGATGCACTTCTTCGGTTTATGGGGAAGCGCTATGTTCTTCATTGGTTTTATCGCTCTAGTAATCGTACTCAGCATGAAATTGATCTCGATGTACTCTGGAGATCTAAGACCTTTGGTTACAAGTTCCCCTTATTTCTATATTTCATTGACAGCGATGATTCTGGGAACCCAGATGTTCCTAGCGGGCTTTATCGGGGAGTTGATTTCCCGCAATTCTCCGAATCGCAATAACTATAAAATAGAGGATGAGATATGAGTTTCCTAGAATTAGCGAGAAAACGTTGCTCTATCCGAAAGTATGCCCCCAAAAACGTAGAGCAAGAAAAGATTGATTATATCCTAGAAGCAGCTCGTTTGGCCCCTTCGGCGGTAAATTATCAACCTTGGTATTTTGTATGGGTTCAAAGTGCGGAAGGAAAAGCTAAATTACAAGAATGCTATCCCCGGGAATGGTTCAAGCAAGCGCCTTATTACTTGATCGTTTGCGGAGATCATCAGCAATCTTGGAAACGGGGCGATCATAAGGATCATATGGATATCGATACGGCTATCGCTACGGAACACATTTGTTTAGCCGCTACCGAACAAGGATTGGGAACTTGTTGGGTTTGCAATTTCGACACGGAGCTTTGCCGTAAACATTTTAAAATTCCGGAAACGATCGAGCCTGTTGTATTGATACCGTTCGGCTATCCTTCCGACCCGGCATTATTCGATGAGACTCCAAAGAAACGTAAGCCCATAGAAGAAATTATTAAACGGGAATCATTCTAGTATGTTATACATTGAAGTTCTGCTACTAGCGATCGGCTTATCCATGGATAGCCTAGCAGTATCAGTTACCGGCGGCGCAGTTCTTAAGAACAACTGCACCGCCGGTAATATTATTAAGATAGCGAGCGTGCTCGGTATATTCCAAGCCGGAATGACCGTGATCGGTTATACGATGGGATTAGGATTCGAAAAATACATTTGCGCCTTCGACCATTGGATCGCATTTACCCTCTTGCTTTACTTAGGTGGAAAAATGATATACGATAGCACGAAGGAAGAGGAGGAAGACGGGAAATTCGATCCTCTATGTAACCGGACATTATGCGGATTGGGAATAGCGACAAGTATCGATGCCCTCGCCGTAGGAATCTCTCTGGCGATCTTAAAATCACCGCTCTTGCTGCAAGCCTCGACTATCGGTGTTGTCACCTTCGCTATCTCTGCCTTCGGTGTCTATTTCGGTAACCGATTCGGCAAGAGAATCGACTTGAAGCTGGACCTCATCGGAGGTTTAATCTTAATCGGTATCGGTACAAAGATTTTGATAGAGCATGTATTCTTTAGCTAGGGATACCTTATTGAATAAATAACCTTATACATTAATTAATAGACATGAAAAGCCAGCAATTACGAAAACTAGCGCCGGAGCTGGATTCACTCCGGCTAGGCAGCGGTTGGAAAATCGACGAATTGAGTAAACCGCAAATCATTGTAGAAAGCAGTTACGGACATAGCCATCCGGGAAGCGCCCATCTGGATAAATTGGTGGACGAGGCCGGAATCGGTATAAAGGAAAAGGGGGGACGTGCCGCAAACTACTTCGTCACTGATATTTGTGATGGAGAGGCGCAGGGACACGATGGTATGAACTACTCATTAGTCTCCCGTGATATCATGGCCGCCATGATGGAGATTCATGTAAAAGCGACTCCTTTCGACGCTGGTGTCTTTATAGCCAGTTGCGACAAATCCGTCCCTGCGCATTTGATGGCGATAGCCCGGCTAGATATGCCTGCTATATTCATGCCCGGTGGTATAATGAAAGCCGGTCCCAACCTACTCACGTTAGAACAAATCGGTACCTATAGCGCCCAATACGAGCGAAAAGAAATAACGGAAGAACAATTCATGGTTTATAAGCGTGACGCATGTCCGGATTGTGGAGCTTGCTCTTTCATGGGTACCGCCTCTACGATGCAAGTAATGGCAGAAGCGCTTGGCATCGCTTTACCGGGCTCCGCCTTGATCCCCGCCCATTTACCCGAGTTAAAAGAAACCGCCCGTAAAGCCGGAGAACATGCACTCGGACTAGCGAAAGAAGAGTTAAAACCCTCCGATATCATGACGATACAAGCATTTGAAAATGCGATCATGGTACATGCCGCCATAGCGGGTTCCAGCAACAGCCTGCTTCATCTTCCAGCTATCGCCCACGAACTGGGAATCCAGTTATCACCGGATTTGTTCGACAAGATACATCGTAAGATCCCCTACCTTTTAAATATACGTCCCAGCGGTTTTTGGCCCGGCGAATATTTCTGGTATGCGGGAGGCGTACCGGCGATCATGGAAGAAATTAAAGAATTCCTCCATCTCGACGTCATGACTGTTACCGGCAAAACATTGGAAGAAAACTTAAAAGATTTACAACTCAACGGCTTCTATGAGAATTGCCATAAATATCTTCCTACCCTAGGAGTAAAGGTTGGCGATATTATCAAACCTCTTCATACACCGATCAAGGCACAAGGAGCCATCGCTATATTGAAAGGAAATTTAGCGCCCGAAGGGGCAGTCGTAAAACATTCGGCGATTTCACCCCGCTTGATGCAAGTCACCCTGAAAGCGAGGGTATTCGATTGTGAGGAGAACGCTATTGAGGCGGTATTACAAAAGAAAATCCATCCGGGAGAAGCGGTATTTATCCGTTATGAAGGACCGAAAGGAAGTGGAATGCCAGAAATGTTTTATACGACAGAAGCGATCGCCTCCGATCCTGAGCTGGTAGAGACCATCGCATTGATCACCGACGGTCGTTTCTCCGGAGCGACCCGAGGCCCGGCGATCGGACATGTATCCCCGGAGGCTTCCGAGGGGGGACCAATCGCCTTGGTCGAGAACGATGACTTGATCCGTATCGATATTCCAGCGAGAACATTGGATATAATCGGTACCGACAGTATTGAGAGAAGCGT
The DNA here is from genome assembly GCF_003635425.1 of Parabacteroides sp. AF27-14. NCBI lineage: Bacteria > Pseudomonadati > Bacteroidota > Bacteroidia > Bacteroidales > Tannerellaceae > Parabacteroides > Parabacteroides sp. AF27-14. The sequence continues at coordinate 304,735 of NZ_QTLZ01000001.1, forward strand.
GGAAGAGATAGAAAAGATCCTATCCGAAAGGCGTGCACATTGGATAAAACCAGAGTCACAATATAAAAAAGGAATCCTTGATATTTATACACACAATAGCGTCTCCCCCATGAAAGGGGCATATATGGAATTTTTTATGTAAGTTCGCGACAGTGAAGTTACGAAAAGAGTGTAATTTATTGGAAATGAGCGTAGGTTAATTGCTCTTGATAGTAATAGGTTACGATTTAGTTAGTTATCTACTGCATTATCCTTCTGCGCGTTGCGTAACCTTCAAAGAACTCTTCGTATGCAAAAGTAGCTATTTAATTCGAGATTTTGATATAAACTCCCGTTTTTTATCCCCTCATTCATAAGAATTTTCCGTAAAAGCGGTATTGTCCGTCGGCACACCATTGCCCAAAACGAGTTTGGAACAAACGTGTGCCGACTACCGCATAGCTGGAGAAAAGGGCATTGCCTCACGCCTAAACGATGTTTAGACAGATGAAGCAATGCCCCTTTCTTTTGCGCCTATGCCAAGAGGTGCTTTTACGGGTTTTCAAATGATTTTTCTTTTTTCGCTGTCTCTTTTGCCGGAAGCGGAAAGTGAATGCAGAGTGTGTCAGCCTGCCCCATGAATGAAACAGGCGCCCACACACAGCCGGACAAACCGGGAAGAATGATTGTTGCCACCCGGCTGAACAAGTTCCGTCGGATCGGAAACAATCATACTTCCTTTGTTGTGGTTTGCCCTTTTCACGCTTCCGGTGATGTCTTTTTCCTTTTGGTGATTCTTTTTTTTACGGATTTTCCCCTGAAGTTTTTTTCTACACAATCTGCCTCTGTTTTCGTTTACCTCCATTTTGCGCCTTTCAGTAAGCCGCATCAGTCAGTCATTTTCGTTCTGGGCGCAAAGGTAATTCCGGGATTGGACGGGAAAGCAAGGTCAAGCCTCCTGTTTTCGGTAAAAATCTCCAGCCCTGCGGGTAGTATTTTGACCGAAAAACCTTGCATTCCCTAATCCCTACCTTTTCAAGCACCCGAAACGAAAACGACCGATGCGACAGAAAGACGCATAAAAAAAATGTCGGATAAACGAGAGGCAGATAAGATAGTTTGAAACTCAACTCCCTCAGCTCTTGAATCCGCATTAAAAACAAAAAAATCAAAAACAGCGAAGATATGACGGCAACGGCAAATTTCAGACAAATGGCGCAACACATCGGGTTGGCGATATGCGGCTTGATGATGCGCACCGCCTTCGGGGTGTTCGGCATCCTTTGGGGCATCATCAGAGAGATTGTAAACGGAGTGTTCCGAGTGGCGATAGGTGTAATCGTGGCTATCCTTTCCACCATTGCCTTCTTTGGCTTCATCCTTTGGTTATTCACCCTTTAACCCTTACCGACATGGCAAAAAGAAACAGCAAGACGGCAGCGCAGCAGTGCAGATATTACGAGGTGGACAACATCTTCGTGTATATGGTGGAAACGTACATCAACGGCAATTTTGAAACTTTCCGAAGATTGTACCACGAACTGAACAAGGACGCACGGAGGGATTTCATGGACTTCCTTCTCAGCGAGGTAGAGCCGACCTATTGGAGAGAGATACTGAAACAGATAATCTAAAAATGACAGCGATATGAAAGGAACAGACCATTTCAAGAGAACGATATATATGTACTTGGAACAGCGTGCGGAGGAAGATGCGCTATTTGCAAAGAAGTACCGCAACCCTGCCAAGAACATGGACGAGTGCGTGACCCACATTCTGAACTATGTGCAGAAAAGCGGTTGCAACGGTTTCACGGACGGAGAGATATTCGGGCAAGCCATCCACTACTATGAGGAAAACGAGATAGAGGTGGGCAAACCGATGGACTGCCAAGTGGTTGTGAACCACGTTGTGAAACTCACGGCAGAGGAAAAGGCGGAGGCACGTCAGAACGCTGTCCGCAAATACCAAGAGGAGGAACTCCGCAAGTTGCAGAACCGCCACAGACCGTCAGCGAGAAAAGAAAACCAACCCCAACCCTCATTATTTGATTTAGGCTTATGAAACCGAAGACCAAGATACAGAAAGAGGTGGCAAGACTTTCCGCCAACCTTCGCCCCATATCAGCGACACAAATAGATTGGGCATACCGCCACTGCGTTGAGCATATCGGCTACCGCACCAAGAAAGGGAACATCACCTGTTCCGACTGCGGTCACGAGTGGCACAGCGACAGCGGACTATGCGACACCCTTGAAGGCTGCACCTGCCCCAAATGCCATGCCGAACTCAAAGTGCAGGACACACGCAGACGCATCTACAAGGAAACGCAGAATTTCAGCGTGATAACCACCTGCAAAGGGTATCAGGTAATCCGCGTGGCGCAGGTCAGATGCGAGAGCAGGAAAGGCGAACCGATGCGTTTCTACTGCCACGAGGTCGTGCAGCGTTGGATTTCACCCGACGGCAAGGTTACGGACATGGCGTTGCTCCGTGGCTTCCTTTTCTGCTATTGCGATGTGTGGGCATTAGGCAGCGATATGGAGGTAAGACCGCACAACAGCCTATACGATGATGTGGTGGCAAGAAGCTGTGCATATCCAAAGATGAGGATATTGCCCCAACTCAGACGTAACGGCTTCAAGGGCGATTTCCACGGCATCTCCCCCGTGCGTCTTTTCAAAGCCTTGCTTTCAGACCCAAGAATTGAAACCCTTATGAAAGGCGGTGAGATTGAGGTCATGAAACACTTTCTTTTCAATACCCGTACTGCCGATGAATGTTGGGCATCATATCTGATTGCCAAGCGTCACAAGTATCAGATAGACAACCTCTCAATGTGGTGCGACTATCTGCGTATGCTCAAAAAACTCGGTCAAGACCTCCGTAACCCGAAGAACATCTGTCCCGAAGATTTCATGGCGGCACACGACAACGCAACCCGAAAAATTGAAGCCATACACGAGAAGGAAAGAGCCGCAGAGCAACGCCGTTGGGAGATTGAAAGGCGTGAGCGTGAGCAACAGCGACAACTCCAACGAAAGAAAGATGCGGAGGATTTCATCGCCAACAAATCCAAATTCTTCGGCTTGGTAATCACGGACGAGGAAATAATCGTCAAGGTGCTTGAAAGCATAGACGAGTATTACAACGAGGGCAAGACGCAGGGCATCTGCGTGTTTGGCAGTGGATACTACAAGAAAGCCGACACCCTCATACTATCGGCAAGGATTGGCGATGAGATTATTGAAACCGTAGAGGTGGACTTGCGAACCCTCGAAGTGGTGCAGTGCCACGGCAAGCACAACCAGGACACCGAATATCACGAGCGCATCATAGACCTTGTGAACAAGAACGCCAACCTTATCCGTGAGCGGATGAAAGCGGCATAGCATAACCCCTAAAACAACATTGATATGGAAGTAAGAATTGAAAGTATGATTTGTGTGTGGGATGATGCAATCCCCACGATGTTCCTTGAATTTGTGAACCTCCTCACTCTCACAACGAGTGAGGGGGAATTGAGAAAGAGCGTAAAGGAGTTTGCCGAGAAGCACGAACTTGACAAGTTTTTCCTTTACGGCTTCGGCTCACACCATTTCTACCTGCACCAACGCTACACAAGCAACCCCGAAATGGTGATGAAGAACAGAGTTCTGTCAGTACATTTTTAACCATCTAAAAAGCAACATTATGACAACACGAATGACCATCAACGGAGTAAGCACCTGCGCGGAAGCAGGTACGGAGAAATACGAGCGTTTCCAATCGGGTATCGGAAGACGCAGGCGGACACTTGTGCAGTACGACTACCGCCACCCCATAGACAGAGAATTGTTCTCTTGTGTCAAACCCACGTTGGACGAGTGCCGAGCCGCACGGGACAAGTGGCTGAACGCAAAGAAGGGAAAGGAGGACAGACTATGAACACGACCTATCAAACGCTGATAGTCAAGTTCAGCGAACCTATCACGGCATTGGACGGTATCTTTGACGATACCGGAGCGTGGGGAACGGACACCCTCAAGGGGTGGATAGATGATTACGAAAGCACACGTTTCACCGCCACCGACAGCCATACGGCAGTCATCACGAGCGAGTACAATATGGAATGTGTGAAAGAGTGGCTACAACGGCAGACCCCCATTTCCGAAATGCGAGAATTTTGAACGGGATGGCGGTGTCCGCACCGCCAATACTTAAAACCCTAAAAACAAAAGATATGATAGCCAAGACGATATTACAGCAGATAGGCGGAAAACGCTTCACCGCCATGACAGGTAGCCGTGATTTCATAGATATGGGCAACGGCTTACGGATGAGCCTTGCAAGGAACAAAACAAGTGCCAACCGCCTTGACATCATCTATGACGAAGGGGCAGACCTCTACAATATGCGCTTCTACCGCAGGACGTTCAGCAAAAAGACCTTTGAGTGCAAGACAAAGGACATTGCCGTACACGAGGGTATCTATTTTGATATGCTGGAGGAAATGTTCACGATGGTGACGGGACTTTACACACGCTTTTGAGTGGCGGGGCGGCGAGAGCCGCCCTACTTTCTTTCAGTGAGCATGATGGCGGACAAAGAAAGTAGCAAAGAAACCTTTGTCCAATCTGCGATAACTAAAAAATCCGCAAGTAAAACTTGCGGAGGCTATATATTGGGTCGTTATTTTTTGGTGGAGGGGAATGATAATCTCGAACCGTTGAACTACACATTTCTGCTTCGTCTCCATTTCCCCCAACGATTTGATACGTTCAATCATTTTTGTTGTTCCTTTCTGAATTTTCCTAAATACTTTCTTCATAATTTCGCTATACTTTTTATGGTTAATAACTATGTTTTGTATTGCTCTCACAACACTTACAACTTGAAGTGTTATTTGGAAACCGATAGGCAAAAATGGCTCAACGATGTCAATTAACGAGAAAATCCTACGATAATCTATCAAGTGATAGAGCAAAAGACGTGCCAAGTTAAATATGGCACGTCTTTTGCCAGTTTTGTCAGTCCTTTTATGGGATATACAACAGCGCAAACTCCGCCTTTCTCCGTTTGAGCAGCATGGCGTGGCGTTTTCCTTTGTAGTTGCAGAAGGCTATATACTCACGGTAGATGTTCCTGTCACCAGCTTCCAGCTTCTTGATTAAGGTGCTTTTGGGGATTGTTTTGCTGCCTAACAGCTTCGCCGGTCCCACATTGTAAGCTAACGTGCCAAGCAAAATCGAATCAACCCCGAATTTACGGAACATGGCGACAAATTTGCGCAGGTCTTTCCGCAAAAGTTCATCCGCATCCCGTTTTGTCATGGTTCGTGCCGAATACTTCTCGTTTGGCAAAAGTTTGTGACCCCAACCGACGTATGGGTAGTGTTTTTCTGAGTGCCAGCCTTCAAAGTAGCGGCAGCATAAAAAAGCACGTTCCATAAGCGGCAGTCGGTAGATTGCCGCCTGCCCGTCCGTTCCCTCTTGGCGGCTGATCTGCGCGGACACAGAACAGACCGTCAGAAGTGAACAGAGCATTGTCATGAATACACGCATCATTTCAACAAGGGGCTGAAGTTGCCGATGGGAACGATGGTAAGATCGTCGTCCTTTACATTCCTGTTGTTGAAGTCAAATTCCAGTTCGTAGGAGTTGCTAAAGTTATCCTCCACCACCACGATGAAATTATGCGCCTCATCACCCGCCGCCGTGTAGTACAGGCGGAATTTTTCGTTCTCCAGCAGGTAGCGGTCGTTAGGCAGGAAGGTGATGCCGTTATCCATTTTGAGCGAGCCTTCCCCCTCGAACTGGAAATAGCGGATGGTATAGAGCGTACCCGAAAAGTCGCCCTCCTTTTTCAGTTCACAGCGGATTTCCACTGTCTGCCCCTTTACTACCTTGTTCGGCACGGGCATGACCTCCACCGTGAAGGGATAGGACTGCTGGATGTCCATGTCATCGTCACATGACACGAGGGTGAATGACATGGCGGCTATCAGGCATAACGCCACTGCCTTGAATATTGATGTTCTCTTGTTTCTGTTGTTCAGTATGTTCATTGTTCTTCGATTTTTAGATGGTTGTTTTTCTGTTTTTTCGTTGTCAGTTGCAGGTACTCGTTCAAGTCCTTGCAACCGTCATAGAGGGAGGAACGGTCGGTGACACGTTCCCCGTATCGCATGGTAAGTGCGGCAAGCGTCCGCCGTCCGGCTTCGTCACGGTCGAGGAAGCAGCCGATGCGCCCGTATCCGTCCAGCAATCCCGCCGCCTTCTCCACGTTGGCGACTGAGTTCAGCACAAGACAGTCAGCGTTACCGGTTACACCAAGCGTCACGGCAGAGAGAAAGTCCATGAAGCCCTCGAACACGAGGCACTCGTCAGCCGGGATGTCATTCGCCTTTACCAGTGATACAGACTTCGGAGGTATGCAACCCTTGAAATATCGGCTTCTGACTTCATAGCCACCTGCCATGTTCGGAAAGCCAACGGCAAAATACCGTTTCCCACGCACACCGTAGTTCAAGCGGCAGCAGTGACGGGATGCGATGGCGTAAGGGATGCCCCGTTCCTCTAAATACTCCGTCAGCAGTGAGCGGAGCAGCGGAGCGACCTCCACATCCTCAAAAACGGATTCGGTCGGCTTCGAGAGATAGACGGGCTTTTCCCATCCGGCAACCGTCATATTGGCGGCTTCCGCTATGAACTTCGCTTGCTTCATGAAGTCATCGCTTTGCAGAAACTCCCCGGCAAGCGTGAAGATGTCGCCGCCCTTGCCCAAACCGAAGTCGTACCAGAGCTGTTTCGCCACGTTCACACGGAAAGAGGATGTGCGCTCGCCCCTGTACGGGGCAAGATACCACAGCTCGTTACCGCTCCTTCTGACAGGCTCATGCCCCAGCCGTGCGAGAAAATCCGCAAGCGGCATCCTTCTGACAGCATCTATTTCCGTCCTTTCCATGCCCGTGTCAGTTGATGATGAACTTGATACCGACCCCGAACTGCGTGTGGAACTTCCGTGTGTCGCCACCCCAAAGGCAACGCTCCCGCAGGTTGGCAAGCAGGGCGATACGGTCTGCCACGTAACACTCCACATCGAGCGTCAGCGCACCGCCGTAGATGAAGGCGTCCCGGTCGTGCAGCGTGGAGCCGTCATGCAGCACCTTCTTCCCCCAATTTACCGCCTCATATCCGGCGAGAGCCGAAGCCCCGGCATAGACGAAAACAATCTTTCGGGCGTCCGACAGTATCTTGAAGTAATAGCCGCCCTCCGCCGTGAACTGCGCCACGGGTATCTTGGTGTCCTTGTAGGGATTGTTCTTCAACAGGTATTCGCCACCGAACACCCACTTGTTCCCCTTCTTCGTGTAGGTGGAGAGAGCCGCCCCGAAGCTGTACCCGCCGTCCTTGCCGCCGAGATTGAAGCCGTCCGCCATGTCCGCCCTCACCTCGATGCCCTGCATCTTCGGCAGACACCGCTGGGCGTGCGCCTGCCCTGTAAAAAGGGCAAGCGACGCGATGATTATTGCGATGTACTTTCTCATGGTCAGCGTACTTGAAGTTCGTTGATGGTACCCGCGCGTACCAAATCCTCGTTCTCAATCACGAAGGACTGGTGACGGCCGCCGTTCTTCTCGTTCAATTCCACCACGAGGCACTTGTCATCGGGGATGGTGAACTTCGCCATCGTGAAGACCGTGCGCTCGCTCTTTTTGCCCGGCACGAGGGTGGCGTAGTTCTGCGCGCGGAGCGGCAGAATAATCTGCTCCTGCACGGCAGTACGCTTCGCAACCTTCTTGTCCACGATTTTCCAAGTGATGTAGTCCACATCGAAAGGCACGTTGCTCTGGTTCTTTATCTCCGTGTGGAAATAAAGCAAGCCGTTGTGCGTGTAGATGCCTTTCAACAGGTATTGGATGCCGAAACGCTTGCAGCCGATATGCTTCACCTCGCGCTTGTTCTGTTTGTGGATGGACTTCATGATAAGGCGCACCAGCATCGGGCTTTCGCTGCCCAGCTCTTTCAGATAGATTTCCTGCGCGTTGTTCGGGCGGTTCACCGTGCTGCCGTCATGGATGAAGTCGCACATCTCCACGTTGAGCAACAGCGGTTCGGCGGCGTACTTCACGTTGAAGGTGTAGAAACTGCCGTCCTCCGTGATGACGGACATATTCGTTTCGTTGGGAAAATTCCTTACGGTAGCCTTCACACGGATGATGTTCTCCGCTCCGTCGGCTTTCCCGGCAATCAGGTCGGGCGAGCCTAAATCGACATAGCGCACCTCCGCCGGAAAAATGACGTGGACGGTCTTGTCGTAGGTCACTTCCAGACCGTGCGGCGGTATCATGCGGTCGAAGGTCAGCTTGCGTGACAGCCCGTGATATAGGTCGCCGTCCGCCTCCTTCTGCGGATAGACCTCCTTCGTCAAGGTCGGTTGTTCACTTCCGTTGGTCGTTTCAACGGTTACATTCTCCTGCGCGTTGGCAGTTATGATGCCCATAGCGAGGGCAAACATGATGATTACTTTTCTCATTACTTTTGGATTTTAGTGGTAATTTTTATTGTTTTCAATATTTTTCTTGGTAAAGCATGACCCTGTACCCGGCTTTCAGATGCACCTTGACGGTTCGCATCTTTTTGGCGATGTACTGGCTCGTGCCTTGTATCAGCCCCTTGCCCAAGTCGGAGGCGAGCTGCGCCCCGGCATTGGTGGAGATGTTGATGCTGCTTCCCAGCGAGCCGCCCATGTTGGCGGCGACCTCCCGGACGGCGTTCATCTCCATCGAGTTCGGGATGAAGATGCCGGGCTGTCCGTCCGTGTCATAGACCGCAAGCTCCACGGGGATAATCGTGCCGTCGTATTCCAGCGAGGTAATCTCGATGTCGAGCCGCTCACCCTGTATCTTGCCCGTGCCGACCACCACCGCACCCCGGGGTATTGTCCTGCCTGCCACCGCCATAGGCTCCAGCAGGCGCAGCCTTACCGTCTGCCCGTCCGTCACGCTCTGCGCCCCATGCACGCACGCCGGTATGGTGTTCCTGTCCAATACCTCCGCCGTGCCGACAGCCGTGTTGAAACCCCGGTTGCGTTCCTGCGATAAGGCGGCGACAAACTCCGCGTTACTCATAGGCTGTGAGAGTGAAGAAACTACTTGATGCTCCACCTGTCTGATAGGCATTGCCTTGTTCTTCTTCCCTTTCTGCACGGTAGTTGGCTCTGCCCTCTGTTCCGCCGATGGCTGTCCTCCGTTCTGACCGCCCATGTACTTTGCCGCCAGCTCGTAGGACTTCTCCATAAGAGCCACCTGCTCGTCCATAGAGGAAGCCTTGCCCCTCTCGCTTTCCAGTTCCGACTCCAGCGATGCGATGCGCTCCAACAATTCGTCCATCTCCGCATTGTCGTTTTTCGGCTGGTCGTAGAAGTTTCCGAGCGTGGCGTTCAGGTCACGGTAGGCGGCTGCGGAGGACTGGATGGTCTGCGGCGTGGCTGGCTTTGCCCTTTCTTCCTTGCCGCCCGGATTGGCGAGGTCGAAGTCCACTCCGTTCTCCGTTCCCGCTATCTCGCGGTCGAACATGTCGCCCAGCTGCCCGATGGCACGGTTGCGGCTCTCCTGACGCTCTTCCATCTCCCCATGCTCGTAGGCTTTCAGCTTGTCGCCGATAATCTGCCGGTTCGCCTTGTCAGCGTCGGGCATCTCGGTGTTGTATCCGTCCGTTCCCGGCGGTTGCTCCTTGCCGGAGGACGGGGCGAATATCAGCCACATCGCCCCGATGAACACCAACACCATAGCGGGCAGCACGATCATCTTCTGCCGTTTCAGCCGTTGCGCCTCTGTCAGCGGTTCGCGCTCCTTTTTCGGTTTCCCCGTTTCGGGAGCAGCTTTGTTCTCTTTCGTCGGTTCATTCTTTGTCTGTTCCATATAAATAAGGTGTTAAGTGATTGCCTGTTTCCGCCGGGGTCGGCAGTTCCACCCGTCCGGCGTGTCCCGTTTCCATATGTGAGCCGTCGTTCCTGCCGATGTCATAGACGGCTCTGCCGAAGGTGTAAAGGGCAAGCACCGCGAAGGCGGCGAACATCCCCAGCACGATGCGGCGGCGTGTTTCCGGCGGCAAGCCGTCCAGATACCCTTTGAGACTTGCCGCCAAGCGTTTCCGTTTGTCGTGGAGTTTCCAATACATGCCCCACATTGATTTTCTGATACTTTTCATGTCCTGTTACCGTTTGATAGTCTGTAAATCCTTGTTCTCAATGATGGTGAAACCCTCGATGGTAAAACCGTTCGGGTTGTCATCCGACCGCGATGCGTTCAGCAGGCGGCAGGTGGTCACGAGGCTGCGCTCGGTGACGTTGCTCTGCCGGATGATTTTCTGTGTGGCGTAGGTCACGGCACGGTAGGGATAGGCGTTGAAGTCGCACACCACGCTGTCCACCTTCAGCACTTGGTTGATGTTCCCGGCGATGATGCGGTTGTAGTACCCCTTCTCCGCGAAGTCCGAATAATAGTGGTACACGCTCTTGTCCGCCAGCAGCAAGGCACGTTTCACGTTGTGTTCAATCGCGCTTTTTTCAGGTGATAGCGTGAAGAACATCTCGTGGAAACGGCGCACATGTTCCCGTGCCTCCGCCGGGCGGTTCTGCGACAAATCCTGAGACAAGGCGAGCATCAGGCTCTTGCCGTTGTCCAGCACATAGATTTTCTCCCGTTGCTTCTCTGCGAAACGGTAGGAGTTCCACACGCTCCACACCGTCACCACGGCGCACAGCGAGAGGAAGACGATACCGAACAGGCGTATCTGCCTGAACGACGATTCGATGTTTCTAAGTGATTTGAATTCCATTTATATTTTCCAATTTATGATTGCACATTGATTATTTCAGCAATTTGCCGACACGTCCGACTGCGTTTCCTGCGGCTGCACCCGCCACGCTGCCCGCCATGCTTCCGGCTCGTCCCGCCATCTGGTTCACGTTGCGACCGTAACCGCCCATGCCTCCGGCTTGGATAATCCAGCCCGCAACGGTGGGAATGGTAAAGTAGCCGATGATGCCGATGCAGAGGAATACGATATACACCCCGTCGCTCGAATCCAGCGAGAAGTTCGGGTCTGCCTGCATCCGCTCGATGTCGTTTTGCAGCATCAGAACCTGTATCTTCGCCAGTATGGTGCTGAACATGTCCGATACCGGTAGCCACAGATAGACCTGTATATAGCGGCATATCCACTGCGTGAGCGTGTTTTGGAAACCGTCCCATACCGACAGGGCGAAGGCTATCGGACCGAGAATCGCCAGCACCACGAGAAAGAAGGTGCGGACGGTGTCTATCACGAGGGCGGCGGCTTGGAACAGCAGTTCGAGTATCTCGCGGAAGAAGTCGCGGATGCTCTTCTTCATGTTGTACATTCCCCGGTCGATATACATTCCCGCCATCGTCACCATGTCGGAGGGCGACCAGCCGAGTTCCTCCAGTTGCTTGTCAAATTCCTCGTTGGACACGAGGTAGGCGGTTTCGGGGTTGCGTACCATCGCCTCGTATTCCAGTTTGTCCTTCTGCTCCCGGTATCGGTTCATGTCCAGCGTTTCCGCCTCCAGCATCTTTGCCGTGCCCTGTACGACGGGTGAGAGGATGCTGTTTATCGTGCCCAGCACCACAGTCGGGAAGAACATGATGCACAGACCGATGGCAAAAGGACGGAGCATCGGGAATACGTCTATCGGTTCAGCTCTCGCCAGCGACTGCCATACCCGGTAGGCGACGTAGAACAGCGCACCCAGCCCGGCGATGCCTTTCGCCACACCAGCCATGTCCCCACACAGCGGCATCATCTGCTCATAAAGTGAACGTAAAATCTGATGAAGGTTGTCGAACTTCATAGGCTACCAGTATCTTTCGTTCATGTTCCCGTACAGCCCCATGATGCGGTCGAGGTCGTTCTTCTTTTTCGCACGCAGGTAACTCACGGAGATGTTCTTGTTCGTGTAGTAGCTCACGAGGTTGCGGTAACGCTTCATCTTCGAGTGGCAGCGTTCCACCACGTCCATGCGCTCCTTGTCGGTCATGGAGAGCGTGGTGATGTTCACCACGTTCCTGAGTTCCGTCAACACTTCGTTGCTTTCCTCCAGCAGTTTCGTGTAGCCGAAAGCGATTGCGGAAAGCTCTTCGGGTCTGAAATTCCCGTCACGGAGCATCCGTTGGAAACTGTTCACATAGATGTCTGTGATGTCGCCCACCATCAGGATGGTCTGCTGCACCTTGCGGGCGTCCTTGACCAGATTGTTCACCGATTTGAGGGCATCGTAATACTTCTTGCCCTGCTGATAGATTTTCACCGTCTCCTGAAAGTTGCTCACCATGTTCGTGGCGGTCTTGGAGGTATGGATGATGTTTTTGGAGGCATTGATGATGCCCTGCGCTAGATTGCCCGGATCGCTTACGACCCACTGTGCGCTTGCCCTGCCCGCGAAAAGCAGGCACAGGCAGATAATCATTGTTATTCTTGTTCTCATGTTACTTTGGATTTTAGTGGTTGTTATTCTTCGGTCGGATGTCCCGGCTGCGGCTTCACCCGCACATAGTCCCCGTTTGGCGAGAAAGTCAGCACATCCGTGGCCTCGTTGTAGGACACGTCGATGCGGAAGCCGGTGTTCATGAACAGGTTGCCGTTCTCCTCCTGCAAGAGATAGGTTTCCGGCTTGAGCTTGCGGCGCAGACCGCTACGACGGAACACCGTCACTTTGTAGGCTTCGCCCTCCTTGTAGATAAGCACGTCAGGTTTTCCCTCCACGCTCTCCCAGTTCCCGCACAGCATGTCGCGGCGGTTGTCGGCCACGTCGCAGGATTGCAGCATCATGACCGCCAATCCGATAAGGCACTTGCTGACTTGCAGCATTTTCACTTTTGGTAAATTCATACGCGTTTTTCTTTTTTGGTTGATACATTCTGTTTTTTAGTTATTCCTTGTTTCTCCGCCTTTCGGCAAGCTGCCGGATGGCGGCTTCGATGTCGTCGCCCAGCTTCTCCGCCAGACGGTAAACCTCCACTTTTTCCGTTTCCTCGGTGGTGTACGCCAGATACTCTTCCGCGCTGACCTCCGTGGCATAGACCGCCGACTGCGTGCCGCCCAAGCCTATCCACACCTCCTTGTAGAGCCGTGAAGGGTTGTTCGCCATGTTGATGGAGAGTATCTGCGACTTCTCCTTTTCCGTCAGTCCGAGCAACGCCTGTATCTGGTCGAACTTGTTCATATATTTCCTTTGGTCAAGCAGGATTTTACAATCCGAGTTGTTGATAATGCTCTCTTTGACCACCGGAGAACTGATAATGTCGTCCACCTCCTGCGTCACCACGATTGCCTCGCCGTAATATTTTCTGACCGTCTTATACATATAGCGCAGATATTCAGCCATGTTCGCCGATGAGAGGGCCTTCCAAGCCTCTTCCACGATAAGCTGTTTCCGCACGCCTTTCAGCCGCCGCATCTTGTTGATGAAGGCTTCCATGATGATGATGGTCACGACGGGGAACAGTTCGCGGTTTTCTTTAATCGAATCTATCTCGAAGACGATGAACCGCTTGCCGAGCAGGTCGATGTTCTCCGTGGAGTTGAGCAGGAAATCGTAACGCCCGCCCCGGTAATACTGCCGCATGGTGGTGAGCATGTTGTCGATGTTGAAGTCGGACTTCTCCACCTTGATGTCACGCTGTGCCAGTTCCTTGCGGTAGTCGTCACGCATATACTCGTAGAAGGTGTTGAACGACGGCACGATGCTACGGTCGGATTGGATGCGCTCAATATAGGCACTCACGGCACTGCCCAGCTCGCCGCTCTCCGTCTTTGTCACCTTGTCGTCCTCCGACTTCCAGAGCGTCAGCAACAGGGTCTTGATGCTGTCCTTCTTCTCCACGTCGAAGATGTAATCGTCGGTGTAGAACGGGTTGAAGCTGATGGGCTTATCTTCCGTGTAGGTGAAATACACACCGTCCGCTCCGCCTGTCTTGCGTCGGATCATGCCGCACAAGCCCTGATAGGAGTTTCCCGTGTCCACCAATACCACATGTGCGCCTTGCTCATAATATTGGCGCACGAGGTGGTTCATGAAGAAAGACTTGCCGCTGCCCGAAGGACCCAGCACGAACTTGTTGCGGTTGGTCGTGATACCTCGCTTCATGGGCAGGTCGGAGATGTCAAGGTGCAGCGGTTTTCCCGTGAGCCTGTCCACCATCTTGATGCCGAAGGGCGAGAGCGAGCTGCGGTAGTTGGTTTCCTCTGTGAACAGGCACACCGCCTGTTCGATGAAGGTGTGGAAACTCTCTTCCGCCGGGAAGTCCGCCGCATTGCCGGGTATCGCCGCCCAGTAGAGTGTCGGGCAGTCGATGGTGTTGTGGCGCGGCACGCATTCCATGCTTGCCAACTGGCTGCCCACGTCGTTCTTGATATGCTTCAGTTCCTCCGCATCGTCGCTCCACGCCATGACGTTGAAGTGTGCCCGTACCGAGGTCAGTCCGTAGGAATGGGCTTCGTTCAGGTATTGGTCTATCCACTCGCGGTTGATGCTGTTGCTCCTTGAATAGCGAGATAGCGACTGCATGTTACGGGCGGACTTCTCGAACTTCTGCAAGGTTTCCTCACTGTTGTCTATCAGCACATACTGGTTGTAGATATGGTTGCAGGAGAGCAGAAGCCCCACCGGGGAGGCGAATGACAGTCGGCAGTCACTCCGGTCGGTGGAGAGCTTCTCGTAACGGGTGTCGGTAGCCACCTTGCCCGGCAGGTCTTCCGCGTCGGAGAGGGTGTGCAGACACAGGCGGTTGTCGCCGATGCGCATCTCCCTTGCCGAAAGCTCGATGTCCTGCAAGGTGGTGTCACCTTCCGGCATGAGCGAGAAGTAGCGTTCAATAAGTCCCGTCTTTCCCTCAGTACCCACAATCTCATCGGTGGAGAGGCGGCGCAGCCTGACAAGCCCGCTGTCGTTCATGATGCGCTCGAACTGTTCGCAGGCTTCCAAGAACTTGGTCGTGGTTTCCCTGTCCAGCTCCTTCGGGATGATATGTCCCCGGCACAGCGTGCTGAAATTGCTCTGCATCCGGTTACGCTCCTTTGTTGTCTTGGTCAGGTAGAGGTAGCAGGTGTGTTTCAGGTACGGACGCTCGTTGAAGTGACGCTCGAAAGAGCGGCTTAAAAAGCTCATGTCGTCCTTCTGAAGCTCCGGTTTGTAGCGTTCCTTGATGAACCAGTCCTGTTTGTGGACGACGGAGTAGTCCGGCAGCACCTTGATAGCCTTGCACCAGCAACTGTGTATCGCCTCGTACTCCGCACCCGTCACGGTGTAAAGTTCCGGTAGTTCCACCTCGAAAGCCACCGTGATGTCGGCGTCCTTTGAGATGATGCAGCCATGCTCCACCGCTAAAAGTGGGAACCTGTTTTCCAGTGTTGTCATTTTCGATGTATTCCTCATTGTCTTTCTTCCTTTCGTTGTCGTTTGAACAGACGGGTTATCCGCCGCCGGTTGATAAGGTATCGGGGATGGCTCCGTGCCGCTCCTAATTTCATCAGCCCGTGTTCACCGTACCGGGCGTTCAGCGCGAAGGTCTGCCATACAAGGAGGGAGGACGATGCCGCGCCGAAGCCGATACATATCCACTGGTCGATACCGACCATGTAGAGGATGACGAACAGGACGAAGAGAGCCAGCAGACCTCCGCAGAAGATGAAGAGGTACTGTGCCTTCAAGCCCTTGAACTCTACCGGACGGCCGATACCCTTGTTGATTGGGTATTCAGCCATACATTATTTATTAAAGGAAGAATGAGCGCAGGATGGTGGCGGCAACAATCAGGAAGATGCACGCGCCGAACCACGAGGCGGCTGTCTTGCTGGTGTCGGGGTCGCCCGATGAAAACTTGCCGTACACTTTTACGCCCCCGATAAGCCCGACGACTGCACCGATGGCGTATATCAGTTTAGTTCCGGGGTCGAAATAAGAACTCACCATAGAGGTGGCTTCGTTGATGCCCGCGATGCCGTTTCCCTGCGCGAAAGCGGAGGCGGTTGCGGCGATGACAAGTGCCGCGGAGAGGATTGCTTTTCTGTTTTTCAAGATGTTCTTGTTCATAAACTGTTCTTGTTTTTTGCCGTCAAAAGGGTGGATGGTCCTTTGTCGGGCGGTTGATACTTTGTTTCTTTACTTTGGTTTTAGTGGATGCCCGTTTGTTTCCACGGACGTGGGCGTGTCCGTTGCGGATGGGGATGCGCCTTGCGTTTCCTCGCCGCGTGGGTTGATGTCATTCTTTCATGTTCATTTCTTTTATTGTTGTCATACATAGTTGCGAATGTCGAACTCCTCGATGTTGTCCGGCACGACGAACTCCTTTTCAGATTTCTTCAGCCGAATCTCGATAAGCCCCTTGATGCGGATGCCTATCTCCGAAGAGCCTTCCATCATTTTCTCGTACAACTCCGTGCCCTCCATGTCGGTGAACACCTTAGCCGCCTTTTCACGTTCCGCCTGTGTCGCGTCCGGGTTTTTGGCGGTCTTGCAGGCGTCGTCAATCTCGTCAAAGCTGCTGCCCGAAGCCCGTGGCGTGTCCGAGGCGTCCTCTTCCGGTTCGTCGTCCCCGTATCCCAGTTCCTCCGGCGGTATGCTCGTGAAGGTCTCATCGAGTTTTTCCTCCGGGACTTGTGCCGGGCGGGATGCGTTTCCCGTTTTTCCGTCGTCAAAAGTAGCCTCTTCCTCCGACAGCTCAATGCCTTTTTCAATAGTGGCGGCTTCTTGCGTCGGTATGGCAGCGGTTGTCCGGGTGGATGCCATCCTGAAACGGCTCTTGCCGATGATGTCCGCCTTTTCCGCAGGGACTTCCTCGTGTGCCGCTATGCGTTTAGCCTCATTCCCGTCCAGTGACCGCCATAATCCGACAATGCCCTTGAAGAAGCGGACAATCCGCGTGTCCATGATGCGCTCGTAAAGGAGCAGGAACAGGAACCAGAGGTTGCAGCCGACCGATACCGCCAGCAGAATGTCTGTCATGCTGATTGTGTAATTCATATCCTTCCGTTTTTGGTTAGAATACTGAATTGTAATTTCGGGCATAAAGGCTCTTTATCGCATCTTCGCACTGGTTGAAGTGGTGCGTCAGCACATGGTCGATGTAAGCGGACAGCGTAAGCCGGTCATGCCCGATTACACGGGTGATACGCATGATACGCTCGTGGTACTCCGGGCGCACATACGCCATCTTCCCCTCACGTGCCTTTACTTCCGGGTCGCGGATGAACAGGCGTTCATAGTCCTTCTCACTGCATTTGCCGCTTACCGGGACAGGCGACAGTATTTCCACACTCGCCTGCACTTGGGTAAACATACCTCCGCAGTCTTGCTGTGGTCTTTTTTCATTCGGTGTCATTTCTTTTTCCATTTTCAAATCAGATCTTCACGTTGTTTCTTGTACAGTTCGTTGATTCTCTCCTTGTGCTGTTCCAGATGCTGGCGCAGCACGGTATCCACATATCCGCCTACTGAGATTTCCCCTCCGGCGATGTCGTTCACGATTCTGAGGATCTTGCCGTGGACGTCACGGCTGATATAGACACATTGGCGGGTCTTTATCTCGTTGCGGCGCAGGAATAGCTCGTTGTAGTCCTCGTCCTGCCTTTTCCGGCGTCCACTTTCCCTCTGCGCTTTTTCCCGTGTTACGGGTTGCACAGGAGATGGTTCCGGTGCGGCGGTGTCCTCTTCGGTCGGTGCAGCTGCGGGTACTTCCTGTGCGGGGCGCAGTGTCCCGTCCTGTGTGCGCCGCCCGATGGAGGCTAACAGCAGTTCCTCGTCGATGCCTTCCGTGTTCACTTTCCTGCTGCCCATGCTCACTGCGGTCTGATGATGTCGCTTATCTCTTCGGAAAACTCCCGGATGCCACTCCCTTTCAGCAGTGCCGTGTCCATCGGGAAGATGGTGGAGCGGAAAACGCTCTTGCGCTCTTCCGAAAGGTCACGGCGGAACTTCTTGCTGTCGGGCAAGCGGGTGGAAAGTACCGGAAAGCCCATTTCGGCTATCACTTCCTCGTAGATGCCGTACAAGTCGTTCCTCTCCCTGCCGTCCACCATCGTCCAGAACAGATGCAGCCCCTTTGTTTTCGCCTGTCCGGTAGTCATCAGCCTGTCGCGGAACATCGTGACGAATTTCAGGGTACTCTCCACGACAAAGCGGTCGGCACTCAGCGGAGTGAAAATGTAGTCCATCTGCGAGAGCGTCTTTATCACGCCGTTGCTTCGGAGTGTGCCGGGCATGTCGAAGAACACCACGTCGGGTTTCACGTCCTCAGTGGCAATCATCCTCTCGGCATCGTCGAGGGCGTTCACCGCATTGCTTTTGACGATGGTGTAGGCGTTCTTTTTGATCCGGCGGAAATGGTCGCAAGCGAGAGCCTTGAAGTAGGTGCTGCTGTCGATAAGCCCCATTTCGTGTTCGCGCAGCCCGTGGATGCTGTGCTGCGGGTCGTCGCAGTCCACGACGGCGACATTGTAGCCTTTCACGTTGTGCAGGTAGCTGGCGGCAAGTGCCGTGACAGTGGATTTGCCGATGCCACCTTTCTGTGTTGCGAATGCAACGAAGATTTCCTTACTCATAGTTCCATTTATTTTAATTGTTGATGATTTGTTTTTCTGTTTCCATACGGATTTGGCTGTCGCACCATCCGCTTCCGTGACTACACACGCAGGCGGGTCGTCGCGTATCCGGTTCTGTGGTGAAGCGGTGCGTCGGACAAATGGTGATTGACGACATTGCGTCATGAAGTCATTGAATCCATACGTCACCGAATTGTCGGAGAACCGGGTTTCCGACGGTTCGGGTATCCGTTTCGGCAAGTATCCGAAGAAGCGGATTTCCGGGTATTTGAATGTTCCGTTTATCATATCTTCAAATCGTTCGTTTCTTGAATCATGCTGCAAATAAACAAGTATATTTTGGAACCTGTATCACTTCTCCGGCAAGTGGCGGCACGTTGCGCCGGTTGGCAGTCATTGACCGGGTCAAGCATCTGTCCGATACCGCTTTAAGGGCGTAACTTTGCACCCGGACAGCAGGGTTCGCCGATGACGCGCGGCCCGGAGTCCTGAAAGGTATTTTCCCAATCCGTCCCCTGACGGATTTTTATGTTCACCTGAACATAGCAAGATGTCTTTTCAGCCGCTCAAAATATTTTGAGCAGCCACGAAAAGCACTTGCCCTTGCAGGGGGCGGGCTTTCCCTCCGAAGTCGGGAAGCCTTTCAGAACTGCGGTGCTGTAATCCGAAGCGGCGGCTTATGCCGTCAATCCGCTAAATCCAAAGTAATATGAAAGAGAAAAGGAAAAGCAAATCAGGGAGAAATCCCAAACTTGATCCGGCGGTGTACCGGTACACCGTCCGTTTCAACGAGGAGGAACACAACCGTTTCCTCGCCATGTTCGGAAAATCGGGTGTCTATGCACGGTCTGTTTTCCTCAAAGCGCACTTCTTCGGGCAACCGTTCAAGGTGCTGAAGGTGGACAAGACGTTGGTGGACTATTACACCAAACTGTCGGATTTTCATGCACAATTCCGTGCCGTGGGTACGAATTACAACCAAGTCGTGAAGGAACTGAGGCTGCATTTTTCAGAGAAAAAGGCGATGGCGTTGCTCTACAAATTAGAGCAACACACCGTCGAACTCGTGAAACTGAGCCGCCGGATTGTGGAACTTTCAAGGGAAATGGAGGCAAAATGGTCGCAAAAATCAGTGTAGGAAGTTCGTTGTACGGCGCGATTGCCTACAACGGGGAGAAGATTAACGAGGCGCAGGGGCGGCTTCTCACCACCAACCGCATCTACAATGACGGTTCGGGAACGGTGGACATAGGCAAGGCGATGGAGGGTTTTCTCACCTTCCTGCCACCGCAGATGAAGATCGAGAAGCCGGTGGTGCATATCTCTCTCAACCCGCACCCGGAGGATGTGCTGACCGATATTGAGTTGCAGAATATCGCCCGCGAGTATCTGGAAAAACTCGGTTTCGGAAACCAGCCTTATCTTGTATTCAAGCACGAGGACATCGACCGCCACCACCTGCACATCGTGACGGTCAACGTGGACGAGAACGGGAAAAGGCTCAACCGGGATTTTCTCTACCGCCGCAGCGACCGTATCCGCAGGGAACTGGAACAGAAGTACGGATTGCATCCGGCAGAACGTAAAAATCAGAGATTGGATAATCCGTTGCGCAAGGTGGCCGCATCGGCAGGTGATGTGAAGAAGCAGGTAGGCAACACCGTGAAGGCTCTGAATGGGCAGTACCGTTTCCAGACGATGGGCGAATACCGTGCGCTCCTTTCCTTATATAATATGACGGTGGAGGAAGCGAGGGGCAACGTGCGCGGACGGGAGTATCACGGGCTGGTCTATTCCGTCACGGACGACAAGGGTAACAAGGTGGGCAACCCGTTCAAATCCTCGCTTTTCGGGAAGTCCGCAGGCTATGAAGCCGTACAGAAGAAGTTTGTCCGTTCCAAATCGGAAATCAAGGATAGGAAACTGGCAGACATGACGAAACGCACCGTCCTTTCCGTGCTGCAAGGCACTTATGACAAGGACAAATTTGTATCCCAACTCAAAGAGAAGGGCATCGACACCGTACTGCGCTACACAGAGGAAGGGCGCATCTATGGGGCTACCTTCATCGACCACCGCACGGGATGCGTGCTGAACGGTTCGCGCATGGGTAAGGAGCTTTCGGCGAATGCCTTGCAGGAACACTTCACCCTGCCATACGCCGGACAACCGCCGATACCGCTATCCATCCCTGTGGATGCTGCGGACAAGGCACACGGGCAGACCGCCTACGACAGTGAAGATATATCGGGCGGTATGGGCTTGCTCACTCCCGAAGGTCCGGCGGTAGATGCCGAGGAAGAGGCTTTCATCCGGGCGATGAAGCGCAAAAAGAAGAAAAAACGCAAGGGCTTGGGTATGTAATCAGAGTATCAACAATTAAAAAATCAATGTATGTCACAACAAGAAGACGATTTGAGGGCATTGGCGAAAATCATGGATTTTCTGCGTGCCGTGAGTATCATTTTAGTGGTCATGAACGTGTACTGGTTCTGCTACGAAGCCATCCGGCTGTGGGGCGTGAACATCGGCGTGGTGGACAAAATCCTTCTGAACTTCGACCGCACGGCGGGGCTGTTCCATTCCATTCTCTACACGAAGCTGTTTTCCGTCCTTTTGCTTGCCTTGTCCTGTCTGGGTACGAAGGGTGTCAAGGGTGAGAAAATCACTTGGGGGAGAATCTGGACAGCATTTGCCGTCGGGTTCGTGCTGTTTTTCCTGAACTGGTGGTTGCTGCCCCTGCCGCTGCCGCTTGAAGCGGTGACGGGACTGTATGTCCTTACCATTGGAACGGGCTATGTCTGCCTGTTGATGGGTGGTCTGTGGATGAGCCGCCTGTTGAAACACAATTTGATGGAGGATGTTTTCAACAACGAGAACGAGAGTTTCATGCAGGAAACGAGGCTTATCGAAAGCGAGTATTCGGTCAATCTGCCGACACGTTTCTATTACAGGAAACGCTGGAACAACGGTTGGATCAATGTAGTTAATCCCTTCCGTGCGTCCATCGTGTTGGGTACGCCGGGCAGCGGCAAGTCCTATGCCGTGGTAAACAATTTTATCAAGCAACAGATTGAAAAGGGCTTTAGTCAATACATCTACGATTTCAAGTATCCCGACCTATCTACTATTGCCTACAACCATTTGCTGAACCACCCGGACGGCTACAAGGTAAAGCCGAAGTTCTATGTGATCAACTTCGACGACCCGCGACGCTCTCATCGGTGCAATCCCATTCACCCGGATTTTATGGAAGATATTACGGATGCCTATGAGAGTGCCTACACAATAATGCTCAACCTCAATAAAACGTGGGTGCAAAAGCAGGGCGACTTCTTCGTGGAGTCACCTATCATTCTGTTTGCCAGTATTATCTGGTATCTCAAAATCTATCAGAACGGGAAGTTTTGCACGTTTCCCCATGCTATCGAGTTTCTGAACCGCCGTTACGAGGATATATTTCCGATACTGACCTCTTATCCGGAGCTGGAGAACTACCTTTCGCCGTTCATGGATGCGTGGCTTGGAGGGGCTGCGGAGCAGCTCATGGGTCAGATAGCGTCGGCAAAAATCCCGCTTTCGAGGATGATTTCACCGCAGCTCTACTGGGTGATGTCAGACAGCGAGTTTACGCTGGACATCAACAATCCCGAAGAGCCGAAAATCCTCTGCGTGGGTAACAATCCCGACCGTCAGAATATCTACGGTGCGGCACTCGGTCTGTATAATTCCCGTATCGTGAAGCTCATCAACAAGAAGGGGATGCTGAAGTCATCGGTCATCATCGACGAGTTGCCCACAATATACTTCAAAGGGTTGGACAATCTTATAGCTACCGCCCGAAGCAACAAGGTTGCCGTGTGTCTGGGCTTTCAGGATTTCAGCCAGTTAGTGCGTGACTACGGGGACAAAGAGGCGAAAGTGGTGATGAACACTGTCGGCAATATTTTCTCCGGTCAGGTGGTGGGGGAAACAGCCAAGACGCTCTCCGAGCGGTTCGGTAAGGTGTTGCAGAAACGGCAGTCCATCTCCATCAACCGGCAGGATGTTTCCACCTCCATCAACACGCAGATGGACGCGCTCATTCCACCGAGTAAGATTTCCGGGCTTACGCAGGGAATGTTTGTCGGTTCTGTATCCGACAACTTCAACGAGCGTATCGAGCAGAAGATTTTTCATTGCGAGATTGTGGTGGATGCCGAAAAGGTGAAACGGGAAGAAAGTGCCTACAAGAAAATTCCCGTCATTACAAACTTCACGGACGAGGACGGCAACGACCGCATGAAGGAAACGGTGCAGGCGAACTACCGGCGCATCAAGGAAGAGGTGAAGCAGATTGTGCAGGAGGAACTGGAGCGTATCAAAAACGATCCGGTGCTGTGTAAACTGCTACCAGATAATGAGACTGTCTAACAAGTCCCCAAAATTGAAAATTATCCCTATCGAAGTTTGAAGTGACCCCCAAAAGTTGGATACAATTTTTTTGGGGGGCACTTCAGTTCTGACGGGTAAAATCGTAAAATTCGGACTTGTTAGACAAATACTTACGCGGTTTCAACCTCAGGTACTGAATCTATCGAATTGACAAATTTAACCAATTGCGGATCTGAATCTTTTTGTATGAGGTTTCGGAGACTCTTTTTCAATTCATAAGCATCATCCCCTGCTGTATTTATTAAATCCATATAAAAATCTTTGTTTTGCAGAATCAATGAACGGCATGCCCCATCGGAAATTACAGGTTTCACTATTTTATCAATAACGTCTCCAGCTTGACTTTTCAAATTACCATGCGATCTAAGCCATGTTTCGAAAAATTGAAACTTTATTGCATTGATAGTCTTTTTACCGATGCAGAAATCATTTCTTATATCGGTAACTGTCGATTTAATTTTTCGTTTATCCAATCTTTCAACTATATTCTTGAAACAATTAGGGAAAGGATTCAAACTTTGAGTTCCAGAAGCAATATCCATCAGAATCTTTTTGCCAAATTCAGTCAAGTTATCTGGCAAGGATTTGATTTTAGCCAGTAAATGTTTTATTGCGACAAACCAATAATATGATGTATGTGCTGTTCTTTGGGCGTATAATGTATCAACACTTATTTCAGACAACGCTTCGAACGCTATTTTATTGATATGATCGGTCAGGACATTGCTTATTTTAGTGGTCAAATCGTAAAAAGATGCGTCAGGAATTACATCTTTAATATTGTTCTTAGTGATATACTTATCCAAATCGGTATTCCACTCTGCTAAATGCTCGATAAATACCTCATCCGTTACACCTATTCTGTTCTTAATATCTTCAAATTGGGGCAATATGTCTGAGAGCAATAATTTATAGCCAAGTTTATGATTTACCATGTATTGTAGTGTTTCATTTAATAGCGGTATATTCCATCCCACACTATTTACTAATAAGTCTCCATGATCCACATAATAGTCCATGAGTTCTGCAACATATTTTATATCTCCACCCTCTATTAAGGAAACGGAATGACCATGTGCCAATTGCATGGCGACTAAATCGTAATATCCAGACTCTTTAATGTTTCGGCCATCAGTTTCTAATTCAGAATGCAACTGATTTATGTAGGTTGAATCTAACGTTACAGGTAAAGGTCTTTCTTCGTCAGATGCCAATAAACGATAGGTTGTAAATATAGCCCCTATATTATCTTTATTTACATTCTGTTCATCAATGCAATTCGTGATCGCTTGCAAAAGCGTTGGAAACGTATAGGTAGAATTATCTTTTAACGTTTTTACAATATCTGCATGGTCGAAATTATCGGGTAGTAAGTTTGCCAAATAATTATCGAGCGCCTCCGAATTTGTTGCTACTTGATAATATTTATATGCTTTAGTTGTCGCGTTATCCCGATAGGCAGCATCTGTTGCATTTGCAGCTTGAATATAATCGATAAATGTATTTGGCTTGACTGTTTTTGCTTCAATCAATGACGTAAAATCGCACGCCAACTTATTTTGCGCAATAAACCTGTCTATTGCATCTAACGTTTTGAAATAGTCGCCGCCATTGAAGTCATTGAACCGAACTATCTTCTTATATAATTGAGCAATCACATGGTTTTGGCTTTCCGTGTCTAAATGCAACAGCAGTTCTTGGTATTCGACAGGGAACACCTGCTTCTCTATGGATTCTTTTAATTTCAATTGTGCTATTCTTTGCCATACACGCAGAATAACATCGCTCTTTCGAGTTAATTTATGCAAACAATGTATAATCTTATCGATAAGCGCATTGTCCATACATTGTATAACTTCTTCTAATACAGTGTCAAATTGTTTATTAGTCTCTGCATATTGATTTATGTCGTGGTCTTCTTCTCCGTTGATGCAGCCTTCAATATATTTTTTCAATGGAATTTGTCGAGCATCTTCAACATCGACACCATATACCAAAGCTGCAATTTCGCGTTGTGTTTGCAGATCATTGTTAATTATTGTTTGAATGCCATTCAGATAGTCGCCGGACAATATTTGTTCTACTGGATTTGCCAGAATATCCGTCTTCTTCAAACAGAACAATGCTATGTTTATCATCAAAATTTCGTTACACCACTCTTGTTTAAGAGCGACCATCTCATTGATATATGATATAATTTCCCTAACATTGGCATTAGGATTTACCAATCTGAATATCCGATTTATAGTTTCTTTCGCTTCATTTTCTGTTTCTCCAAATGCTTCAACAAACAGTTTGTTGAATATACTTCGATAGTCGGTAATAACAGGAGGAGCAACACGATAAACAATAGGGAAAGTTTTATTGATAAAATACTTGGTCAGTTGTTTCGTTTGTTCGTCGGTCTCATCTCCGAATGCACAAGCTAAATGTGTTTCATCGAAAGGAATAACAGCCCAAACATTTTCAAAACCGCTATCGGCGAAGAACGTATGGATAGAAGACCATAATTCTTTTACTTTTTCAGCGGGGAGACGATCCATGTTGTCAAAAACAAGGACTAATTTACGTTGTCCTTTTTCCTTGATAAAATCAGAAATGTCTTGCATCCATGTTTTGAACTCGTAAACCGTTGGTTCGTCTTCGCTCAAAGTCTCATAGCAAACGTCCTTTTCGACTTTATCTTGATAAATAGCTAACATATAACTCCATCCATATTTATGATCTTTGCTATATGCCCATTTCCAAACGCACAATGCAATAAGAACTGGCAGTGCAGCTATGATAATAGACAATAAAGAAAACCACCATGTTGTGGGTGTAGGTTTTACTGCATACGCAATAAATGTAAATATCGGAGTTAAAACTGCAACCAAAAATGCCGCAACCATACCATTACTGATAAGGGGATATTTTTCGGTTACGGTCTCCGTTTTACGGGCTAATAAATATTTCAGCTTTTCAGACCATGATACGGTTTTCGTACCTCCACCTTTGACTTTTATTGTTGCATTTCCAGATAGGATACCATCATCAATAAGTTTGCTTGTAAGCAATTCCAATATAGAGCGGCGTTGCAAGTCCTCTTGATGTCCCCATGCGTCATACTCAAAAAAGTAATAGTCGTCTGATAATTCACGTTCCAACATTTTAACCACGTTGGATTTTCCAGATCCCCAAATACCTTCGATGCCGATAATTCGAGGTAAAGTACATTCCTCATCCAATGAATCATTCTGACAAAAATGGCGAGCAATAGTTTTTGCCAACCTTTCTTGCGAACCTCCATCGAATTTGTCAATACCACACGGTTTATTTTGGATAAACCGCGGATATTGCTGTTTGGATTGTAGTTTTGTTTCCATATACGTAATTTATTGATTATACGAACTCCAAATAATTCTCCCGATTTACCACATGAAACTCGGCATAGGGATAGGCTTCTTGGAAGGCTTTCGGTGCGGCCGGCATTTTATTTCCCCACTTGAACTCCAAGGCGGTAAGACTGTCGGCACTCTCCTCAATCAGGTCGATTTCCTGTTTGTCGTAGGTGCGCCAGAAATAGAACTCCCTGTGCAGTCCCTCATTGAAGTTCGCTTTGCGCCGCTCTCCGATGATGTAGTTCTCCCACAGCGCACCGACATCCTGCCGAATGGCCAGCGGTGAGAAAGCCCCGATAATGGCATTGCGAATGCCGTTGTCGTAGAAGTACCACTTGCCAGCTTTTGTAACCTCCTTGCGTAGGTTACGCGAATAAGCCCCCAGACGATAGATAACGAAGACCTTTTCCAATAGGTCGAGGTATTTTTCAACGGTCGTCTTGCTCATGCCGAGTTGTTTACCTAACTCTTCGTAAGAAACTTCGCTGCCCAACTGAAAAGCTATCAATCGCAGTAGATCGCGCATCTTGCTCGAATTTTTTAAGCCGTCAA
Organism: Parabacteroides sp. AF27-14; assembly: GCF_003635425.1. Taxonomy (NCBI): domain Bacteria; kingdom Pseudomonadati; phylum Bacteroidota; class Bacteroidia; order Bacteroidales; family Tannerellaceae; genus Parabacteroides; species Parabacteroides sp. AF27-14. The sequence continues at coordinate 331,685 of NZ_QTLZ01000001.1, forward strand.
TTGCTAAGATATCTTTAAGCAGGTATGCACCGACAATATCACGTAGGTAGTCTGTTTTACGTTCATAGTTCTCCATCATTACTACTTCGGGATAGGAACCGTAAATCAAGCGCGCTTCGAGGTTCTGGCGGGTTTCAAGTGCCGTTTCCGTCTGTGCGATTTCCCGTTGCGAGAATGGTGTAAGGAGAAATTGCGTACTGCGGCCGACCAACGGTTCACCAGTCTTATTCAGCAAATCGAATGACGAAGAACCACTTGCCAAGACACTTATTCCCGGTATTTCATCAACTATCAACTTCAGAATACTACCGATTTGTGGTATGTTCTGTGCCTCATCAATAGCCAGCAAATCAATACCATCCAATAAATGCCGATAATTGGCTATTGAGCGATTCTCCAATAGTGCTAATGTGTCGTAGTCTTCGCCGTTGAGCATCATCGTCCTACCTGAATAGTTGTCCACAATTTTACGCATCATTACCGTTTTACCAACACGGCGAGCACCAAAAATCAGTACTGCTTTATTGGGCGCGATTCGTGCTGTAATCTTCTCTTGAAGTATTCTATTTACTGTTTCCATACCTTATAAAATATAATGCAAAGATAATCATATTTTTTTAATTGGCGAATTTTACAAAAAAAACGGGCTATTAAATGGCGATTTTTACAACCACAATCTTATGGAAGTTGTTTCATTGTTTTTAGTAATGATATATGTTCATACTATGATGACTCAATAATTTACCAGACATACGTTTCTGAAATTTGTCCTTATAGGAATGAAAAACTCACATATATTGTGCTAATTAATATATAATTAAATGAAAATAAAAAGACAGGATACGAGTATTCCTGTCTTCTCATATGTAATGGATATTTTTTTATTTTCTCATCCGCTCCAACTCCTCATCACGCAACATTCTCTCGTTCAGTTTTTCCTGCATCCTGTCAATGAAATAGGTGCGGCTTTCGTTCTTCCGGCGTTTGATATCAGTGTAGAAGCGGTAGCAGTCTTTAGAATCAACCCCGAATATCTTATAGAGAAGTGGGGCGAGCTGTTTGAGCGGCATATTGCCGTTGTTGATGCAGCCCATCACGTCTATGCCGTAGATAAGTTCCACGAGGTCGATGGCATTGCCCGTCCATTGAAGAAGGCTGGCGGTGGTTTCTGTTGCGTTGTTGGCGGATATTAGTGGTGGCACTTGGGGCGTGGCAAGGAATTTCTGCATCTTTCTTACGAAAGACAGAGCCTTGCTGACGTAGGCGGCAATCTCTCTTTTTTCTTCTGACAGATTACGTACGGGATGGTGCTGCAACTCGATTTCGATGTAGGCAAGCGCGATGACGGTAAGGTTCATGTCCATGCCGCCGTTGCACAGTTCGATCACTTGGGTGGCGAAAGCCGTGTATGCCGTTTCCATATTGCAGTCGCCGGCTTCGTTTATCAGGCGGAAAAAGTCGGTTTCCGCCAGCAAGAAATAATTCATGGTTCTGTCAATTTTGAAAATTACACTTTGTTTTCTGCGTGCGCACATGAATATAATTGGCAAAAAACGCGGCAGAAAATAAAAAATCCAACACTCAATTTTACAAAGTGCTGGATTTCAGAGGTATAAAATTCAGTATTTTTTCACAAGGACAAATTATCTCCGACTTAAATTGTTTGTAATCGGAACATTTATTCTATTCCTGAAAATAGAAATGTATGCTTGCCGCACATTTTGGCTATCTTGCTTTTTTATCAAGGATATAGATAATGCGACATACACCGTTGGGATAGCTTTTCAAAGAGGAAAGCGTCCAGTGTTGCTCTGGCAGAGCCGACTTAAAAAAATGTCGTCCGCTTCCGGATATGAAAGGAACGGTGTATAGTATGATTTCATCCACAGCGTGCATCCGCAGCAGTCCGTTTATATAGTCTGCCGTGTCCGGTGTGGCTTCCGCGAGGTAACGGATGTTTGTGCAGTCTTTTCTCCATTCGTGCAGCATTGAAATGGAATAGTCCGGTGTCACACGGTAAAAGGCTTTCTTCCTGATTTCATCAAGACCGCAACGGTCAAGGCACAAATCCTGATGTGCTTTATCATATAACTCTGAAGAAAGACATCCGTCCATCGTCAGTACGGCGAGAATCTGAACTTTACCCATAATCGTTTCCTTTCGTTAGGCAAGGGTAAAAAAGTAGCGTGCAATTCACACTACCTTCAAGCGATGGCTCTGGTAAAGCCTTTACGGAGAGTACGTGAATGCACGCTATGCGTAAGCATAGCATAAGCATCACGCAATCGTCTCCGTAGTTCCAATTTACCAGATTTTCGCTTGAAACGCCTTGCGGTCTTATCCTATATGTTGGCGGCGAAAAGCTCCTGCCAATCGCCGTTTTTCTCAAATGTTATGCAAAGATAGCCAAATTCAGTGAATTACGGGCTATGATTGCTTGAATTTATATTTAAGTCCATACTCTTCAAGTTTGCTGTATAGTGTTGTCCTGCCTATGCCGAGCAGTTCTGCGGCGACACTCCGGTTGCCGTTTGCCTGTTTCAACGCACGCAATATCCGCTCCTTATCCTCCGCGTCATTGCGCAAGGCGAAGCTGACAGTAGAGGTCGGTTTCGTCACGGCAAGTTCCAGATGCTCTTTCATGACAACACCTTCCTGCGCCTGCAATACAGCACCCATAACTTTCTGCCGAAGTTCCCGCACGTTGCCCGGCCATGCGTGTGTCAGCAACGCTTTACGTGCTTCGGAACTGAACCCGCTCACGCTACACTCCAGCTCTCTGTTTGCCATATCACGGAAGAACTCTGCCAGCGGCATAATGTCTTCTTGACAGTCACGCAACGGAGGAACGGTTATCCCGAAGTCGTGCAGGCGGTACAGAAGATCCTGCCGAAAACGCTTTTCATTCACCGATACCTCCAAATCTTCATTGGTAGCAGCGATGATGCGGACATTGAAATTCCGGTCTGCCTTGTCTCCGACCGGGCGATACCGCCTCTCCTGTATGGCACGGAGCAACATCTGTTGGGTTTCCAACGCGAGGTTTCCTACCTCGTCCAGAAACAACGTGCCGCCTTCCGCCTCATGGAAATATCCTTTCTTGGCATTGTCCGCACCTGTAAATGCACCTTTGACGTGTCCGAAGAAAGCCGACGGTGCAAGCTCTTTGGAGAGTGAACCGCAGTCCACCGCCACAAATGGCTTGCCTGCACGTTTGCTCTTGTCATGCAACAGGTGGGCAATATGCTCCTTGCCCGTGCCGTTCTCACCAAATATCATCACGCTCATATCGGTGGCGGCTACCAGCCTTATGCGGTGCATGATTTTCTGAAAGGCGGAACCTTCACGGGCGAATATAGGCATACGGCGTTGTCCTGCCTGACGTTCTTTCAGTATGGAACGGATCAGGGGGACAAGTTTATCCTCCACAAGCTGTTTGGGAATATAGTCTATCGAGCCGAGTTTCATGCTTTCCACGGCGGTATTAACTTCGGCGTAGTCGGTCATAATGATGAAGGGCTGCATCTTTCCCTCCTTTCGCATCCAGCACAAAAGGTCTATGCCACTGCCGTCAGGCAGACGCAGGTCGGCAACCACGATATCATTATCTGTTGCCTGTTGCAGATGTTTCTTCGCGGTTGAGAGGTGGTAAGCCTTCATATTGCGGTAGCCCTCCCGTGACAGCATATTGCAGACATATTCGCAATACACGATGTTGTCTTCCACCACAATTATTTTTGTCTTATTCATCTTCGTATTTTCTCCTTTCCTCTTCTGCCAACCGTATTATTTCCACTCCCTTATCCAGCACGGCAGTCACGGCATGGCTTAACGCTTCACCATCCGGGAGAGCATCGCCACGAAGCAATCCGTAAAGTACATTCAGCGGTTGGTCGGCACGGAGCACCTCCCACGAACTGCGCAGGTGGTGGATCAGGGAATCCAGCTTTTGCAGGTCTTTTTCTTTTGCTGCATCCCGTACCGCCTGCATTTCCTTTTCTGTTTCAGTTATCAACTTTTCCAGCATGACGGCTTCATTGCCATAGGACAATAAGGCGGAAAAGTCCGGTTTCCCGTCCGGTGTCGCTTTTATGGCACACCTGTCGGAAACCTCCATCAGTTCCGATATGGAGAACGGTTTGAACAGGCATCCGGCAAAGCCTTTTGCCAATAGTTCCCCTTTGTTACAACTGCCCGAAGCGGTTGCCACAACCACCGGGATTGTTGGTGAATTGCCCACGTTGGACGAACGCAACAGTTCCAGCAATTCGAAACCGTTTATATCGGGCATATTCAAGTCTGTCAGCAACAGGCTGTATTCTTTCTGGCGTATCATTTCCATCAGTGCCGCAGCATCGGTGCAAGTGTCGCAGTGTATTCCTTCTTGGGAATACATCTCTTTCAGCATCAGAAGTAATACCTCATCATTGTCAATGGCGACAACATCATGGAATTTATTGTTATGATAAACAGGTGTATTGCTTGTATATCCAAGCTGTTCTTCAGCTTCCTGCATAGAAATTTCAACTGTGAAACGACTGCCTTTCCCTTTCTTGCTGTCTAAACGGATTGTTCCGCCAAGCATCGACACAATATTACGCATTATGGCAAGCCCAAGCCCGAAACCCTCCTTTGCGGCGGCATTTGATAGACGTTCAAACGCACCGAACGCTTGTTTCTGTTCCTCTTCTGTCATGCCTGTACCTGTATCTTCAACGACCAGTGTCAGAACTCCATTATCATATTCAGTAATCAAAGAAACACCGCCTTCTTCTGTGAACTTGACAGCGTTTGACAGCAGGTTATTCCCGATTTGTATTATTCGCTCTTTGTCGGTCAATACAATGGCATCGTGTCCAGTCTTCACGGACAAGGACAGCCCTTTGTTCACGGCAACAGGCATGAACTCCGTTTCAAGTGTGTGCGTGATTGCTGAAATCCGGCAGGGTGACAGACGGGGCTGTTCCTTGCCGTTGTCCAGGCGGAAGAAGTCAAGCAAAGTGTTAAGCATATCCCGCATACGGTCGGAGGATTGCAGTATGTTTTGGATATACTGCCCGGACTTATCCTCACACTGTTCTTTCCGTATCAGTCCGGCATAGCCTGTTATTGCTGTCAGCGGTGTGCGCAGTTCATGGGTGATAGTATGTACCGCCTTCTTCCTTGACGTTATCAGTGCCTCGTTCCGTTGTACGGATTGTTCCAGTTGCCTTATCAAATCAGTTGTCTTGTGCTTGTATTGTTTAATGCTTTTTGCATCACGATGTATGATGATGTAGGAAATTAACAACAATAGAAGAACGAATCCCATTAAACCGCCTACTTGCATAAATGACTTTTCACGCATGGCAACTATTTCGTTTTCCCGGCTTTGCAGTTCGGTTTGTACCTTTTCTTCTATTTGGCAAATCAATTCTTGCAGTTGTCTGTTAAGTTCTGCATTACGAGCTGCAAGGCTGTCGGCTTGTTCCGACAATTGGCGATCCTGCACTTTCTGTTCGCTGATTACGTTTCTATTGACCGAATGAAGGATAGTGGTTGATACTGCTGGAGTTACTTCCTTTTTTTTGCCGAATATGCCTAAGAAACCTTTTCGTTTTGGCTTTTTGGACTGTTCCTGCACACTTTTCTGTACAATAACCGGAATTTGATTGGCTATCTTCTTGTTAATAGATTGTTGTTCATCCATTAACCGGACTATCTGGAACATCTGTCGTTCCTTATCCTCTAAAAGACTGCGCACACTATCGATGCGCTCTGCTGGATAGGTGGCCTTGAAACGGCAGAGCATACTGTCCATTGCCATACGCCGTGCATGGTAATGCTCGATATCTTTATCGTTCCATTCCAGTATTGTTTCACCCAATAGAGAAAATTTTATCATTTGAATATTGATATTGTTTATTTCTTTTCGGAGCTCGTCTATTTTTTTATTGCCAAGTTCTAATGCTTCTATCTCCTGCCATTCATAGAGGCTATTATATGCCATACATCCGATAAGAATGGAGATAAGTATATATCCCAACCGTATTGCCTTATAGAAATTTCCTGACCGCTCCATTATTTTAATGACATTGATTTTTGGAACATGAATAAAAGTTTATCTTTTTCGTTCATGCGGATATTATCAGAATAACCGTCTTTTGTTATTTGATACCCACATGGCTTAACCATAAAAATGCCTAAGCCCTTAGTGTACGAACTTACTTCTGAGGCATAGTCTTTACTTGTATTTAATGGAACTTTCCCTTTAATATGACACCACTCATTATTACAACTGATGTCTTCAATCTCAGACATCAGTTTTTGCAAATCTGTAATAGCTTTGGAACTCGCTACTTGGGGTATCTGCAACTCAAAACAGAGCATCGGTTCGAGAATGTCCACACCTGACTGTTGCAAAGCCAGCCTGAAGACATAAGGGGTCAGCTGTCTGAAATCAGCAGGTGTACTTACCGGGCTATAATACTCGGCTTGAGTAAAAGTTACTTTCAGATCTGTCACTTCCCATCCATGTAAACCAGATTGGCAAGACATACGAATCCCTTCAAAAACGGCATTTTGAAAAGAATGGTTCAGATAACCATAGGAGATGTCACTTTCGATTTGCAACCCTGCCCCTAACGGTAAGGGTTCAAGAGTCAGCCCTATTGTGGCCCAGTAAGGGTTGGGTGGTACTTCGATCTGAATAATCTTATTGACCTTTTTTATAGGTCGTTCTTTGTAGATAGTCTTGATCTCATCAAAATGGACCTTTACGGAAAATCGTTCTTCCAGCAATGTCTGTATGATTTCCTTTTGGGTCAAACCATATAACGAGATTTCCAATTCATCACTATATGAGTTTATGGAAAAGGACAAAGACGGGTCTTCAATCCACAATGTATTCAGAGCGGATATCACCTTGCTTCTCTCTTCGGGCTTATTTGGCCGGACGGAGGATTTGAGAGCGGGATGCTGATGAGATAATCCTTGAATCAAACAAGGTTTAGCACCTAAATAATCTCCGATTCGAAAATCTTCTATATCTTCTACAATCGCGATATCATTGGCACCCACTTCATCAACATTTATCTCTCTGCCCTGATAAATAGTCTTTAGATTTTTAATCTTGATGAATTTTTCCGAATCGTTGATTCTTACAACGTCTCGAAGTCTCAGACTTCCGTCAATTATTTTAAGAAAACTTCTTTTATGCCCTTTGGGGTCATGCTCTATCTTATAGAGATAAGCTGAAAGTCTGTTTGAGACTGATGCCGGAGGAAGTATAAAAGAAGAAATGGCGTCCAACAACTCATTGATACCGATATTGAACATTGCTGATCCATGTAGCACCGGATAGACTTTGGCTTTTGCCACAAGAGCGATTATCGTATTCCAATAATCAGCCGGTGAAATTTCGCTATCCGCCAAATATCGTTCTAATATATCGTCGTCATGGTTGCATACAAATTCTTTGTATTCTTCCTTTATATATGTTTGGGAGCAAACCGGATAAACCGATCCATCGACAACAGTTTGCATAAACAGGACATCTTGCGACAGATTTGTTTTTATATCCATATACAAACGCTCCAAATTCACACCGGCACGGTCAATCTTATTGATAAATATAATTGTCGGGATTTGCAGCTTTTGTAAAGTACTGAACAGCAACTTTGTCTGCGCTTGTATGCCTTCCTTTGCGGATAAGATGAGGACTGCTCCATCAAGCATTTTGAATGTCCGCTCCACTTCCGCAATAAAATCCATGTGTCCCGGAGTGTCAATGATATTGCATTTCACTCCATTCCAGATAATAGATGTCGTAGAAGCCCGGACAGTAATTCCTCTACGTTTCTCTATATCCATAGAGTCCGTTATGGTGTCACCATTATCCACACGGCCGCACTTTTCCGTTGCTCCACTGGCAAACAGCAGATTCTCGGTTACGGAAGTTTTTCCTGCATCAATGTGAGCAAGAATTCCTAAATTTATAATATTCATTTGGATTAAGCAATAATATACTACAGTAGATGCATTGTCGAAACGCACCTTTTAATACCTCCTCGTAGCATATGAGAACTACAGGATTACTAACTCGTATTAATATGTATATTATTACTGCCGCATAACGATTACAAAATTACACAAAAAAATATATCTAACAAAAGTGGGAGGATTTTTTAACTTTTTACCATAGACATTTTATTAGGGAAGCGTAGGTTCAACTGGCAAGTACAAATAAGTAGAAATGTTTGAACAACACCGTTTTAGGAAGTTGAAAAATCAAGTTTCTCTCTCGGTATAGCGTTTATTTTGGCCAATATCTTCTTTAGTTTAGCATTTGTGTATTTCCCATTCGTGTTCTATTTAGCTCCTTATTATGAGTATGTAGCAAGTTACTTATCAAATTCAGCCTCTTTGAGGGTCAAATATGGTTTTGCAAATGGTGACTGACAAGACATAAACAAGGTCAGCAGGAATTTTTTACATAAATGGACATGAATGTATATAACCTAAAATAAGAATAAATTTTAATAAGGGCTGCCCAAAAAGAAAAAAATGCAGTTGCCATCCTATAGATACTTGCAGAAAGGATAAAATTTACTTTTAGACCTTTTGGGATAGCCCTTATTAATACTTCAGATAAAATTCCTTAGGTTATATTTTCAATCCTTTGGACCGGGTTTCCTCCTTGGCATACAGTCCCGGACGCCCGATTATGACATGGTTGGCAACGATACTATCCGCCGGACTGCGTATCTGCGGCGGTGCATTTTCGGGATATTGCGCCTGCCTGTTCCTCACATCTTCCGCTTCCGGCTTGAGCTGTTGCCCTTCATTCTCCTTTTCTGCGACTTCGGGCGTGGGTGGCGCAAGCTCCAGCTGAATTTTTCGGTCAAGGGCGGCAAGTTCGGACTTCAACTGCTTCAGCTCGTCCTCCTTCTTCCACACCTTACCCGCTATCTCCTGTAACTGCGGTATCTCCATCTCCAGCACCTCGTTCTTCGCCTTGTACTGGTCGATGATGGAGGGTATCCTCTCCATCGCGTTGAGGAAGTTGCGGGCGGCGGCCAACGGGTCAGCCATCGCCAGATGCCCGTTGTTGTAGGTGTACTTGTAGTTCCCCTCGACCACGAAGCGGTTGTCGGTGAACTCCAATCCCTCTTTGAGTATCCTTTCGCTCACCACCTTTATCGGAAAACCGTAAAGTTCACCGACCTGCGTGTACAACCCTCCGGTCGTGGCATTCTTGGCTATCTCCTGCAAACGCTTTCCGATGACCTTCTCATCGGCGGAATCCACTCCGTCCACCTTTATTATATTAAGGCGGTTGCCCTCCTTGTCGGTCTGCACCACCGACAGGAAGCGGTTCCAGTCCTCCGTCATGGCATCTATGAAAGCCGTGTTGTTGCGCAACTCGCCGGTCTTTGACTCCAGCTTGAACTCCGAATCACGCTTGCCCTTGTTGAACGACTTGCGTTCCCCTTCGAGCGATGCGATCCGCTTTTCCAGTTTCGCCTTGTCCAACAGGTCGGTATTGCCGGAGAGCAACGCCATGTATTCCGAGAAATTCATGCCCGATTTTTCGTCCATTGCCCCCTCGTCGATGGTACGCGCACCCATCGCACCGCTTTTGAGCTGGCTTATGAAAGTCTGCTTGCAGTGCAGGAGGTTGAACTTGTAGCTGTCCAGTGACTTCTCCACCGCGTAGATGATTACATCCACGTTGTTCCCGGCGAAATGTTTGGCAATCTCATTACCTGCCCTAACTCCGCGTCCGTCACGCTGTTGCAAGTCGGACGGTCGCCACGGCGTATCGAGATGATGGATAGCCACACACCGTTTCTGGGCGTTCACACCCGTTCCGAGCATAGAGGTAGAGCCGAACAGCACACGCACCGTCCCGGCGTTCATGGCGTCTATCACCGCCTTCCGCGCCTTGTCGGTCTTGCACTCCTGAATGAAGCGCACCTCGCTTGGCGGTATACCGTAGTCCTCCGTCAGTTTGCGCTTGATTTCCGAATAGACGTTCCACCCGTCGCCCGGCTGGTATGTCCCCAAATCAGAGAAAACGAACTGCGTGCCTTTCTGGGCGTCGTATTTTTGATAATACTCCGCGATCATCTTGGCACAGTGACTCGCTTTGTTGTCGGGATGATCTTCGTAATTCGGGTCTATCATGCGCATGTCGAGTGCCATTTTCCGGGCATAGTCCGTGGCGATGAGCATCTTCGCCTTTTCTTCCGTTTCCGAAAGCGGCAGCCTGCCCAACAAGGTGGCATCGCCCGTCTTGGCGAACTGCATCAGTTTCTGTATGAAGTCCTCCTGTTCCGGCGTGGGCGGTATATGGTGCAGTATCTCGTTCTTGGCAGGACGGTCAACGCCCACATCCTCCGCCGTGCGGTAGTCCGTGATTTCATTATAGAAGGCGGCAAGCTCCGGCACTTTGATGAAGTAGCGGAAACGCTCCTTCTGGACCACATTGTTCGTCACGTTAAATTCAAAATCCGTCGTCTTCTTGGCAAATATCGCCGCCCAAGCGTCGAAACACCTTATGTCCTGCCGTTCCAGCTCCTTCGGGCGCAGGTACTTGAACAGCAGGTACAATTCAGTCAGTGAGTTGCTGATAGTCGTGCCGGAGAGGAAGGTCGCACCCAAGTCTTTTCCTGTGCGCTCCTGTATGGTGCGTATGGCAAAGAGCATGTTAAGTGCCTTCTGGCTTCCCTCGCTGTTTCCCAATCCCGCCACACGGTCGTGGCGCGTGTTGAAAGTCAGATTCTTGAACTGGTGGCTCTCATCTATGAAGATGTGGTCGATGCCCATCTGCTTGAAATCCACCACGTCGTCCGTGCGTGACTTTATGGCGTGTTCCACCTTCTCCAGCTTCGCTTCAAGGTTGTGCTTGCGCTTCTCCAATCCTTTCAGCATCGCCCGCGACACGTTCTTTCCCTGCTGCCGTAGCACTTCGAGGTTTTCCTCCACCGTGTCAAGCTCTGCTTGCAGGATGCGCTGCTGCAATTCCGGCGACTGCGGTATCTTGCCGAACTGGTCGTGCGACATGATGACGCAATCGTAGTCGTTGTTCTTTATATTATTGAAGAAGCGCACACGGTTGGCGGTCGAAAAGTCCTTCTCCGAAGCGTACAGAATACGTGCGTTGGGATATGCCGCCTGATAGGTGGCTGCAATCTCCGCAACGTTGGCTTTCAGCCCGATAATCATCGGCTTGTGTGCCAAATTCAGACGCTTCATCTCATGCGCGGCGATGCACATTATCAGCGTCTTACCGGTTCCCACCTCGTGGTCGCAAATTCCGCCGCCGTTCTGTTTCAACATCCAGACGCAATCCATCTGTGAGGGATAGACGCTCTTGATACCCCGGCTTGCCAGCCCTTTCAGGTTGAGGTCGGGAAAGGTCTGATGGGAGCCGTCGTAGCGCGGGCGCACGAAACAGTTGAACTTGCGGTTATACATCGTCACAAGCCGCTCCTTGAACTGCGGCGACTGCTCTTCGAGCCATTCGGAGAAGCCGTTTCGTATCTCGTCAATCTTGGCGTTGGCGAGTTGTATTCCCTCGCTGTCGCGCATCTTGATGTCGTTGCCATGCTCGTCCTTGCCGATGGACTTCATCATGTCAGGGCAGGTGTTGTGCAGGGCGTGTTTTAGGAGGTGCATACCGTCATAGTTCCGGTAATACCCCTTCACCAGAAACTCGTCCGTGATTTTCATGGTGCGGTAGCCGCACACCACCGAAAACTCGTCCATGCTTGCGGAATAGGCGATTTTCACCTCCGTGTCGAACAGCCGGCTCATGTAGGCGGCATAGACACCCGTCGGAATCCAGCGTTCCCCGAAATTGAAGTCCAGATCCTCGAAGGCGATGCGCTGCGGCTCGGCATCTTTCAGAGCCTCCAACGCCTGCTTCACCTCCGGCATACGCTCATTTTCGGGATTGTCACCCATCCATGCCTCTATGCGTTCCGCTTTCTCTATGACATTTCCGGCGATGAAACGGTCTTTGATTTCGTAACCGGTCACGAGCGGATTGTAGTAGATGCGCCCTTGCAGGGCAGTGAGCAAATCCTCCGCCGTGCTGTCGGTTATCTCCCGCATATAGTCGAGATTGACCGTACCATATTTGTTGAGCGACGCAGACAGGGCTTCTTCGGGAGAGCCTACGTTGGCATGGCTCTCCACCGCGAAGGAAACAGGATGCTCGAAGATGTCCGCCTTGACGAACTTTCCGTTTTCCATCCGTTCCAGCGAAAGGATGTCGCGCCCGCCCGCATCCATCATCACTAACTTCACGTTCTGCTTGGCGTTGAGGTTGCCGTAGCGCATGACAAACTCATCGTAACAGGTATTCAGATGCTCTCGCCACGGAACATTTGCCTCGCGCCGGAGCGATTCATAACGGTACAGACGCTCGTAGGCGTCACGCAGCGACACATACAACAACGCCTTTTCCTTCTGGTATCCTTTCAGGTCGAGCGGCTGGAATGTCGCCCCGTATGGCGTGATGTCTTTCAGGTAGCCGATGTTATGACGCCCCCGGTCAGCCACCAGCGACCCTTCGCGCAGGTGCATCTCCGGCGTGCGGTGGTAGGCACGCGGAGAAAGGTCCACGACTTCCTCCTTCGGCTTTTCCGCTTCGATGTCGGGGAAAAGGAAAGTCCCCACCGCTTCCGATGGGGTATCTGTAACGGCAGGTGCGGCGACTGCCTCCGGCTGTGTTTCCTCCTGTCGTGGCTGCTCACGGGAAGTTTCCGGCACGGCTTTCACTTCCGTCTTTTCCGCCACTTGTTTCTCGTTATGCTGCCTTGCCAGTTCCCGAAGTTCTTTCCTACGCTCCGGCGTCAAACCCATCATCATTTCATAGAAACCGTTGATGGGAGGATTGGTATCCCAGTCCAGTGTGGCATAGATGTCGTCCGGGTCGGCAGGCTTGGCGGTGTTCTCCGCTTTCACCTCCTTATTCTCCATTGCGGGTTTTGCAGTTGGAGCTGTCGGTGTAACCGTGACTTTCGGTTTGGGCGGAGTGGACTTTGCCGTAACTGCCTTTTTCACCGTCTTTTTCTTTTTGGAGGTTTTCGGTTGGCTGACCTCTTCCGTCATCCCCCAGAGGTCAAGCAGGGTGAGCTGCACGCCTGCGGAATATTGCGGGCGCGGTTCTATCTCCGGCTTTTCATCTGCGGGTTGCGGCTTTTCTGTCGGAGTTTCCACCGTCTGCGCCGAGGATACTGTTTCCAATTTTATGGCAGGACGCTCTACTTTATTTTGAACGGCAACTTTTTCTTCCGTTCCTGCCTGCCGGATTGAACCCGAATACAAGCGCATGGCAAGCCTGTAATGGAAATCCTCGTCGAGCATACGGCGCAAATCCCCGGCGATGCCTGCTGCCTTGCCCTCGTGCAGATAAACCATAGCGGGCTTCCCGTAGGGGTCTGTGTCAAGTTTCGCCATCGTATGCACGATGCGTTCCGGGTGGTGGATGAAATAGGCGTTGTCGGTCAGGGCGGTTTTCGTGTCCGTCTGTATCACGGTCATCAGCCGCTCGTCCTGCGACATTTCCTTCTTGCTGAGGTTCTTTTGCAGGACAATCAGGTCACTGCCCACCTCCGTGCCCGCGTTGTCCGTGAACAGGTTGTTGGGCAGGCGTATCGCGGATACCAGATTGGCCTGACTGAACAGCTCGTTACGCACGGAGGTCTTGGTGCTATTCAATACCCCTTGCGAGGTGATGAACGCCACGATACCGCCGTCACGCACGGCATCCAGTCCTTTGAGAAAGAAATAGTTGTGGATGGTTTTCTGGGCGGAGCGTCTGCCGAAAGAGTCGCTCCGCTGAAACTCCGCGTCGAACACGGCAATGTCACCGAACGGAATGTTGGACACCGCCAAGTCGAAATAATTGTTGAACGGTCTTTCGATTTTCTCAAAACCGCAGGTGCGCATTTTCTGGTCGGGATAGAGATGCCTCAAGATTGTACCCGTGAGCAGATCCTTCTCGAAAGCCATCACATCCGCATTGGGGCTGTGCCGCAGCATGGAATCCACGAACACGCCGACACCTGCCGACGGTTCGAGCATACGGGCGGGGCGGACGCTGTAATCTGCCAGCACGTCCGCGATGGTGTCGGTTATCTCTTTGGGGGTGTAGAAAGCGGTCAGCACGGACGCTTTCAGCGAATCCACAAACCGCTTGTACTCTGTTTCGTCCTTGCTGTTCTCACGGATAAGCCTGTGCAGCTCCACCGTCGGGGCGAACAGTTCGAGGTCGGATTTCGCCCACCGGACGGCATCCGTCAGTTCCTTTGCAGGGTTGAGGATACATTTCAGACCGCCGAAACCGCAGTACCTTTGAAGTATGGCACGCTCTTCGGTTGTCGCTGTCCTATTTTCCCTGTCAAGGATGAATGCCGTCCGTATCGCCTCGATGTTGTCCCGCAGTTTCTGTTTGCGGTTAAACGCCATATTCGTCTAAGTAAAGGACGGTTGCTCCCGTCAGCTCCGTGTAGAGCAGGTCGTAATCGGAAGACAGGGCGAAATTGTCATCCGAGAGGTCATAGACGGAGAACACGTTGCCGACAAGCGGCAGCAGTTTCAGGACAAAGGCTTCACGCTTCTCTTCCGGCACTTCATCGGCAAACTCGTTTTCCACGACTTCGCGGAGGATGGCGTAACGGGAATAATGCAGCCCGCGCAGCAGCGTGTCCATCGCCAGTTCCTGCGCACCATCGGCGGGATAGCCTTCAAGCCGTGCCCTCTCATACGTTTCGGCGGCACGGTCGGCCCGTTCCCGTATGAAAGCGGTGTCGTCAGCCTGTTCAAACTTGTTCGTGCGGAGATAGTCCAGCAGGTACAGACCGTAATAGGAAAAGTCGGTCTGACCCTCGTTTTTCTTCTTGTTGTTCATTACTTTGGATTTAGCGGATTGATAATTAACGGGATAATCGGTTGGAAAAAGGAAGAAAAAGGCACTCGGTATCCCTCCGAGTGCCACCACTAAATCCAAAGTATGAGTGTAATCCGGTATCGAAGAACAATTCATTACTCTGAACAAGTGGCAAAGTTAATACTATTTCTTCCGTCCTGAAAATTTCTTGTCCTTTTTAGCCTCCGGGAACACAAAAGTCGTGTTATATTCCCCGTCAAAGGCGACAACAGCATCGAAACTCTTGCCCTGTTTGCTCTTGAACCCTTTGAGCAGCTTGGTATGCCCTTCGGTGAGCAGGTCTTTGATTTCATCGTCGGACAGGGTGCGTCCCGCTTTCAGCCGGAACACGGGCAGTCCGCACTCCGTGTTGTCGCAGCGTACCACCTTGCCGTAGAACCGCATCCTGCCCGTGCCACACTTGGGACACGCGCAGCCGGAGTCACGGCTGCCGAAGAGCTTGTCGCACGAGATCAGTTCGGAGGTTATCTCACGTGTGTACGCCTCTATCTCCTTGCGGAAGGTGTCGTCGGACAGTTCCCCGCGCTCGATACGCGCCAGCTCCTTTTCCCATTCGCCCGTCATGGCAACATCGGCGATGCGCATCGTCTTGACGACGGAATTGAGGGCAAGTCCTTTTTCGGTGGGAACAAGCGACTTCTTGCAGCGTTCCATGTAACCGCGCTTGAAAAGCGTTTCGATGATGGAGGCGCGTGTGGCGGGAGTACCGATGCCACAGTCCTTCATCGCCTGCCGCAGTGCGTCGTCCTCAATTTCCTTGCCCGCCGTTTCCATTGCCGAGAGCAGGGTGGCTTCGGTATGCAGCGGCTTGGGTTTGGTCTTTCCTTCGGTAATGGACGAGCCTTTCGGTGTCAGCGTGTCGCCTTCCTGCCAGCCGGGGATGGTAATTTCCTCTTTTTCCTCGCCATAGACGGCACGCCATCCGGTTTGCTTCACGACGCTGCCTTTTACGGTAAACTCCACTCCGGCACATTCCGCCGTGACAGTGGTCACATCCTTGACGCATTTCTCAGAGAATGCCTCGACCATGCGCCCGGCAATCATCTGATAGATGGTATTGTCCTCTTTGGAGAGGAAGAGCGGTTTCTCACCCGTGACGAGCAGGGCATGGTGGTCTGTCACCTTGCCGTCGTCCACGCTGCGGCGTGTCGGGGCGGCTTTTGCCCGCACCTTGTCTTTCCATTCGGGCTGTGTGCCGATGAAAGCGAGCAGTTTGGGAATTTCGGCAAACACGTCTTCGGGGATGTAGCGGCTTCCCGTTCTCGGATAGGTTATCAACTTCTTTTCGTAGAGTTTCTGCGCGATTTCAAGCGTCTGTTCCGCCGTGAAGCCGTGCTTGGCGTTGGCTTCTTTCTGGAGCGTGGTCAGGTCGTAGAGCAAGGGAGTTTCCTCCGTCTTCTCCTTGCGCTCGGCTTTCGTGACAGTGGCGCAACCTGCCGCCTTTACCTTATTATATAGTTCCATCGCCGGTTCTTTCTCTTTCCATTTCTCGGAGGATGAGAATTTCACGACTTCGCCGTCGCAACCGTCCGTTGCGATATGGAGCTGCCAGAATGCTTCGGACGTAAAGCGGCGGTTCTCCCAGTAGCGTTCACATACCATAGCCAACGTTGGTGTCTGCACCCGCCCCACGGAATACGTGCCGTGTCCGGCGGCGATGGATAACGCCTGTGTGCCGTTGATGCCCACGAGCCAGTCGGATTCGCTCCGCGCTTTGGCGGCGAGGTAGAGGTTGTCGTATTTGCTGCCGTCTTCGAGTTTCCGCAGTCCCTCGCGGATAGCTTTGTCGGTGAGAGAGCTGATCCACAGGCGCACGAAAGGAGTGGTGCAACCCGTATAGTGGTAGAGGTAGCGGAAGATAAGCTCTCCCTCGCGTCCGGCATCGGTCGCCACGATGATATGTTCGCTTGTGTCGAACAGTCTTTTGATGACTTTTATCTGCGACACCACGCCGCTGTCGGGCTTGTAACCTTTCTCCGTCCTGACCTGACGGGGGACGAGCGTGAATGTGTCGGGAATAATCGGGAGGTTGTCACGGACAAATCCGCGCACGCCGTAGCCGTCGGGCATGGCAAGCTGAACGAGGTGTCCGAATGCCCATGTCACGGCATAACCGCCTCCCTCGAAATATCCTTCCTCTCTCTTTGTCGCGCCCACGATGCGGGCGATTTCACGTGCCACGGAGGGCTTTTCTGCAATGATTGTCTTCATGTCTTCTTCTTTTTTGTTGATACTTTGGATTTTATTTTGGATTCAGTGGCGGACACGGGATTACATTTTCATGCCCTTGCCCGTTTTCTTCTGCGGCTTCTCCTGCTGCTGTTGCTGGCGGGCGTCCTTCGGGTTGGTCTGACCTTTCTGCAACGGCTCTCTCAGATTCTTTGTAGCCTCGTTGGTCTTGCCATCGTTGTTCACCGCCACCTGCGTGCGGCTCTCGTTGGACGGAGCAACCTGCTGTGCATTGTCAGGGTTCGTGTCGTAGCGGTACGGGCGTCCCTTCTCCGGGTTGAACTTGATATACATCGTGGCATGGAAGCCCTGCTTGTCGGTCACGTTCTCCAGCTTCACGGCTTTACCCGCCACATAGTCGGCTTTCTGCTGGTCGGTGAAGCTCACGCCGCTCCATTTGCTGATGGGGCGGATGCTGCCGTCCTCGTTCGTCCACGTGTTGCGGCGTTGCTCCTTCTTGGTCTGTGCGGCATTTTCCCCGCCCTGCGCCTGACTTTTCGATGTGTCGCCTTTGGTTTCCTGTGTCTGTGCGGTACGGGGCGACTTGCCGGTTCCCGGCACGAACTCCACGCCGCGCTGCTCCACGTTCACTTGCAGGGTGGTGACGAACTTTCTGCCGTCGTTGCGCTCGATGAGCTTGTCGCGTACGGGCAGTCCGGCGCGGAGCATGTCCCGCTCCTGCGTGGTGATTTCCGTCTTGCCGATGCGCTCCGGGATGCGCACCCTGCTTGCCGGAATGTCCGTGATTTCATTCGTCTTGCGGTCGATGCTGATGTAGGAGGGGATGATCTCGCCCGTTTCCCTGTCCACAATGTCCACGACCCTACCGAGATTGCCCGTTTCGCGGAGGTTCTTCCGGTCATTGTCGGAGAATTTGTGTTCCTTGTACTCATCCAGCTTCTGCTCCTTGCGGATGAAGTGCGGCACGAGGCTGATGTTTCCCTCACCGTCCTTCTTGAAGGAGAGGCGGGCGTCCAGCTCGAATGATTCGCCGCCGAAGGTCGGTTTGACCTTTACCAAGTCGGACTTGCCATAGTTGAGCATCTTCGTAAGGTCGCCGGACTTTTCAAGGTTGTCCCGCTTTACGCCCCATCTGTCCTCCAGCTCCTGCCAGTTGATTTTACTCTCGTCGATGGGCTGGTAGCCACGTTTGCCCTGCATCTGTTCGGATTTGTCCTGTTGCTGTTCTTTCCGTTGTTCCATGTTCTCCTGTTTTTGAGGTTCTTGTTTCTCTGTCTGTTGTGCTGCCATCTCTTCCTGCACCTTCTTCTCATAGTCGGAGGTGTCCACCTTGTGAGGGGCGAGCAGCTCCTTGTTCGCTTCGGGGTCTTTCAGCAGTTGCTTCATCACCTCTAAGAGATTTTCAGCTTGGTCTGCCGCAATGCGGTAGAAACCGAAGCGGCTGGGTTCCTTGCACTGCCGGAAGAAGTTCTTGAAGAAGTTGTCCAGCACGTCGCCATGTCGGTCGAATTGCAGGAAACTCTGCGCGTTCTCCGCTTTTGCGGGGGTGCGCTTGGGTGTGCCGTCCGCGTTCAGCCCGGCTACCACGCTGATCTCGCCTGTCTTCTCGTCACGGACTACCAGCACGTCCTTTTCGTCTTTTTTCTTTGCCATCTGAAAAATGTTTTAATGGGTTATTTATGAAAGAAATTATGGATACGAGCCTTGTAGAAGGCTATATCTTCCTTTTTGAAGTCCTTGATATGGTTGGAAAGGAATGTCAGCACGTCCTCCTCGCTGTAATAGGTCTTCTTGCCCAGCGTCTTGTAGGGCAATGCGCCTACGCTGCGGTAGCGTTGGAGGGTGCGTTTGCTTATCTGGAGCAACATGCACAAATCCTGATTGTCGAAAAGGCGGATGCTTTCCGTGATAGTGGGCTGTTTCCCCTCAGCCTTCATCGCCAGCAGCAGTTCGTCCTGACGGTCGAGCCGTTCCATCAG
The DNA here is from genome assembly GCF_003635425.1 of Parabacteroides sp. AF27-14. NCBI lineage: Bacteria > Pseudomonadati > Bacteroidota > Bacteroidia > Bacteroidales > Tannerellaceae > Parabacteroides > Parabacteroides sp. AF27-14. Next base: position 350,795 of record NZ_QTLZ01000001.1, read on the forward strand.
CTTCTGCATCCAGCCCTCGAAGTTGTTTCGTGTGAGCAGTTCCATGACCTATGTCCTCCTTCCTTTTGGTTTGCCGCCCGTGCGCAGCGTGTGGTTGTGGAACAGGGTGTCTATTGTCCCTTCCTCGTTCCTTACTGTGTTGTCCTCCAATAGCCGCAGTATCTCGGAAAGGCGGTAGCGGCAGCTTCCGCGTACCACCACATACTCGATACGGTGGTCGGTGCGCATACGCTGCATGGTGCGCTTGCTCACGTTGAGCATCTTCGCCGCCTGTGCCGTGTCAAGCAGCTTGTCTTCGGTTTCCCGCTTCCGTTTCTTCTCGTCCCTTGCCTCGCGGATGTACCCTGCGATGTTCGCAATCTGCGCCATCATCTCCTTGTAGGCGGAACTTTCCATTGTTATCACTTTCATGTTCAGTCCTTTCTTTTTGTTTCTGCGACAAAATTCGGCAATAAACAAAAGGGGCTTTAACAACTCACTACGTGACTCACGTAAGATTTTTGCGGAAGATGGCTCCGTAACCCGGTCAAACGGCGCAACAGGCAGCCTTTCAGCGGAAAACGATACGTCTTGTATGCCGTTTCGTTACCTTTGCGGCAAACTCTAAATGACATGAATATGGAAATAGTATCTATCGAGAAAAAGACTTTCGAGATGATGGTGGCGGCATTCGGCGCACTCTCGGAGAAGGTCGCCGCCCTGAGGCGCAAAAGCGACACGGGGCGCATGGAAAGATGGCTCACGGGCGAGGAGGTCTGCGGGCAGTTGAGAATAAGCCCGCGCACGTTGCAGACGCTGCGTGACAGGCGGCTTATCGGCTACTCGCAGATAAACCGCAGGTTCTATTACAAGCCAGAGGAGGTGAAGCGGCTGATACCGCTTGTCGGCACGCTCTATCCGCACGGCAGATGATTTGATTTATTCACCCACTGAATCCGAAGTTATGATGAACGAGAACAACGATGTTTTTACGATGGAAGACGAGCCGATAGCCTCTGTGGTGCAGGATATGCGCAAAGGCTCGAAATGGCTGTCCGCATTTCTGGAAAGCTACCGTCCTCCGCTGGACGGGGAACGTTACCTGACGGACGGCGAGGTGTCGGAACTGCTCCGTGTGAGCCGGCGCACCTTGCAGGAATACCGCAACAACCGCGTGTTGCCCTTCATACTTTTGGGAGGGAAGGTGCTTTACCCGGAAACGGGGCTGCGCGGGGTACTGGAAGCGAACTACCGCAAGCCGCTGGAGTGAGGCGGTTTCATGAAAAAGTAAACGGGTGACACCTTTTGTGGTGCTACCCGTTTACTTGTCTTATGGGGTATGTGCAATCAGCAATACCCGGCTTTTCCGTTCTGTATGAACATCACGTATGTCTGCCGTTTCTCTTGTGAGAGTGCCTTTCCCACCAGCCATGTGCGGAACAGGTGGGTGTTGTAGGTATTCACCCTGAAAGCGACCGGGATGATGATTTCAAGGGCGTACACGTCCGCGTGCAGCCCGTTTTCAAGCTGCATGTAGCGGCACACCTCGTAGTCGTTCAGCACGTCCGACTTGCGGACGGCTCTGATGGCGGCGTTCACTGCCGGGACGGTCGTATGGAACAATCCGGCTATTTCGGTGGCGGTCATCCACACGTCGTTACCGGTTACGCTGACTGCCTTGTCCTCGATGATGATTGTGTCACGTTTCATGGCTTTTCTTTTTAGATGGTGCAACCTGCAAATTCCTCGACGCCGTTCAATCTTGCGGCAAGGTTCTCCATGTCCTGATTGAGCTTCTCTTTGGTTATCTTTGCGTAAATCTGCGTCGTCTTTATGCTCTTGTGTCCGAGCATGGAGCTGACCGTTTCGATGGGAACACCGTTGGAGAGGAATATCGTCGTGGCTGCCGTGTGGCGGCTCTGATGCCACGTGATATGCTTGGTGATGCCGCAACGCTTGGCGACGGCACGGATACCGGCAAGGCACGTGTTATAATGCGGAACGGGAAATATCCTGCCGTCCCCGCACAGTCCCCGGTATTTGCCGATTATGCGGTTGGCGATGTCGAGCAGGCGGATGTTGGACACCACGCCCGTTTTCTGGCGGTTGATGTTTATCCACTCGTGTTCGTCGAAGTAGGTGCGGATATTCTCTTCCGTAAGGTTGCGCATATCCGCGAACGACAGCCCCGTGAAGGCGCAGAACAGGTAGAGGTCGCGGTACAATTCCTGTTTGGCGTTTTTCAGTTTCCCCTCCATCAGCAGGCGGATCTCATCTTTGGTCAGGAAACTGCGTGTTGTTTCCTCCTTCTTGATTTCATACTCGCGGAACGGGTCGCGCGTCAGCCACTCGTTGTTGATGGCGATGAATACCATCGTCCGTAACGGGCAGACGTACAGCCACACGGTATTGGTGCAGCAGTGCTTGTCCGTGCGCAGGAACATCTCGAAGTCGGAGATGAAAGCCGGGGTAAGCTCTTTTAGGGCGATGTCCTTCACATGGTAGCGGATGTCGAGGAACTCTTGCATGTGCTTGTAAACGGTGCGGTACTTCAGCAGCGTGCCTTTGGCTTTCATGCCTGCCTCCACCTGCTTCTCGTAGTCCTCGTTGTGCTGGCGGAACACCTGCATCAGCGTGTGGTAGCGGTGTTCCAGTCCGAGAAAGGCGTTCTTCACCTTCTCCGCCGTGACGAAGTTGTCACGCTCCATGATTTCCTGATAATGCCTGTTGATGCGTACCCGCATCTTGTCAAGCATACGGTTCGTTTCGAGTGCCGCCGTGCTTCTGCCCGTGACACGTCCACCTTTGGTGTCCCACAGTTTCGGATCGACAGTCAGTTTGCAGCTGAACTGTGTCTGGCTGCCGTCCACCGTGATGCGTCCCATGACGGGAACTGTCCCGTCCTTTTTCACTACCTGACGCTTGAGGTAGTAGATTACTGAAAATGTACTCTTCATTGTCCTTAATTTTTGGGTTTCAAAATTAGTTGGTGAAGAGTCCGGTGTTGGTACGCAAAACGGGGAGGAACGGCGCAATCTTTTTCCGTAACCTGATTTTTCGCATGAGTTATGGATAACTCACTATTCCTTAGAGCCTTGTTTCGCTATTCGTACCCGTTTGTCGCATTTTCGGGCATGGTTACGAACAAGTAACGTAGCGGCGTCAGGATTTGGCTTCGGCAGGGATTGTAATGGCTTCACGGATTATCGCCACTTCAACCAAAACCCTTGTAACTCAATTCTATCACTATATCTTTCCGCATTTCACTTTTTTGTAGTAACTTTGCGACATAAAATTTCATAATGATGCGCAAGAATATTTCCATATTAGTCAGCCTGTTGATCTTATCGCTTACGGCTTGCTCGGACAAGGGCCAATATTTCGAAGAGAGTGATTCTGTTTTTCATACAAGTTACCACATCAAATACAAGGCCAAGCAAATCCTAACCGATAAGATCGACAGCGAGCTGCAACGTTTTAACCTCTCCTTAAATCCTTTCAACCCCAACTCCACGATCGCGAAAGTCAATAATAACGAGGATGTGGAGGTAGACGAATGGTTTACCGAAGTATTCAATAAGGCGGAAGAAATCTCCCAAAAATCAGGAGGAGCTTTTGATATTACTTGTGCTCCATTAATTAATCTATGGGGATTCGGATTCAGTAAGATGGATAGCGTAACCCCGCAGATGATCGATAGCATAAAGGCTTTCGTCGGTTATCAAAAAGTGAGATTGGAAGGAAAGAAAATCATCAAAGAAGATCCCCGGATTCTATTGAATTGTTCGTCCATCGCAAAAGGTTATGCTTGCGATGTCATCGCCCGCCTGCTGGAAAAGGAAGGCGTAAAGAACTACATGGTAGAAATAGGTGGTGAGGTCACCATGAAAGGCGTAAATCAACAAGGTGACTGTTGGCGAGTCGGCATCAACAAGCCGGAAATAGGGACAAGTGGCGTAACAAATGATGTTGAAGAGATCGTACAATTATGCCAAAAAGGGGGTGTGGCTACTTCTGGTGACTACCGAAACTTCTACATCAAGGATGGTAAGAAATATGCCCATACGATCAATCCGGCGACCGGTTATCCCGCTGGACAAAATATTCTTAGCGCGACCATCGTGGCGGAAGATTGTATGACAGCAGACGCTTACGCTACGACTTTCATGGTTTTGGGAGTCGAGAAAGCGAAGCTACTGGCACAATCCATCCCCCAAATAGAGTATTTTATTATTTATGCGGACAACAACGGACAACAGAAAGTCACCTACTCAAAAGGTATGTTGGAATACCTTCCTAACAGAAAAACATTGGCTATCCTCGAAAATCCTTAAGTTCCTACATGAAGCGTTATCTAAATCAACTTGAATGCAAAATACTGAGAGCCGGAGATTCCCTGTTTAATACCACAACCACGGATAATCTATTAATCTTCGTATTTTCGGGAAAACTTATTATTTACAGCCAAGAAGGGACACATATAGCGGAAGTGGCAAAAGATCATTTCATGCTACTTGCGCAAAACACCAATCATAAGGTTATAGCCTCAGCCCCTACCCGCCTTATCTTAATACATGCGGGCAGCCTATCCGACATGATCATAAATGACCCGGAATGGAATGTGGAGAAACCGGTCGTCTTACCGATTCCCCCAGCCTTAGCGCACACATTAAATCAGATAGAATATTATATGAAGGATAAATACTTTACCTTGAATTGAGATTAAAAATGTTTCAATTCCTGATAAAGCTTTTGCACAGGTAATCCCATCACGTTATAAAAGCTACCATTGATAGCCTCTACCCCGATATAACCGATCCACTCCTGAATGCCATACCCTCCCGCTTTATCATAAGGTTTATATTTATCCAAATAATAATTAATCTCTTCATCACCCAATTTTGCGAAACAAACCGCAGATTCGACGGAAAAGCCTACATTTTTGTCCTTCGTCATGATACAAACGCCGGTTATTACCTGATGTACATGATCCGACAAAGCATGAAGCATAGCATAAGCTTCCTCCCGGTTCGCAGGCTTCCCCATAACCCCGTCAAACGTCCAGACGATCGTGTCCGCCGTGATCAGCAATTCATCATCTGCCATAGTCGATTTATAGGCCTCCGCTTTCGAACGGGCAATATATAAAGGGATCTCCATGGAGTCAATAGAATCCGGGTAAGACTCGTCAATATCCGGAATTACCCTCACCTCGAAGTCGATATCCAGACCAGATAACAAATTCCGTCGTCTCGGAGAATTAGAGGCTAAGACGATCTTGTACTTTTTTAAATTCTCTAACATAACCTATTCGATTAAGCGTTACACATTCACCAAAATTTTACCACCCAAAAGCCTCCTCGCCGAACCAGTGTCCTTGAGCCCGCATCGTTTGCTCGATCACGTCCCTAGCTACGCCTTCGCCACCTCGCCGGGAGGATATATATTTCGCTATCTCCTTGATCTCCGGAGCCGCATCCGCAGGTGCCACCGGCAATCCGACTCGCGTCATTACCTCATAATCAGGAATATCATCACCCGCATACATGATTTGCTCAGGAGACAAGCCCGTTTTTTCCATGAAATCCTTAAAGTCATGCACCTTTACAGCGCTACGCATATAAATATGTTGTATTCCTAAACGAGAAAAGCGAATCTGTACGGCTTCCGTATATCCGCCCGTAATTATAGCGACCTCATAACCTTTCTTCACGGCCAATTGCAAGGCATAGCCATCCTTGATATTGACCGTACGCATCGGATCGCCATTCGGGTGAAGCGGAATCACATCGCAGGATAGCACCCCGTCTACATCAAAGACAAAAGCCTTTATTTTTCTCAAATCATAGTTTATACTACTCATGTCGAGCCTCCTTATGTATACTTCGGCTAATCAGCTCATATAAATTTCGCATATCCGGATCTTTAAGCATAGCCATATGTTTGTTTATCACATTCTCGTCATATCGTATAGCTGGTCCCGTTTGGGCTCGCGCCGGCGACATTACATGTACCTTAGCGGCTGTCTCGTCTATCAAAGGTAGCAAGACCTCTCCCGGTATTTGCTGTTCTTCCAAGATCTTTTCAGCTAGCGCATACATATGATTCGTAAAATTACAAGCGAAAACCGCCGCTAAATGTAAGTTCTTTCGCTTCTCGGAGGAGAGGAAACGGACATCACTGGAGAGCGCCCTAGCCACCTCGCCCAGCACCTTCTCATCTTCAGACGAGTTCGCCTCTAAAAAGAACGGTATTTTCTTGAAATCCACCTCCCTACTCTTACTAAACGTTTGTAACGGATAAACCACCCCATATCTAGCCGTAAAATCTTCAAATACAGAGATTGGCATACTCCCTGCCGTATGCACCCACAAACCGTTATTCGGTTTTACACGGGCGATAACATCTTGGAGCACGGCATCTTTCAAAGAGAAAACATACAAGTCGGCATCTTCCACAATATCTTCCGGGACAACAGTCCACCCACATCCCAATTCATCGGCTAAAATCTTAGCATGCTCACTTGTGTGACTATACACTTGCCCGATACTCATTCCGGACTTACGCATTTCCAACGAAAGCCGGGTAGCTAAGTTTCCGGCACCAACAAATACAACTCTCATTCTTCCGCCTCTTTATTTTCTTCCGGAAGAGAGAACTTTCCTATATGTATCTTCTCCCATTGTAAATGGGATTCATCAAAAGGCTTACGAACCTGATCCTTATAACCGATACCAATGATAGACAAGACATCCAATTGATAAGGGATATCCAGCAACGAACGAACATAATTATTCGAATCCGCCTCGTCCTCTGTTACCCGGTTCCGGATCTGACACCAGCAACTGCCCAATCCCAAATCCTCCGCTTGCAATTGCATATAAATAGAAGCGACCGAAGCGTCCTCGATCCAAACATCGCTTTCCATCACATTCGCCAAGACAACCACGGCCAAGGCACAACCCTCCAGAAAAGCAGAACCATTTTTCTTACACCCGGCAAGTTTCTTCAACATTTCCTTATCTTCCACGACCACGAACTGCCAAGGATTACTACGTTTTGAGGCCGGAGCCATCAACGCCGCTTTCAAGATCAGTTCTACCTGCTCGGGGGAAAGTAGTTGTTCGGTAAACTTACGTGTACTTCTTCTATTTTGTATAAGTGTTGCAAAACTCTCCATTTTTTTCGTTCTTTGTACTCTTTTAATATTAAGATTCGCAAATATAAATATAATTTTTTGCACCCATATATACGTATCGTTCTTTTTTCTCGTTAGTATTTTTATAATTGAACAATAGATTATGAAGATTCGTGCGATAGCCGCGCTGCTATTTATACTTATTTCCGTGAGTGCCTTTGGCGAAGGCCGCATAAAAATCACTGGTTATGTCCGTGACGCCGACGGTAACCCTCTGGAATTAGTGAATGTCCGGGTTAAGAACACGTTGATCGGCTCCATGACCAACGAGAAGGGATATTATTCCTTTTCCATATCGCCGGGGGATTCTATCTCCATTATTTACTCTTGTCTGGGATATAATAAAGCTGAACGTATCATTCCTTCGGCACAAGCCGATATGCGCCTGAACGTACAGATGAACAATACCTCATTTGATTTAGGGGAAGTATCTGTTACTGCCATCCGCAAGCAGACCACGACCATGGAGTCCCTAAATGCGGACAAAATCAAGTTATTGCCCGATCCCTCCGGAGGTAGTATAGAGAGCTTGGTCGTTACGTTTGCCGGAGTATCGTCCAATAACGAGTTAAGTTCCCAGTATTCCGTACGTGGAGGTAGTTATGATGAAAATATCGTTTATGTGAATGGGATCGAGGTATTCCGTCCGCTTCTGATTCGCTCGGGACAACAAGAGGGCCTTAGCTTTATCAATCCGGACCTGACAGAAGCGGTCAATTTCGCCGCCGGTGGCTTCGAGGCCCGTTACGGAGACAAGATGAGTTCCGTGCTGGATATTACCTATAAAAAGCCTAAGATATTCGAAGGCTCGGCTTCCGCGAGCTTGTTGGGCGCGAATGCTTATGTAGGCAGTTCTATCGGTAAATTTACCCAAGTAACGGGTTTCCGCTTTAAAAGCGGTCGGTCTATTTTGGGTACCATGGATACAGACGCAGAATACGACCCTAAATTTATCGATCTGCAAACTTACATCACGTACCAATTGGCCCCTAAATGGGAAATCAATTTCTTGGGAAACCTCGCTAACAATAATTATAAATTCACCCCTTATAGCCGGGAAACCTCTTTCGGTACAGCCGAGCATCCCAAGAACTTCAAAGTCTATTTCGACGGAAGGGAAAGAGACCGTTTCCAAACCTTATTCGGTGCGCTTACATTGAAACACAACCCCAATGAGAACACAGAATTGGGACTCCAAGCCTCCGCTTTCAAAAGCAAGGAAGAAGAGGGATACGATATCGCCGGAGAATATTGGCTAAGCGAGAACGGAGCGGAAAATCCGGATGACGACGCGTCAGCCGCCATGTCCGTAGGCCGTTATCACGAGCACGCACGAAACCGTTTGAACTCCACCGTCATGAATGTCGGGCACTATGGGATGGCCCGCCTTTTAAACAATACGTTGAAATGGGGAGCCACGGTACAAATGGAGAAAATCAATGATAAGATCAGTGAATGGGAAAAAAGGGATTCCTCAGGTTATTCTTTGCCCCAAACCGGTAATAACGTAAGTGTATATTCGAACCTCTTTTCTGATAATCAGATAGAAAGCACACGCTTTTCCGCTTATGCGCAAGACGCGTTCAAATTCAGGACCAAGCAAGGTCTGTTCACGTTAGTCGCAGGGGTTAGAGGTAGTTATTGGACTTATAATAAGGAGTTCCTTTTCAGTCCTCGTGCCTCATTGGGCTTTATCCCGAACTTCGACCAAGACTTGACGCTCCGTTTCGCCACCGGACTGTATTATCAATCGCCCTTCTACAAGGAATTACGTAGAGTAGACAAAGATAAGAACGGCAATAATATCACGGTATTGAACAAAGATCTAAAGTCACAACGCTCCATCCATTTCATATTGGGAGGAGATTATACGTTCCGTGCCGTAGACCGGAATTTCAAGGTGACCGCCGAGATGTACTATAAAAAGCTGGACAATCTGAATCCCTACACCGTAGATAACGTCAAGATCCGCTATTACGGCGAGAACTGCGCCAAAGGTTACGCCATGGGACTCGATGTCAAATTCTTCGGAGAATTCGTACCGGGTACCGACTCATGGATCAGCTTCTCCTTGATGAAAGCCCAGCAAACCATCCGGGAAACAACGACCGTTCCTATGGCCAATAGCCAAGGCTACAACATCTCACTCTTCTTCCAAGATTATTTCCCGGGCTATAAACGAGTCAAGCTAAATCTGAAAGGAGTTCTATCCGGAGGACTTCCCCAGACAATCCCGGGCAAAGGATACGAAGCCGGCTATTTCCGTACGCCCGCCTACAAACGTGTAGATATCGGCCTCTCCTATCAATTGGCAGGAGGCACGGACGCTATCATGGACAGGGGCTTCTTCCGCCATTTGAAAAACATTTGGCTAGGTCTGGATGTATTTAACATATTAGACATCAAAAACGTTAGTTCCTACTATTGGATAACAGATGTATATAATGTCCAATACGCAGTTCCAAACTATCTGACCGGACGTCAATTGAACGTTCGTCTGATTGTCGATTTTTAGTAAAATGTATCTTTAAACACATTTACTGGGAGATAAAAACAAAAAATTATTTCCTCATTCATAAAAAGTAGTGTACATTTGCACACAATAGAAACAAACATTTACTAAATCTTTAAATTATTATTGACATGGAACTTACACATATCGAACATTTAGGTATCGCAGTGAAGAGTATCGAGGCTTGTTTACCCTATTATGAAGGTGTTCTTGGATTAAAATGCTACAATATCGAAGAAGTAGCAGACCAAAAAGTAAAAACCGCATTTTTCAAGGTAGGACAGACTAAGATTGAATTACTAGAGCCGACCAGCGAAGATAGCACGATCGCAAAATTTATCGAGAAAAAAGGTGAAGGTATCCACCATATCGCATTCGCGGTACCTGATGTACAGGCAGCTTTGAACGAGGCTGAGGAAAAAGGCGTTAAATTAATCGATAAAGCTCCCCGTGGTGGCGCGGAAGGCTTGAACATCGCTTTCCTTCACCCGAAATCAACTTGCAGCGTATTGACAGAACTTTGCATGCCGGGCAACAAATAATTAATCCGTTCATTTCTAACAACAAATCAAAATACAATGAGTAACCAGCTTGAAAAAGTAAAAGAGCTCATCGCACTTCGTGAGCAAGCTCGCTTGGGTGGAGGAGAGAAAAGAATCGAATCACAGCACAAAAAAGGCAAATATACCGCTCGTGAGCGTATCGCCATGTTGCTTGACGAAGGTAGTTTCGAGGAATTCGACATGTTTGTTCAACACCGTTGTACAAACTTCGGTATCGAGAAAACTAAATATTTAGGCGATGGTATCGTAACAGGTTATGGTACGATCGACGGACGTTTGGTATATATCTTCGCTCAAGATTTCACCGTATTCGGTGGAGCCTTGTCTGAGGCTTTGGCTATGAAGATCTGTAAAGTAATGGATCAAGCCATGAAGATGGGCGCTCCCGTTATCGGTTTGAACGACTCCGGTGGAGCTCGTATCCAAGAAGGTGTAAACGCCTTGGCAGGATACGCTGAGATTTTCCAACGCAACATCTTGGCTTCCGGTGTTGTTCCCCAGATTTCCGGTATCTTCGGCCCTTGCGCCGGTGGAGCCGTTTATTCTCCGGCTTTGACAGACTTCAACATCATGACACGTGGTACCAGCTATATGTTCTTGACTGGTCCGAAAGTCGTAAAAACCGTAACAGGAGAGGATGTAACCCAAGAGCAGTTGGGTGGAGCCAGCGTACACACTACCAAATCGGGTGTAGCCCATTTCGCTGTCGATACAGAAGAAGATGGTTTGCAATTGATCCGTAAATTGCTCAGTTTCTTACCTCAGAACAACTTAGAGGAAACGCCGTTAGTTGAGTGCAAAGACCCGATCGATCGTTTGGATGATGTATTGAATGATATCATTCCCGATAACGCTAACCAATCTTACGATATGTACGAGGTTATCGGTACGATCGTCGATAACAACGAGTTCCTAGAGGTCCATGCGGACTACGCTAAGAATATCATCGTAGGTTTCGCTCGTTTCAACGGACAATCTGTCGGTATCGTAGCCAACCAGCCGAAGGTTATGGCAGGATGCTTGGATAGCAACGCATCTCGTAAAGCAGGTCGCTTCGTTCGTTTCTGCGACGCTTTCAATATTCCTTTGGTAACATTGGTTGACGTTCCGGGATTCCTTCCGGGTACAGGTCAGGAATACAACGGTGTAATCCTTCATGGCGCTAAATTGCTTTACGCTTATGGTGAGGCTACCGTTCCTAAGATTACCGTTACATTGCGTAAGTCTTACGGTGGAGCTTATTGCGTGATGAGTTCTAAACATTTACGTGGTGATATGAATTACGCATGGCCGACAGCCGAGATCGCCGTTATGGGCCCGAGCGGTGCCGTAGAGGTTATCTTCGCCAAGGAAGTAGCAGCCGCTGAAGATCCGAAAGCATGCGCAGCAGAGAAAGAAGCTGAATATAAGAAAGCATTCGCTAATCCTTATAACGCAGCTCAATACGGTTATATCGACGATGTTATCGAACCGCGTAACACTCGTTTCCGTATTATTCGTGCTTTGCAGCAATTGCAGACTAAGAAGTTAAGCAATCCTGCTAAGAAACATGATAACCTGCCTCTATAATCCGTAAAACAGGAGATGAATATGATAAATAAGAAAATAGGGGTATTGCTACTGTTAATGGTTCTCTTCAGTATGGGAGCCAAGGCACAGTTGACTACCTCCGTTAAGTTAAACGAAGTATTGGTTGTCAACGAGGATAACTTCGTTGATGACTACGGTAAACGCCATCCATGGATTGAGTTGTATAATAACTCGGCCGGTACGGTGGACTTACGCGGTTGTTTTTTGACGAACGATAAAAGTAATCCTAAGAAGTATATGATACCGAAGGGAGACGTATTGACAAAGATACCTCCTTATCAGCATGCACTTTTTTGGGCGGACAACGAGCCTACAAAAGGAACATTTCACGTAAACTTTACGCTTGATCCGAACAAGGATAATTATCTAGCCTTATACGATTCAGATGGTACAACGTTGATTGACGAGGTAACGATTCCTGCCGGACAAAAGGCGGATATCAGCTACGGTTTGGACTTAGATGGTAAAGGCAAATGGGCAACTCTAGGCAAAGTGACCCCTAGTACCAACAATCTAACGCTAGATTCGAATGCGAAACTTGAGAATTTCCAGCGGAACGACCCATGGGGTATCGGTATGACCATTACAGCCATGGCTGTTGTATTCCTTGGCTTGATGATCTTGTTCCTTGTATTCAAACAGATCGGTAACGCAGCGATCAAAGCTAGCAAGCGTAACGCCCAAAAAGCCGCAGGAACAGGTGCTGCCGTATCAGCCAATATCGGTCAAGAATCAGGTGAAATTTTTGCCGCTATCGCTACCGCTCTTTATGAGATGAGCGATGACAACCACGATATCGAGAACACGGTATTAACTATCCACAAGGTTCAACGCAGCTATTCACCATGGAGTTCTAAGCTTTATTCTCTGCGTCAGACTCCAAATAAAAAGTAATCATCCTAAAATCCAATTGACGAATGAAAAGTTTTAAATATACCATTAACGGTAACACATATAAAGTACATATCAACTCAGTTGTAGATGATGTGGCAGAGGTAGAGGTAAACGGAACCCCTTATAACGTAAAAATGGAGAAACCTGCGAAAAAACAAATGGTTACATTGAAACGTCCGGCTCAAGCTCCGACCAATGCCAGCGGTGAACCTGTTATCACCCGTCAAGCAGCTCCAAGTGTAGCCGGCGCTGTTAAATCTCCGCTGCCAGGTGTAATTTTAAGTGTAGACTGTAAAGTCGGCGATACAGTTAAGAGAGGTCAAAAGATCTTGGTATTGGAAGCCATGAAGATGGAAAACAACATCAATGCCGATCGTGACGGTAAAATTGTAGAAATTAAAGTAAACAAAGGCGACTCTGTATTGGAAGGTGCAGATCTCGTTGTAATCGGTTAATGATATGCAAGAAAGTTTCTTACAATTCCTAGGAGAAAATATCCAAATATTTCTCTCCTATACAGGATTTGCGAACGCGACTCCAGGGCATATCGTGATGCTATTGGTAGGTTTGCTGTTCATATTCCTAGCGATTAAATATGAATTCGAGCCGATGCTTCTGATCCCTATTGGTTTCGGTATCTTGATCGGAAATATCCCTTTCAAGGATGCCGGATTACAATTAGGTATATACGAAGAGGGTTCTGTATTGAACATTTTGTACCAAGGAGTGAAACAAGGTTGGTATCCCCCCTTGATATTCCTCGGTATCGGTGCCATGACAGACTTCTCCGCTTTGATATCCAACCCTAAGTTAATGCTAGTCGGAGCTGCCGCCCAATTTGGTATTTTCGGTGCTTATATCATTGCATTGCAAATGGGATTTGACCCAAGCCAAGCCGGTGCTATCGGTATTATCGGAGGAGCTGATGGTCCAACTGCAATCTTCTTGTCATCCAAGTTAGCTCCTAACTTGATGGGTGCTATCGCTGTATCCGCATACTCATATATGGCATTGGTTCCTATTATCCAGCCACCGTTTATGAGATTGCTTACAACGAAGAAAGAACGTGTGATCCGTATGAAACCTCCAAGAGCCGTTTCACAGACGGAGAAAATCGTTTTCCCGATCGTTGGCTTGTTATTGACAGCCTTCTTGGTACCGTCTGGTTTGCCATTGTTAGGAATGTTGTTCTTTGGTAACTTGATCAAGGAAAGTGGTGTTACTCGCCGTTTGGCAGAGACAGCCCGCGGCCCGCTGATCGATGTTATCACGATCTTATTAGGCATCACGGTAGGTGCTTCTACACAAGCTACCCAGTTCTTAACATTGAACTCTATCAAGATTTTCGGTTTGGGTGCGTTGTCATTCGTTATCGCTACTTGTGCCGGTGTATTGTTCGTTAAGTTCTTTAACCTGTTCTTGAAAGAAGGCAACAAGATCAATCCGTTGATCGGTAACTCCGGTGTATCCGCCGTACCTGACGCTGCCCGTATTTCCCAGAACGTAGGTTTGGAATACGATCCAAGTAACTACTTATTGATGCACGCTATGGGTCCGAACGTAGCAGGTGTAATCGGTTCCGCTGTAGCTGCCGGTATCTTGCTAGGATTCCTTGGTTAATAAAAACAACTATCTATATTAAAAAAGGCGAGGTCCGAAAGGATCCCGCCTTTTTATGTTATTGTTCTCAGTTAGCTTGCTCTATAGGAACCGGACTAATCTCCGTACTCGTATCCTCCACCAACGTTGTCCCGAGGAACAACCAGATCATCAAAAGGATTATAGCGACAACCACACCAAATACCAATAGCGTATTCACACTTTTCTTTCTCATGTCTTTAACTGATTTATTCATTTTAGAATAAACAGCCGGAACATGAATTTGGTTGTGTACCCTTACTCTTATTTGTTTTTCCCTAACGCCTCGTTCAGCACTTTGTTCTTAGCGATCGTTGCTTGGAATTCTTTCAAATAGAAAGGCTCAAAATAAGCCACATTCTCAAAACGGCCATCATCATATGCTTGCTGCGACAAGGATGCCATATTTACAGCTAATGGATAGATACCATCTATAAAACAGGCGTTCGAAGAAGTGATTACCGTCTCACATTTAGCGGCACCGTCTCCAAAGAAACAAACCTTACCGTTCTCTAAAAAAGAAGCATACGAATCAGCATCTACGATATCAGCAGTCGTGGCACGTATCGTGTTGAGATGGGAATCATAAATCGAAGAGTAGACTTCCATACGACGGGCATCCAACATAGCGCAATACAAGCAATCGGCCTCCTCCTTATTTTTCCGGATAGCGGCAGACGCTAAAATATCCAGCGTATGAATACCGATCAAAGGAATACCATACCCAAAGCATAATCCTTTAGCCACAGACACCCCGATGCGTAACCCCGTATAAGATCCGGGTCCGCTACTTACCGCCACGGCATCCAGTTTTATCCCTTTCGACTTCGCGGCTTCTAATGCCTCTTCCATATAAACGCCCAATAACGCCGCATGAGACGGCCCCTCAAAGGAAGCCTTCTCAAAGACCACCTCCTCCCCTTCCGACAGGGCTACTGAACATACGGAAGTGGATGTCTCGATATTTAAGATCAATGACATAATAATAGACTATTAACAGTTGATAGTTAGCATCTCTTCTATAGGAATACCAACATTATAATTAGATTATGTCGCAAAGGTATACAAAAAATCACTTTCTATCTTTATCACGTTCGGAGATTATCTTCGAAAAGGTTTCCGGTGTCATATTTAAGAAAGAAGCGATGCTATACTGTGGAACATGCTTCATTAAATAATAGATATCATGATTATCTTTATAATATTGCACCCGTCCTCGGGCGGATCGGCTACGCAGTACATAGCTCCTCTCTTCACCTACTTGGATTATATTTGACAAGACCCTACAAATGACATAAGCGAATTCCGGACATTCCCTTAATATAAAGTCATAATGCTCATATGAGATTACCACGGCAGCCGTATCCACTACCGCTTTTATCGCCATAAAAGATTTTCTTTTACTTTGGAAACTATACCAAGAGGTGCAGAATTGCCCCTCTTCGAAAAAGCCTAATATACACTCCTTCGTTACCGTACTATAATAAGAAGCACAAAAACCTCCAGCAATAAAAAAAAGTGAATTACAGAGCTTTCCCTCCTCTTGTAATAATTCCTCTTTGGCAAAAGAGACCATATAGCTCCTCTCATAAATCAATTCACGGAAACGATCCGAGACTGGTACATATTCACTGACCAAAGTAAACAATCTCTCATAAGCCCGGTCTGGAAAAAGATCTATTCTTTGTTTCACAATAGTTTACGTTTAGTATCATTTAACAATAAATTTAGTCCTATCAGAACTATTTCAAATAGCGGAATTACAATATGCTCAAATTGAAAAAGATATAAGAAAGGCACACTTGCGGAAATATAGTAGGACTATCAAATCGTATTTTTATTAAAATTTCAACAAAAAGTAATAGGCTCTACATTATATATATTGTATTTTTGCGAAAATATTATTGTATTAGTTCTGATAGGACTAAGGCATCAGTATCTACAAATCCCCTCTTAACCCATTATACCCTAGAACAAATCTTAATATCGGATAAGATTTATCTTATATCTAATCTTTATATTTGGCCAACAAAAACAACTTATGATTATGGAAAACACAACAATCAAACAAAACAAGCTATTAATTATCATATACTTGATCATAACAGCAGGAGTTTGTATTTGGAGTATTTACTCAATCTACCAAGGAGCTTTATCAATCTCCGACAACCCTATCGACTCGAATGTTTTTGAAGGAGGCAGTTGGTTTGGAGGGCTATTCATCATAGGCCTTATCATCTCTTTTGGTACAGGCTGGGATGATTATAAAGCGGTGGACACATACGCCGATGGTCACAAGGAAGAGAACGCTACGGATGGTTGTATAGCTACATTATTAAGTAATTTCATTATCAAGCCTGCGATAGTCACGCTTATTATCTACTATGCCTTATATTTTTTGATAGAGATAGCGATATTCCTGCTACCATACGTTGCGGGAATCGTAATTGTGGGAGGTTTATTCGCATCATTTCGCTTACTTCTAAAAATGGCAAATGAGGAAAAACGTATTCCTTTAATCATAACGCTTGTTTGTAGTACAGCTCTATATATAGGTATTGGGTACTTTTTATCCAAGCATGTCGACTCTGTGACAGACCCTAGTCCGGAAGAAATGATCCGGGCAGAATCAAGCAATAAACTAACCCCAGACAATCTCAAAGGAACTTGGCGATTGGTTTCCGAGAAAAAAGAGGGCCAATCCGTTCCATTAGCCCAATGTAAACTCATCTTTACCGAAACATCCAATGGAGGAAACGCATATAAATTGACCGAGGTATACACATCTAAAAAAAATCAATCTAATTATTCCCTAATGAGTAACACGATTGTCATGCGACTAAAAATAACAGGCGATAATATGGAGAACCAATATACAGTTGTTGAACTAAACAATAAGAAGATGATTCTTACCTTCGTCTATTTTCCAAAAGAAACCTCATCCGGAGAATTGATATTCGAAAAAGAATAACTCAGTATCTCGACAGAAACGGTCTTTGATCAAGGATTCACACAAAATTAATGTCTTTATATTCGGCTAGACCTATTACTATGTGACATTAATGATCATACAATCGAAAAGTTAATCTAGGACAAGATTTTTATCCTTTTTACCTTATAATTTTGTAAAAAATTATATAGCCGACTCTTGAGTCATGGGGTATTACGAAGATAACAAACATTATTACCAAAATAACATTAAACAAAAAAATGATTATGAATCGAATCGCACTTCTACTTCTCTTATTGATCGGAGCGTTCAGTATGAGAGCACAAACAACAGAAACAACCGGCAAAGAAATCGTTTTTGTAAATGAGTTTAAAGGCAGCGGCAATTTAGAGGGCTCTACCATCGCCGCCATCCGCAACAACATAATAGAAGGATTGATAGACGCTAAAAGGCTCATCGTAAAAGATTTAAAGTCGGATGCCCAATTCCAAGCTGAAATGACTAAAAGAGCAGCCGATGCCTCCGTATCCGAGGAGGAATATGGCTTCACAGTCTTAAGGAATATGAACGCTCGTTGGGTAATTACAGGAACTATCACTCATGTAGAAGCTGTCCGAAAAAAATATAGTGATGGTAGTTATTACTACGACGCAGCCATCAATGTTTCTGCCAACATTATCGATGTAGCGAGTGGAACCATTACAGAGACAAAGACAATCACAACTGAAGGAAACGCCCTTATAGATTTAACAGGCATTGGCAAAGAAACAACAATAGGAAACACCGAAGAAGAAGCTATTGCCAACGCTAGTAAAGTTCTTAAGAATAAGGCCAAATCGTTTGCAGAAGGATGTTTTCCATTAAAAGGAACGATCCTTGAAGTCGCATCCGAGAAAAAAGGAAAAGCAGAAGAAGTATACATTAGCCTTGGAGAAACAAGTGGCGTGAAAAAGGGAGATATCTTCGATGTATTTGAGCAACGAGTAATCGCTGGAAGAAATAGCCGAAAAAAAATAGGAGAGCTGAAAGTGAAAGCTGTTGAAGGTGATGATATTTCATTATGTAATGTAACCAAAGAAGGAAAGGTGATCCTTGAGAAAATACAAGCCCTAGAGGAAAACCAGTCATTATCCATCGAATCTCGTTCTAAATCTAACGGCAGTATTATTAGTTTATAAATTCAGTCATGGGCCGCATTTCTGCAGCCCATGGCCTTTTCAATAACGACATTGGATATGCGAAACAAATTTATCATTTACTTGTATGCCTATATTCTAGGAATTTGCTTAATAATCCCAAATACGGTCTCTGCTCAATCCAGTGAAAATTTCACGAACGACGCTACCTTGGTATCTGACCAAGGGAGAACCGCTATCATCCTTTCGTCCGGTATCCACGAGAAGAAAAAAGAGGCTGTAGCCATGGCTATACTATCAGCCTTCGACACTTATTTCTTTTCCGGCATTGCAGGACTAAATGATGATATGCCCCTCATTGGAGAGTTAGAGACCCAAGAACAGAAAGATTATGTAAAACGCATATTTAAGGAAAACCGATACACTCAATTTATCGGTCTAGTAACAGAAGTCAACGGCTCCCCTGAAAAAATGCCCACAAGACAATTTAAGGCAACCATACAATTCGAATTAAAAACAGATGCCTTATATAAAGACATGCTTCGTTCCAAAGTCATAAAAAAGGACTTGGAAAGAATGAACACGACTGAGATCCGCCAAGAGATACCTCAATTCACGTTGACCGTCGTTCCTTTCAAACCGGAAGGAACCACCTATAGCGGCATATTAAAAAATGATTATGAAATACGAAATGCGATCACACGTATCGAGGCGATGCTAAAAACCAAGAAATATGAGGTTAAAGATTTCCTAGCGGTAGTGGCTGCCGCAGAAAGAGACCTGCAATTCGAGATGGACAAGACAGTCATGTCAAACGATAAACAGCTTATCAATCAAACCCAAGCTGACGTATATATCACGGTCGACCTAGCGAATAACAGGAGGCCGGATGGCGGTATGGGGGTCGTAAACCTAAAAGCTTATGAGGTATCAACCGGCAACTTGCTCAGCTCTGCCGAAGGGAAATCAAAACGTTACAGAGATTACATAATCGCGAATCTTTACGACAGAGCCCTAGAGAATTGCTTAGATGGTTTCATCCAGCAGCTTACCAGCAATTGGGCAAGCAAGATCACGGATGGGAACCAATATGCCATCAATTTCGCCATCGCCCCGGAATCGGCCATCGATATGAGCACCGAAGTAGGTAGCATGGGTTTTCCACTAGCCGACGTATTAACCCTATGGATAAAAAAACATGCCTTTAACGGAAAATACCATCTGGCTGGAAGCGTAGATGAATATATCAAGTTTGACCAAGTTCAAATACAGCAAGGGCAAGAGCAAGAATTCATCTTGAGTTTGTATACCTATTTGCGTGATGAGTTAGGCATTAGTTGCAATCGTAGGCAAAGCGGTAAAACCTATTATATAACGATACAATAAACATATGAGATACATTATAGCACTGATCAGTTGGCTACTTATAAGCAGCCTGTCAATCACTATACATGCGGAGAAAAAGCCGGACTGGTTGACAGAACGCCCCAACGGGACTTTCTTTTATATTGGTATAGGAAGCGCCTCGAAGTCTTCTCCCAACTACCAACAAGTAGCGAAACAAAACGCGATAGCCGAACTTGTCTCCGAGATCGAGATCAAGGTAGAGGCTAGCTCCTTAATGACGACCTTGGAAAAGGAGGACGAATCTGTATCCTCCTACTTCTCGGAGATCATCCAAACATCCGTGAAACAACATATCAAGGATTTCGAACAAGTAGACAACTGGCAAGACGAACAAAATTATTGGGTCTATTACCGCCTCGACAAAGAGACATACGCCGAGCAAGTACAGAAGCGCAGGGAACTAGCAATCCGGCAAGGATTCGATTTTTGGTATAACGGGGAGAACGCCTTGCGGCAAGGTGATCTATTGACCGCTATAGACTTATTCATGCAGGGTTTGACCGCTATCGAACCCTGCGTTAACGAGGATCTAAGCTGCTCTTATGAAGGACAGACCATTTTAGTAGGCAACGCCCTATATACCTCACTGCAAAGCGTGTTCGATGGTATCCAGCTAAAACCGTCCAATTCGGAAATCCAAGCGAGCGCATTTCAAGCCTCCCGTACCCCGATCATACTAACCATACACAAAAACAATATTCCATTAAGAAATTTACCCATCAAAGGAGAATTCAACTCCGGCGGAGGCTCATTATCAGAGATCATCCCAACGGATGACAATGGGGAAACAACTGTTTATCTACAGAATATCACTTCAAAGAACACGAACCAAGAGATTCTTTTTACGCTGGACATACACCCATTCACGCAGATCAAGAACCCTCTGTTCAACACCCTAAAGCGACAGTTATCAGCCAATACGCCCAGATGCCAAGTGTTGGTAAGTAGCGATTCGGAGAAGAACATCCGTGCGTATATCCAATCCAAGCAACAAGGAAATGAAGGTCTAGTCAGAGGAATACATAATCTACTGACGAATAATTACTTTGACATCACTGACTCTCAGAACAAAGCGGATGTCCTTATACTCATCCAAAGTGATTTTTCACAAGGGAATATCGTGGAAGGAGATATATACAACATGAAAGAATATTTCACCACGATAAGTATACAAATCAAAAATAACCGCAGTGGCGCTATCCTGTTAAATTACCTATTGGAAAAAAAGAGGACTTTATCTCCCGCAAATACATCAATAGCGAACGCACGTAATTCTGCTATTCGAGAAGCCATGAAAATAATCAACAGAGAACTTGGCAAACAATTGAAAGAGGTAAAAATAGATACGAACGGGGAAATCCCTCAAGTAAATGATACACCACCGGCACCTAAGCGACCGAGCCATGTAAGCACCCCACCCAGCCAACCTGTCATTGTGATACATCCTAAACCCACAAGCCAGACACCGGTGGAGAAACCTCAATCTACGGTCTCTCCTACTCTTGCCAAGAAAAAAACAGAAGCGGAGTTGGAGCCGGGGATATTCATAAGTTATAATGGGAAAAAAGATATGAGCGACCGTACGTTTCTTAGATTCAACATAGAGAACAAGAATCAAGAAGATTACAAGCTAGGCCTGTATAACCGTGAGCTGCTCATCGTCAATGGAAATGGGGAGGAAATGAAATGTATCACCGTGAAAATTGGTTCCAAATCAGACAGCTATGGCATACAAGCTACCATTGTACCCAATACCCCTACTTTATTGGAAGTAGAGATAATGAAGACGGGAAAGATCGCTCTTTTCCAGCTCACGAATACGAATCATCGAACGATCAAACTCAGGAACTTAGAATAGCAATAAGGGGGGAGGCCGAAAAACCCAATGATAGAGTAGGCTTTTAATTAAAAAAGAATAAAAATGAAACGATTAAATTATGTAATGGGAATGGCGATGGGGATCGTCTTTTTATTAACCGCATGTGGAGGTCCTAAAAGCGTAGCGCAACAAGATGTCGCCGTGATCGTACCTTGCTCCGGTCCTGAATACATGACCAATAGCCAATATATACGGGCTAGCGCCATGGGGTTATCTACGGATATGACTATCGCCAAAAAGAAAGCGCAGTCATCTGCCCGTACGGAAATAGCTACCGCTATCGAGGCTAAAGTAAAAGCTATGGTGGAAGACTATACGTCTTCTTATCAAAATGGTGAAAATGACGAGAGTAAAAGACGTTTTCAAGACATCGCACGAACTACCGTACAACAGAAGCTAAACGGGTTGCGAACGATTTGCGAACAAACAATGAGAACTCCGGATAATAAATATAAGGTGTATATCGCACTAGAACTAGCCGGCAACGAACTTTTGGAAGGAATCAGCAATTCCATCAAGAATGATGATAAACTTCGAATTGACTTCGAGTACGAGAAATTCAAAAAAGTATTCGAGGAAGAGATGAGCAAGGAAAATTAAAGTTACTATGTTTAACTAACTGTTCCACCCGTCCCCTCTCACTTCTTCACCGAAGTAAGGGGGACGGCCAAACGGTTTACCAATCACCTAAAGACGAAGAATGAGCAAACGGCTTATACATTTAGTCCTTTTCCTATCAGGGTTCTCAGCCCTATTTGCCCAAGATAATGAGAACTATACGCAATCATATCATTGGGCTAGTGGGTATTTGGAAAATATCCCACATGATTTTCCATTGGCTTTACGAGATGAGGAAACCATGGGTACTTCAGATCCCGGACTATGCCCGGAAATCGCCCGGGAACAAGCCATACAACGGGCCTTATTCCTGTATTCGCTAAAGCGAGGCACACATATGAGTATGCTGACGGACTATTTCATCATAAATCAAGTCGCCACCAATATGAATGATTACAAACACGAGAAAATGATGGTCATGGCGACACTACATTCCGAACCTCAGACCTATTCTTTTTCCGTCATCCGAGAACACACCTCAATATATGGGGAACAGTTCGTCTGGCTCACCGTAAATAGCCAAGGCAAGGAGCAACGTACGCTCTCTTCTTTTTATGAATTCATGCTAAGTACCAGCCAAGAATCCCATGAACGACAAGAGGAAAGACTATCTCTTTCGATACGCTGCGACAATGACTCGATCCTCAAAAATCATTCATTCACGCTCAAAGGGAACAAAGAAAAGCTAATCATCTCCACACAAATCAATGACATTTCGCTTCCTCTTCCGACCGATCTATATCTATACAAGGATAAAGGAACGCTGCTGGCACAAGAAAAAAAAGAATATCCTCTTTCAAGCGGATATTGGAGTACCCTGCTGGAATCACTAAACGATGCCCTCACAAACTTTGACTTTCCGGGAGTAACCATCCAAGAAGTTTTTGAGAGCTATCAAGATACGAACCAACAGTTATACAGAGAAAAAAACTGTTGCTCCTTATCTGCCAGACCGGTCATCTTGAGCATACAGAACAACCATATTTTCTTGGATTGGTCGATTCAGACGATCCAATAAACTTAAATCTCCTATACCATGAGAAAAGCTCTATTGATACTAATTTGCATTCATACCTTTATTCCTATAGGAAAACTGTATGCACAAGATCCATATACGGAATATAAGGAATTCATAAAGAAACAAAAGCAAGAATATAATGATTTCCGCAGAAAGGAAAATCAAGAATTCGCCTCCTTCCTAAAAAACTATTGGAAACCCTATACTAAGGAGGAAGCTATCAAGGCTCCTACCCAGCCTGAACCTGTAAATCCGGTAGTCTATACCGACCCTTTGCGGGAACCCGACCGAATACCAAACGTACCAACTGTTCCTCCCCTAAAAATCAATCCGGAAGACAAGCCCCGTCCCCTACGGCCAATTCCTCATGAGAATCCGCAACCTCAAGAGGATGATGAGCATTTTATACTCACCTTTTACGGAGCATCCTTACGCCTATCAAAAATACTGGATGCACCATTCCGCTTGACCGGCATCACGGAAAACGAGATATCCCAAGCATGGAGCAGACTAAGCGAAACCCCTTACAAAACGCTAATAGACGATTGCTTGCATATCCGGAAAAAATCACATCTTTGTGATTGGGCCTACTTCCTACTAACCCAAAAGATCGCTCAACATTTTTGCGGGGAAAACGCAAAGAACGAGATAGCGTTCATGCAGATGTTCTTACTTTGTCAATCCGGCTATAAAGTGAAAAACGGCCGGACCGAGGACCAACTACTCCTTATGATCTCCACGGATTGTATTGTTTACGGCTTTCCTTATCTCACAATAGATAAGGAAAGATACTTTATTATCAATACTCCCAAACTCAGCCAACAAGAGATTTATACCTATAAGAAAGATTTCTCCGCTTCCACGCAGACTATTCACATGCATATTCAAGATAAGCAAACAGGGAGTTCAACCCTCTTCAGCCGTACATTGGAAGCCAAAAGATATCCGGTAAAAGTAACCGTTAATCTAAATCAAGATCTTATTGACTTCTATAAGGAATATCCTCAATGTGAATTCACAGTCTATGCCTGCGCTCCCGTAAGCGATGAGGTAACAAGCTCTATATTACCTCCATTACAAGAAGCTATTCAAGGGAAAAGCGAGACAGACGCAGCAAACATCTTACTGAATTTTGTCCAAACGGCATTCCTCTATCAAACCGATCATGAACAGTTCGGATA
Source organism: Parabacteroides sp. AF27-14 (assembly GCF_003635425.1). Lineage (NCBI taxonomy): Bacteria > Pseudomonadati > Bacteroidota > Bacteroidia > Bacteroidales > Tannerellaceae > Parabacteroides > Parabacteroides sp. AF27-14. The sequence goes on from NZ_QTLZ01000001.1 coordinate 375,358, forward strand.
CGAAAAACCATTCTTCGTGGAAGAGACATTCTATTATCCCTATTGCGATTGTGAAGACCGTGCTGTTCTTTACGCCTATTTGGTAAGAGAGCTATTAGGACTAGATGTCGTACTGCTCAATTACCCGCAGCACTTGGCCACAGCGGTCCTTTTCAACGGACCGATAAATGGTGACTTCGTGAACGTTTCCGGAAAAAGATATACGGTTTGCGACCCCACCTATATCAATGCGCCAATCGGAAAGGCGATGCCACAATTGAAAGACGCAAAAGTAAAAGTAATATCGAATATAATCACTCATTAATTAACAACTTAAAAATTAAACACCATGTCAGCAGAATCTTTTATTCTATTAATCATCGGATTAACTTTAGTTTTTTTTATGTTTCGCAAGTCCGAATGGTATCAAGCCAAAGTGCAGAAACTCTTATCGGTTGAAGTCACTCCAAGCACTCTTCTCGTACATAAAATCACATTGATTATCGGCTGTATATTAGGAGTTATCCTAGCTTTCATCAGTTCAGTTCTAAAACCATATGAAGATCTTACCCTCTACATAATGGGAGCGCTGGCGATCGGCACCATCCTCTATTTCACTTTTACCGCAACAGATAAGAAGAAAGGCGCACTAAAAGGAGTTTACTATGTTATCACTACATTCCTACTACTTTGCACTTCTATATTTGGCGTTATCCTAGTTATCATTTTGGTCTTTCTTTATTTGATGCTTAAGTTCATTTTCGGAGCCTTATTAGGCAATTCAGGTAGCAGTGGAAAGAAAGGTGGCTTTATCGATTTCTTATTCGACAACAGCAGTTCAGACCAGTCCAACAAAGAGCCTGAAGATGATAACTTTGAAATCACAGACGAAAATGGTTATACCAGAGAACTGAAAAAAAAATGGGGTAGTACATATACAGATGATAAAGGTGATGATTGGGAGGAAGTCATAGGAGGTTTCCGTAGAAAAGAAAAATAAGAATTATGACTGGAAAAACACAGTATCTCTATTTTTCCAGCACATTGATTCTTCGCAAGATTAAGAAATCAACAAAATAATTAGCTAAACAATGGATATAACTCAGATTTTCGAGTCCAGAAAGAATAATTCTAAGTGGAATACGTCCTACCCATTATCACCGAATGACTGGGTAAAGTATCGAACGGACACCTCCTTGATCTTTAACGAAAAAGATGGCATTTCATATTATATCCATATTCCTTTCTGTAAAAAACTATGTTCATTCTGTGAATATACTAGAATGGAATGTCCTAGCATAGAGTTACAATATAATTATCTAGTTAATCTTGAAAAGGATGTTCTGCATTTTGTCCATACCCACGCAAATATGCCTTTACGTGGATTTGATATTGGTGGAGGTACACCGACCACATTGAGTGAAGAAAATTTTCAATTTCTTTTGAATATATTCCGAAAGGTTATTGATCGCCTTAGTAGGAATGATGATTTTGAACCAAGTATAGAAACCACGTTCGATACGATTACCCTCAACAAAGCAAGAATGATTACAGAAGCAGGAATCCGACGAGTATCCCTTGGTATTCAATCCACCGACCCCAACGTATTAAAAGACAATCACCGTGTGACAGTCAATCTTACTTCAATGTTAGAAACCATCGAAATGCTACATCATGCAGGTATCGAGAAAGTTAATCTGGATTTGATGTATGGATTGAAGGGACAAACCACAAAAAGTATAGCCAAAGATTTGAAAGCTATTGAGATTCTAAATCCCGAACAAGTTACGCTCTATGAATTGCGAACGAACATGATACGTGAACCATCCTATTTGTCAAAAGATGAGCTTTATTATGCCTATAGGTGTTTATATGAAGGGTTAATAGCATTAGGATATCATGCCCGATTTGGTCAAAATACATTTTCAAAGTATATTGCAGATCATGGTGTATCCTCATATCTTCGTAGCCGTATGCTTGACGGGGTGGCATATAAAGGTTTTGGTTTATCTGCCCAAAGTATGAACAATGAAGGCATATCATATAATATTGGCAAAAACTCCTGCCAATTAAAAAAACTTCTGTCATCAAGTTCATTCCTTGATGAATATATCTATAAATTGCCGCCAGCAGAACTTGCATCAAAGTATATAGCCATCGGCGCTTATAATGGATCTTTTTCATTGAATCATGTGACTAAGCTTATCGGACAAAGCGCGATTGATTATTTCAAAAAACAACTAGACTTTTGTTTGGCTAATGATTTGGTTTCTGTTGAAAATGAACGTGTATATATTACCGCCAATGGATTCCGCCATTATGGTGCAGTATTTTCATTATTTTATTCTAATTCATTATAAACATGAGAAAAATTGATAACAATTACAAATATCCTTGCACACGCAACATCAACATAGATGGCTTTGGCACATATCTTGAAAAAGAAATTGGTGAACCACGTCGAAATCTTCGACTTTTTGCAAATGAATTCGGGAATCTTATCTCTGCCCAAGGAGACAATATCGCAGATCATTTAGTGCTAGTGAATAGCGGATCTTCAGCAAACCTTGTGGCAGCTCTTACTATAGCAGAGAAATGCAAAAAGGCTAATAAACCCTTAACTGCTGTTGCCTCTGCTTTCACTTTTCCTACAACGGTAAGTTCCTTACTGCTTGCCGGATTCAAGATAAAGCTAATAGATGTGGATAAATCGGGATTCAATATGTCTATTGACAGACTTACTGCCGAGAAAGAAATCCCATCTTTAGTAGTCGTAACACACTTCCTAGGCTTTCCCGCCGACATGGAGGCCCTAAAAAAATATCAGTCACTAACAAAATGTTTCATTCTTCAAGATGCTTGTGAAACACTTGACACCTACCTTGGTAACAAACCTTTATACAAATATGGAGATATAATCACTTGGTCATTTTATCACCCACATCATCTTTCCTCTTATGGAGGAGGGGCTATATTTTCAATTTCGGGAGAAGATTATTCACTTTTAGACAGTATTGCCCATTGGGGTCGTGCTTGTAAATGCCATATAGATGAGAAACTCTGTTTCGTTCCATCTGGTCCCGCCCATCAGTTTACTTATGAGAATATCAGTGTTAATATAGAGATGTCGGAACTCAATGCTTGCTTTGGACGTTGGCAGTTGAAAAATTGGAAAGAGATAGAGAACCAAAGACAACGTAATTATCAGACTTTATATGATATAGTGTCAGCTAATACCAATTTGCATGTATACCCATTTCATAATGCAAGGCATGATTCTCCATTTGTATTTCCTGTATTTTGTAAAAATAAGTCCGTGAATGATATTTATGAGTTTCTCAAAAAAAAGAATATTGAGATACGAACACTCATGGGAGGAGCTACTTGTCAACAACCAGCCTTTACTAATAAAATATCATATGATAATTGCTCTAATGCCATTTACATGTCGCAACATGCTTTTTTTGTAGGGTGTCACCATACATTGTCAGATGACGATGTAAAGTATATAGGAAATAGCCTCTTATGTTTATAATTCATGCGAAATGCTCTCATGGTAATACTATTTAATCTACAAGGTAAGCAACTGGGACAAATCACAGTACAAAGATCTTACCCTTACTAGTGAATTAACCCTTCGCAAAGCGATAGTAGCGTGTAGTGTCTCTACATTACTTAATCTATGTCAAGCTTTTTATCATTTCCTATATATACATTTACAAAAAAGACAGTATAATAGCATTTAAATCATAATACACCATGAAACTATCAAACATTTTCATTTTCATACTAATCTTTATCGGTATGACAGGATGTTCAGGGAGTAACTCCCCCGAATCAGTGGCTAAAACATTCACTGAGGCTTTTTACACGGCAGACTTCAAGAAGGCGAAAAGTCTTTGCAGTAATGATTCTAAAGAAGTTTTCGACCAATTGGAAGAAATGCTATCCGACGAAACGACAGAAGCCATAAAATCTGCCGACGTTAAAGCCACCGTAGTGAGCTGTGAGCTTTCCGATGACCAGAAAACTGCCATCGTAAAACTCTCAGTGATAAATACAGTAGACATAACAGGAAGAATACAGAAAAAGCCCAAACTGCAAGATGTCCAGCTAAAGAAAAAAGATGGTAAATGGGAAGTTATTTTCAAGATAAAATAATCATACTTTTCTTTTATATCGCATTAATATGTCTGTCTTTAGGATCTTGCCATGATCCTAAAACAGACATTCCTTATATACTTGACGACCAGATCAAGGCAAGTATAAAAAATGGAGATATCATTCTAAGAATGGGAAAAGGCATTATAAGTGAAACCATTAAAAATGTATTGGCCGACAGCATCGAGATTTCACATTGCGGTATACTCATAAAAGAAAAAGACTCCATATCTATCATTCACTCCTTATCTAAAGAGATTTCCGGTATAGATGGTTTGCAGGAATGTACAATAGACCAATTCTGCTCCGAAAGCATTGAAAATTCCATCATTATCGTACGATTCAGAAACGATTCCAATCAAGTATTAAGTCAAAAGGCACAATATTATCTATCCATACATAAACCATTCGACAATGCATTCAATATCAGAGACACCTCGGCGTTTTTCTGCTCCGAACTGCCATTGCATATCATTAAATATGAACTAGAAACCAATTTATATGACCCGTATTCTAAAATTCCCAAGTTTTCGGTATTCTTGGACTCCATTCATTTTGAGAAAATCTATCCAGTCTCACAGGAGATAGAATAAATAAGAGGAATTTAGCACTCCTCTTATTCATTAAACTAATTCCATCAAAAATTTCATTCATCCCATTGTAACAAATTCGTATAGCCATATGGCTGTTGATCTTCTTCGTACCAATAAGAACGTTGGAAGTTTAGCGATTTAAAAACAATAAGTTTCCATTCCCCTTCAATTTTCTTAAATACGACCTCACAATCCAAGCCATCTTTAAGCTGTGCCTTATAAGGACTCCGGGGGCTATTGTCTTCCAAGATCTTCCCTGCCTTGGTTAAATTATCAGGTAGTAAATAAACGATACAAACCGCTTGGTAATCATCTTTTCTAAATTTTTCTATTCGATCCACCTCATAATTATATGCCTTATAATAATAGGTAGGTTCCGAATTTTTCCAAAGCCCATCTTTCTTTCCCAAATAATCCTCATCACAACCTTCTAATTTCTTTTCGCTATAACCGGGCGCATATAAAGTAACCGCAGGAGATTGGGATAAATAATCTTTTACTACCTGTTCATCCATTGGAGCCGAACATGAGATCATGCAACTTAGCAATAAGCCAGCACATAACTTTTTTAGATTTTCCATACATTTAACTTTTAATTGTTCAATGCACAAAAGAAAAGAAAAAAAGAGAATTTAATCTTAATCTGTAATAAGATACTAAATGATTAAGTAACAAGTCTAGTTCAACTTAAAATATCCATAGGGGTGCACACATAAGCCCCCCATAGTAAAGCGCATATAAATATTTGAATTATTATTGATCTGTCACTTATCCTAATAAATTATCTCAGTTCGTCTCTTACTTCCATAAGCGCAAAGCCTAAAAGGTTCTTACCTCTCCAAGAAAAAGGATCTTGAGCATCCAAATCAGATTCTTTTAACCCAATTCCCCATATGCGATCATAAGGACTAGCTTCAACTATTACGGCATCTTCTGTTTTCAAAAGGAAATCCCTCATATTCTTATTCTGAGAGAATTTGTGATAATTACCTTTAATTACAACCGCATATTTGAGTTTATCCCAAATGGCCTCATCGAAATTCCTCACTTTCCTTCCCAACCCCTTAATCGTTTTTTGATCCGTCTCTTGAAGAATTGCTTGGAGAATTTTCATATCCCCAAAGATCCGAGCCTTTTCTGCCATCATATATTGCTCAGCACAATTATAGATACGCCCATCAACCTCAAAACCGCAACGCCACCATTGACTAAAACAAACTTTTGTCAATCGAGGCGCATTATTTGTATGTCCCCAGAAAAACAAATAATTTAAATCCTTTCCATCAGAAACACATGCCTTAGCCCAATCCAAAGAATATTTTGGGACAAGTTGATGATCTGAAATCTCTATAGTCTTAAACATAATAAATAATTTAATGATTCATTCTAAAATTCTAATCTCAATCCTTTTTGTTTCAATTTTTCATATTGTTCCGCATTAAAGCTATACCTAATCGGTTGTTTTAACGAAACCTTTCCCGAACGTTCTTCCACGACTGTCAGTAATCCCAATTTTATCATCTTCTTATAAAAATTCCGGCGATCGAATTTCACCTCAAGTATCGCCTCATATAAATTTTGCAACTCTGTCATCGTAAACACTTCCGGTAATAGCTCAAAACCGATCGGTTCAAAATGAATTCTTTCCTTCAATTTACTCATCGCTACACGAAGTATCAAATCGTGATCAAAGGCTAATTGCGGGATCTCATTCAACCCAAACCATCGTGCCTTAACCGCATCATCCCCACCTTTAACTTCTGCAATTTTAACCAATGCATAAAAAGCAATTGTAACAACACGCTCTCTTGGATCACGGTTAACATCAGAAAAAGCTTGCAACTGCTCCATAAAACCACTTTTAAAACCGGTTTCTTCTTCTAACTCTCTCCTAGCACATGCCTCAGCCGTCTCATCTATCCGCATAAACCCTCCGGGAAAAGCCCAATGTCCTTTATACGGATCAAGACCTCTCTCAATTAATAACACCTTAAGATTCACACCATCAAAGCCGAACATCACACAATCCGTTGTTATGGATGGATGAGGATATTTATACCTATAATTTAATTCTTCCATGCTATTTATTTCTTGCAGCACACATATATTGCGTAATTATTACGCAAAGATATGAAGATTAATTCAACCCACAAGTATTTATGCGTATTTTTTACGCAATAGATATTCTAAACCTTTTACCGACAACTATATTAAAGGATAACAGAGCACCTTTCAGTTTTTATCTCTATCTTTGCGCAAACTTTTGAGAAAAATGATACAATCAATGACTGGGTTCGGTAAGGTTACTGCCGAGCTCCCTTCAAAAAAAGTAACCGTAGAGATAAAGGCTTTAAACAGTAAGCAATTGGATTTGTCCACCCGTATCCCTTCCATATACAAGGATAAGGAAATGGAGCTTCGGAGCCTGTTACTTCAATCTTTGGAGCGGGGAAAAGTTGAGTTCAATATCTTTATAGAATATATAGGCAAAGATACTCCTACACAGATCAATCTTGCCGCCGTAGAGAATTATTACAACCAAATCAAGGAGATCGCAGAGAAACTGAATATCAGCGTTCCGAACGATTGGTTCCAGACCTTGCTCCGAATGCCGGACGCAATCAAGTCCGAGACCGTAGAACCGGACGAATCCGAATGGGAGGTGGTTTTAGAAACGGTAAAGGACGCTATCAAGCACCTGTGTGATTTCCGTATCCAAGAAGGAGCCATGCTTCAAAAGCTTTTCGAGCAAAAGATAGCCAATATCGCCACTCTGTTGAAAGAAGTGGAGAAATACGAGGGGGAACGTATCGAGAAGATCAAGGCTCGTATCATGGATAACCTGCAAAAGATAGCCGAGAAGGACTACGACAAGAATCGTTTCGAGCAGGAGATGATCTATTACATAGAGAAGCTGGATGTCAACGAGGAAAAGAACCGTTTGGACAACCACTTGAAATATTTTATCTCAACCATGGAATCCGGTCACGGCCAAGGCAAGAAGCTCGGTTTTATCGCTCAGGAAATGGGGCGTGAGATCAATACGCTCGGATCAAAGAGCAACCACGCCGAGATGCAGAAGATCGTGGTCCAGATGAAAGACGAGTTGGAACAAATCAAGGAACAGGTACTAAACGTATTATAATAAGATTAACGAGAATGGCTGGCAAATTAATTATCTTCTCCGCACCCTCGGGTTCCGGAAAATCAACCATTATTAATTATCTTTTGAAACAAGATTTACACCTTCGTTTCTCCATCTCGGCTACCAGCCGGGCTCCGCGGGGAACCGAGAAGAATGGTGTGGAATATTATTTCCTTACGCCGGAAGAGTTCCGCAGTCGTATCGCTAATGGAGACTTCTTGGAATATGAGGAGGTGTATACCGATAAATATTACGGTACGTTAAAGAGCGAGGTAGAGCGTATCTTGAATGAAGGGGACAACGTGATTTTCGATGTGGATGTGGTAGGCGGATGCAATATCAAGAAATTCTATGGAGACCGTGCCCTGTCTGTCTTTATCCAACCTCCTTGCATCGATGACCTGCGGAAGCGATTGGAAGGACGGGGAACAGACAGCCCGGAAGTTATCGAAAGCCGTATCGCCAAGGCTGAGTATGAATTAGGGTTCACGGGACAGTTTGATAAGGTTGTCGTAAACGATGATCTGGAGACTGCCCAAAAAGACGCGTTGAAGATCATTCGTGAGTTCTTAAACAAATAGTCTATGCCTAATATATTCAAGAATACCCGTTTTATGATGGGGCTTTCTATCGTTTGTGGGATAGCGAGCCTCGTATTAGGTGGTATCAGCCTGTATTATAAGGAGTATATCATCGGGGGTGCCCTGATATTTAATATATTCATTTGTTTTATCAACTATAAGGGTTGGCAAAAGAAGGGTTAAGTAAAAATCGTATGGGACTCAAGACCGGGATTTACAGTGGATCATTCAATCCCATTCACATAGGCCATCTCGCCTTGGCGAACTGGCTATGTGAGTTCGAGGGATTGGATGAGGTGTGGTTCGTAGTCACGCCTCACAATCCGCTGAAGAAAAAGGATGACTTGCTAGATGACTCACTACGGTTGGAAATAGCCCAAGCCGCCATTGACGGATATCCGAAATTCAAGGTCTGCGATATTGAGTTCCACCTGCCAAAACCTTCTTATTCCATTGATACCTTGCGAGCCTTATCCAGCAACTATCCGGATAGGGACTTTTATTTTATCATGGGAGCCGATAACTGGCTGCTTTTTCCCCGATGGAAAGAATATGAAAAAATACTCCAAAACTACAAACTGCTGATTTATCCCCGCCTAGGATTCGATATCTCGATCCCAACCATTTATCCGAACGTGAAAAAGGTAGACGCTCCCTTGATGGAAATCTCCTCCACATTTATCCGTAACGCTTACCAAACCGGCAAGGATATCCGTTTCTTCCTGCCGGAAGGAGTGCGGCCTTATTTCGGGTCAGTAGCAAATCAGTGACATACCTGCGATAGAAGATATACTTACTTGGGCTATGAAGTATATATCCTATGCCACTTGAAGTATATATTCTTCGAGAAGGGAAGTTATACCGTGATTATTTACAGCTTTGCCATCTTAGGGCAATCTGCCAAAATTCCCATTAAAACATGTTTTACAGCACAGCCGTTAAAGATGATCCCCGTAACATCAAAACAGGCTCACCCGATAATCTTTTTGGAGTATCCAAATATATAATTTGAGCCTTGTCAAGTGAATAACTAATGGCTTGTCAAGTGAATAACTAACGGTTAGGGATAGCCGTTAGTTATTCACTTGGGAAGTGATTAGTTATTCATTTGGGAGGCTTTGTACCTATGGCTTACGCTATTACATAAAATACTATTACATAACAAATTACATCAATACAACAAGTCATTTCTCGAACAAATTAAACATGGGACAGAACAATCGAGTTCGCATAGCTAACTTATATACATATCTCCACTAATTTTCTACTGTACCAATAGAAAGACAATATACATTAAACAACAATAAAAAAGACATAATATACCCCATGTTTGATATTTTTTAATTTTCTTTGTAAATATCAAAGCATTACACATCTATTAACTTTTTAAATCTTTCAAATTATGGACAAACTCAAAAAACTGACAAAAGTCGTACTAAACCAACAAGGTAAAGTTCTTCCAAAAGAGCAAATGATGAAAATCTTAGGGGGAGGAAGTGCGTATTGCCACTGCTGGAACAGTTCTAATGCCATTGATGCCTCTAACTGTTCTCAATGTCAAGATAAATGCAATGGTCTTGGAGGAGTACAAAACTGCAATACCGTAGGAGGTTAACAACAAAAGAAAGGGTTGGCTTTAGCAGAGGTCACCTCCTACCGCCAACCCCTTGTTTCTTAAAACAATATACAACCATGATCTATCTTTTCTTTTTAATCCCCCTTTTACTTATCAGTTGTAACCAGGATCGAGTGAAAGATAATAGTAAGAACGAAATAATCGAGTACTTCATTCCACTCTCACATCGGGTAGAAAAAGATGTGAATGAAGTATTTGAGGAATATTGGTATGTCCCCTTGGAAACAAGGGATGACGCATTGATAGAAGAACTTTACAATATCAAGAACATTGTTATCTATCAAGAAGATATCTACATAGGCTCGGGAAATCAATTAATCATATGGGATAAATATGGAAAAATCAAACGCTATTTATATAAAAAGGGAGAAGATCCTCAATCGTACTTCTTCTTAGGAAATTTTACAATATGGCCTAATGGAGATATTTTGATTTCTTCTGCGAACGATATTACGACTTATTCTAATTCGTTCAAATTTATTCGCAAATGGGCAGATCATGAAAATATAGGATATATAGAGGCTATCACCCAATTTAATGACAGCTCATACATTATAAAAAACATGCCTATACAGGGGCAGTCGCGTTACAGGATAATCAACCCAAAGAGCGGAAATCTTATCAACTCGTATGATTCCATAGAAAAAGCGAACAAATATATCAGCTCATACACAAATTCGTTCGAACGTTTTGAGGGGCATATCCTCTCTCATGGCTATCAAGGCAATGAGATACTTGAGTGTACAATGGATAGCACTAAAATTCGATATCGAATAAATATCGACAATAAAATTCCTCCAGTGGGATTTTGGGCACAAGACGGAAAGGATTATGTGCAAATAGTAATGGAGGAGACAGAGAAAGGATACATCGGGCATATCCCGGATTACGTGGAATCAAAGGAAACAATATTACTCTCCTTCAAGGGAAAAAGGGATGACCTGAACGGAATAGCCTTAATCGACAAAAAAGACGGGAACGCAAGAGTTTTAGAGAACATCAAGTTCGATGACAACTTCCGGTGGTTGCCCAAACAGTTCTTCTCGTTAGATGAGGGCTGGTGCGCCATGCTGATGTATCCGGAAGACGTTTTGAAGAAGGAAGAGTTCGCAAGGCGTTTCCCCGGACTGGACGAGGAGAGTAACCCGGTGTTGTTCATTGGTAAACTAAGGTAATCATTAAAGACCTAAAGCAATGGAACATGACAATCTATTCATCCAAATTTTAGAAATCTTATCGATAAAGCACACGGAAGATTTTACCATAAGATTCTACGAGAGCCATCCACACAAAAACAATCTGTTTGGACTGTCCGAGATGCTACGTTATTATAATATAGAGAATGTAGCGGCCGAAATTCAAAAAACACAAGAAAACTTATCCTCATTGGATGTACCCTTTGTGGCTTACGTAGATCATGAGTTTGTATTGGTGCGACATGTTTCTACCGAGGCAATCATCTATTCATGGCGAGGTAAAAACATCACATTATCTATCCCGGTATTCTTGGAACGATGGTCAGGAATCGTCCTTCTTTTCGAATCCACCGATGAATCTATTGAACCGGATTATAAAGAGCATAGAAAGGAATACTTACGACAGCGGATAGTAATCGCATGTTTCGTTTCATTACTTCTATCATTAATAGGGTGTGCCCTTATCACCAACAGAGGAATGGAGATAGGAATCTGGGGGTTATGGGGTGTTAATGTGATCGGAGCATCTTTCTGCGGTATCCTGCTTTCTCGAGAGATCTTAGGCTCGGATAAATATGTCAACAAAATTTGTTCCCTGTTTTTGAAATCCAGTGATTGCAACGGGACATTGGATTCCCAAGCATCTCATTTCTTGGGGATCAGTTGGAGTGTCTTCGGCTTAGGATATTTTCTTTCCGCAATATTGTTTATCGCCTTGTTGCCCCAATATGTTATATATGCAGAGACTCTGAATATAATCGCATTACCTTATACAGCGTGGAGCGTATGGTACCAAAAATTTAGGGTAAAACAATGGTGCGCTTTATGTTTATCTGTACAAGCTACCGTATGGATCACCTTTCTTATCTCTCTATTTGCGATAGGCATGGATTTCAATCAATGGGATTTATTTGATTTCACTACCATTGGATGCGTGTATGGGCTCGTCATTCTATCGCTCCATTTTACTGTTACATTATACGTAAAAGAAAAGCAAATCCAACGAAGCAACAATAAACTTAGCAGCATAAAACTGAATGCCTCTGTATTTAAGAGCTTATTAAACGAACAGCCTCAATATGACATTGACAAAAATACAGGAATATTATTGGGCAATAGGGATGCCAAAGAGTGGATTACCATTATCTCTAATCCACATTGTGCTCCTTGCGCAAAATTACATCTCCAAATAGAAAAGTTACTCAAAGAATATAAAGAAGAGATTTGCATACAAATCATCTTGACCTCTTTTAGCAAGGAATTAGAACCTAGCGCCATGCTACTGACCTCCATGTATCTACTAAATAATGAATCGGATTATTTACGATTCCTATCTGACTGGTATGCAAAAGGGCGTCATAAAAAAGAGGATTGCTATAAAAGATACAGATTAAATCCTAATGACAAAGATATGTTAGCCAATTTTCAAGCACAAAACGAATGGGTTAGGCGCAATACAATAAGTTCCACTCCAACAGTTTTGACAAATGGTTATTTATTGCCGGAAGAATATGAGTTAAAGGATATGTCGTATTTAATAAATTAAGTACTATGAATAAATTAGCATCACAAATAGATTCGCTAAATAAGCATTTGATAGGCTCATTACATACAAGCTACCCTTTCGGGTTGGCTCACGGCAAAATGGGATTACTCATCTATTTATACCATTTGTATGATTATACGCAAGAAGCTATTTATAAAGAGAAGGCTGAGCGATTGCTGGACGATCTCTTGGAAAACAATCTCTCTAAAAACGCAGAACTTACTGTGGAGGAAGGTTTATGCGGAGTTGCGTTAGGATTGGATTATATTGTAAAAAAGCAATTTGTAGACGGTGATATTAATGATTTGCTAAGTGGTATCGATGATTTGCTATTCAAGAAGCTGGTTTTCGGAAATATGGAATCTAGGTATTCCCTGTCTCAACTCATCCATTTCTTATATTACATTTATAAAAGGCTGGAAATCCAGACAAACGATAATGAGCGTTTCCCTTTCGAGGGCTTAGCAATCAAGTTAGTTAATCAATTGGCCGATTTGATAGACGCCTCCTTTTTCGAGGAATCCTATACGTTTTCCATTTACCAATATCACGTACCGATATTGATGAAAACCCTGTCCTGTCTTATACAATATGATTTTTACAAGGATCGGATACAAAAGGTTTTGGAACAACTATCTCTGTATATGTTCTCCCATTTGCCTCATCTGCATTTGAACCGACTATATCTGTTATGGGGCATACTACCTTTACGGGATTGTTCGCCGGATTGGCAAAGATATGTGAACGAACTAAGAAAATCAATCAATCTAGACATAATATATAATAGAGAGATCAAAGGCAAGGATATCTATATCAGTAATGGATACGCTTCTCTATATTTCTTGTTAGAGGGATTAAAAAGGGACTTCCCCGAATACACCATCCCTTTCAATCCGCACCTAATTTACGATCGGATCATCTCGTCTGACGTTTGGGATGCCCTAATGGAGAACGAATACTACTATAATATACACCGAGGATTGCTGAATGGTTTCCCCGGTACGGTGTTGGCATTGTTAAACATTAAGCAAAGATATTTATGCGAATAGACTTGACAGATACAACATTTATTATTCCCGTACGGATCGATTCCATGATCCGTTTGGAGAACCTGTTGATGTCCGTGGACTCAATAGTACGTTATTTCCGGACACGCATCTTAATTCTGGAGGCCTCATCATACCAAAATGAGATTATCCCCTCGTTAATAAAAGACGATACGGTGAAGTACACTTTCCTCGTGGATAAAGATTCTGTATTCTACAAGACCAAATACTTGAATATCCTCGCAAAGCAGGTTGATACTCCACTTGTTTGTATTTGGGACGCAGATGTGATACTGGACCACCTTCAAATATTGGATGCGGTGAAACAACTTAGAACTAGGACTTCTGATGTCGCTTATCCATATGATGGTAATTTTTTAGATACGTCAGATATATTGAGGGAACATTATTGGCTCCATCGTGACTTAGATTTCCTAAAAAAACATCAAGCAAAGATGAACTCTTTGTACACAGTAGAGGGAGTGATAGGCGCAGTCGGGGGAGCGGTCTTCGCCCAAACGGAAAAATACCTGCAAGCGGGTATGGAGAATGAGGATTTCTATGGCTGGGGCTTGGAGGACGGAGAAAGACATTACCGTTGGTTGAGTTTTGGCTACCGGATTTATCGGAGTGAGGGCTGTTTATTCCATTTGTCTCATCCCCGGGATCAAAATGGGATGTTCCGTTCAAGGATACATAGCGAAAAAGCGATGCATGATATGAATGAAGTAGTAAACTATTCCAAAGAGGAACTTCGAGAAAAGTTCTCCTTGGATTCAAGATAGAGAATTGTATTTAGTGATGAAAGATAAAATTATTGGGTCTTAAGTTCATTGGCCTACAAACCTAAGATACTTCACCAAGGATCCTAAGATACTTTACCGATGAACCTAAGATACTTTATCCATGAACAAACAAGATCGGTGACCTCAACCTTTTACCACATAAGTCAGCATAAATCAGAAATATTTTGTACTTTTGCGCCGTATTATACAAAATAATAGCATAATGAATCTATTAGAACTGAGTGAACAGGAAATAATAAGACGTAATAGCATGGAGCAGTTGCGTCAGATGGGGATAGAGCCTTATCCCGCAGCTGAGTATGTAACGAACGCATTTTCCAAAGAAATAAAAGAGACATTCAAAGACGACGCTGAGCCACGCCCGGTAAGTATCGCCGGCCGTATCATGAGCCGTCGTATCATGGGTAAGGCTTCCTTCATGGAATTGCAGGATTCCGAGGGCAGAATACAGGTCTATATCTCCCGTGACGATATTTGTCCGGATGAGAATAAGGACACCTACAATGTCGTTTTCAAGAAATTACTGGATATCGGTGATTTCGTCGGGATCAAGGGATTCGTTTTCCGTACTCAGATGGGAGAAATTTCCGTTCATGCTCAAGAATTGACAGTTTTGTCTAAATCACTTCGTCCGCTACCGGTCGTTAAATATAAGGACGGTGTCGCTTACGACGGTTTTAATGACCCGGAGCTTCGCTACCGTCAACGTTACGTGGATTTGGTAGTAAACGATGGCGTAAAAGATATTTTCATGAAACGTGCGGCTATCATCAAGACCATGCGTACCGCTTTGGATGAGGCCGGATACACGGAGGTAGAGACTCCGATCCTGCAATCTATCGCCGGAGGAGCTAGCGCACGTCCGTTCACGACACATCATAACTCCTTGGACATCGATTTATATTTACGTATCGCTACCGAGTTGTATTTGAAACGATTGATCGTCGGTGGATTCGAGGGTGTATACGAGATCGGTAAGAATTTCCGTAACGAGGGTATGGACCGTACGCACAACCCGGAGTTCACCTGTATGGAACTTTATGTTCAATACAAGGACTATAACTGGATGATGAGCTTCACCGAGAAGCTATTGGAGCGTATCTGTATCGCCGTGAACGGTACGAGCGAGAGCACGATCGACGGTAAGACAATCAGCTTCAAGGCGCCTTTCCGCCGTTTGCCGATCTTGGAGGCGATCAAGGAAAAGACGGGTTACGACTTGGAAGGTAAGACCGAGGACGAGATTCGTGCGATCTGCAAGGAATTGAAGATGGAGATCGACGATACGATGGGTAAAGGTAAATTGATCGACGAGATCTTCGGGGAGTTTTGCGAGGGTACGTTTATCCAGCCGACCTTCATCATCGACTATCCGGTTGAGATGAGCCCGCTGACTAAGATGCACCGTAGCAAACCGGGATTGACCGAACGCTTCGAGTTGATGGTAAACGGGAAGGAATTGGCGAACGCTTATAGCGAGCTGAACGATCCGATCGACCAAGAAGAACGTTTCAAGGAGCAATTACGCTTGAGCGAGAAAGGGGACGACGAGGCAATGTTCATCGATCAGGATTTCTTACGCGCCCTTCAATTCGGTATGCCTCCTACGTCGGGTATCGGTATCGGTATCGACCGTCTGGTTATGTTGATGACCGGACAGACAACGATCCAAGAGGTATTGCTTTTCCCGCAAATGCGTCCGGAGAAAACCGCAAAGAAAGATAACGCCGACAAATACGTGGCCTTGGGCATTTCCGAGGAGTGGATTCCCGCTTTGCAGAAAGCCGGCTACTTGACGGTTGACACGCTGAAAGAAGCGAACGCCAACAAATTAAGACAAGAGCTTTGTGAGCTTAATAAAAAATATAAGTTAGAACTTCAAAATCCTACGATCCAAGAAATAGAAGCTTGGATAGCCAATGTAGGAGAATAAAAGCGTGATACGATGGATTTGCCCGGAAAAATCGCGATAATGGGAGGTGGTAGCTGGGCTACCGCCTTAGCCAAGATCGTACTTTCAACTCAAGATAGTATCAACTGGTACATGCGTAGGCCCGATCGTATCGAGGAGTTCAAGCAGTTGGGACACAACCCGTGTTACCTCACCGCCGTGAAATTCGACACGAACAAGATAAACTTCTATTCCAATATCAACCAAGCGATCAAGGACTCGGATACCTTGATCTTCGCTACGCCTTCCCCTTTCTTGAAACAACATTTGAAGAAGGTGAAGACCTCTTTGATAGATAAGTTTATCATCTCGGCGATCAAGGGTATCGTACCGGATGAGAATATGTTGATTACGGATTACTTCGCGGAGTATTACAAGGTTCCGACAGAAAATATAGCAGTTATCGGTGGTCCCTGTCATGCGGAAGAGATCGCTCTGGAGCGGCTCTCGTACATTACGTTGGCTTGTTCCGACATCGAGAAGGTCCGTACGATATCCCCCGTTTTCAAGAATCAATACTTAAAGAATTCCTTCTGTAAGGATGTGACCGGTATCGAATACGCCGCCGTACTGAAGAACGTGTACGCTATCGCCGCCGGTATTTGCCATGGGATGAAATATGGCGATAACTTCCAAGCCGTATTTATCTCGAACGCTATTGAGGAGATGCGTAATTTCGTGGACGCCGTACACGGGCTGGAGCGGGATATCACCGACTCCGTCTACCTTGGCGATTTGCTGGTTACCGCTTATTCCCGGTTCAGCCGTAACCGTACTTTCGGAACCATGATCGGTAAAGGATATTCCGTGAAGACAGCGCAGCTGGAGATGGAAATGATCGCCGAGGGATATTATGGAACCAAGTGTATGCGTGAGATCAACGAGAAATATAAAGTGAACATGCCGATACTGGACGCTGTTTATGATATATTGTACGAGAAGAAATCGCCAACAACGGTCATTCGTCAATTAACGGAAACGTTTAAATAAAATAGCATATGAAAAACATCAGTTTAAACATCGACAAGGCTCTGGGCACTGTCTCCAAGGAACAGGTTTACGCTCAAGAGGCCAAGGCAATGGAATGTATTGCCACATTACATAACGGTAACGGAGCAGGTAACGACTTTTTGGGTTGGTTACATCTCCCCTCTTCTATCACGGACACAGAGTTGGCCGACATCGAGAATACGGCGAACGTGCTTCGTTCTAAATGTGAGGTGGTCGTAGCCATTGGTATCGGTGGTAGCTATTTGGGTACCAAAGCGGTAGTAGAAGCGTTAAACAACAGCTTCGACTGGTTGCAAAACGACCGTAAAAACCCGGTTATGTTATACGCCGGACACAATATCGGAGAGGATTATCTTTATGAATTAAGCGAAGTCTTGAAAGGTAAGCAATTCGGTATTATCAATATCTCCAAGTCTGGTACGACTACAGAGCCGGCTTTGGCCTTCCGTATCTTGAAGAAACAATTGGAAGACGCTGTTGGCAAGGAAGAGGCTAAACATCGTATCGTAGCTATCACGGACGCTAAGAGAGGCGCTTTGCGTACTTTGGCAGATCAAGAAGGTTACAAGACTTTCATCATCCCTGATAACGTAGGTGGACGTTTCTCTGTTTTGACTCCGGTAGGTTTGCTCCCGATCGCTGTGGCAGGTATCAGCATCCGCGACTTGATTGCTGGAGCTGTTTCCATGGAAAAAGCTACAGACGCAAGTGTTCCTTTCGCTGATAATATGGCCGCTATCTATGCCGCTACTCGTAATGAGTTATATAAGAACGGTAAAAAGATTGAGATCTTGGCTAACTTCCATCCGAAATTGCACTATATCGCAGAATGGTGGAAACAACTTTACGGAGAGAGCGAAGGTAAAGACGGTAAAGGTATTTTCCCAGCATCCGTAGATTTGACAACCGATTTGCATTCCATGGGTCAATGGATTCAAGACGGTGAGCGTACGATTTTCGAAACGGTTATCTCCGTGGAAGCTACAGATCATAGCGTATTGGTCCCTACAGATGAAGCCGATTTAGATGGCTTGAACTTCTTGGCAGGCAAGCATGTAGACGAGGTAAACAAGATGGCCGAATTAGGTACTCAGTTGGCTCACGTAGATGGTGGTGTTCCTAATATTAAGGTTAATATGCCGGAAGTAAGCGCATTCTATATCGGTCAGTTGTTCTATTTCTTCGAGAAAGCTTGCGGTATCAGTGGTTATATGTTAGGTGTGAATCCTTTCAATCAACCGGGTGTCGAGGCTTATAAGAAGAATATGTTCGCCCTGTTGAATAAGCCGGGATACGAGAAAGAAAGCGAAGCTATCAAAGCACGTTTATAATACGATTTACCCCATAAAAAAACGGTTTTCTCATCACGAGGAAACCGTTTTTTCGTTTGAATAGTTTTTATTACTCATTTAATTCTTTAAGTAAATCGCTCCCGGCTTTGAATTTGACCGAGACACGTGGAGTAATCATTACTTCCTCCCCTGTTTTCGGATTACGTGCCAATCGCTCGGATTGTTGCCAAGGTACAAAAGATCCAAATCCTTTCATGGAAATAGATTCTCCTTCCCGTATTCCTTTCGCCACAACAGTCGGTAACGCATTCACTACGGCCCTAACAACATTTTTCGGCAATCCTGTTTCTTCCACAAGAGATTGTACTAATTCTCCTCTATTCATACTAGATAATAAATATACCATTCTTCACCAGAAAAGAGTCCGGTGAGAACTTAGTTGTTTAATCATTGCAAATATATGAATATTTGGGGAATATCAAAATATCATATATTAAAAATCAATGCATACAGAAATATCATATACCTAAATGCAGGTATAATTGAACCCCTTTCAGATAGACAAGTGAGACTTTGGTAGAAATATAATTAATAAGAAATAGTATACAGTATTATGATATCACTTATTCATAGCAAGTTATAGCCTTTGAAAATTCGTTATTAATGCGTTAACTAGAGTTCTCACCGAACTACGTCATAATTTATTGATTAATTATCTCAACGAAATAAATTTATATCCCTTATTTTTCAATACATCTATCAACTCATCCAGATAATTATAAAATTTATCAATCCGGTTAGGGTGTACATGTAGGTGGATCAAAAGTAAGCACCCATTTAAACCATTTTTGTTTCATAAAATGAAATTCCATTATATATCATATTTATTTAATTTCAAGAAGCTTTCCTCCCATTTCTGTTAATTCCGATTTATTACGTACCTTTGTATTGGTTTTTAAGAAGGTAATAACATGATTCAAGAAGCGATTATCCGATATCTGCGTAAACACAGGCAGGAATCCCTTTCTCCCAAAGCTGTTCTTTTCGATATGGATGGTGTATTATATGACTCTATGCGTTTTCATGCACGGGCATGGCATGAGGTAGCGACCCACCATCAGCTAACTTCTCGGCCGGAAGACTTTTATATGTTCGAAGGACGTACTGGGGAAAGCACGATCAACGAGCTATACCAACGCACTTTCCAACGAGACGCTACCGCCGAGGAGAAGCAAACGATCTATAAAGAGAAAGCGGATCTATTCAATACCTATAATGACGGTGCCCCCATGACCGGCGCCGCAGAGGTTCTAAAAGAAGTGGAAGCATCTGGACTGCAACGATTGGTTGTCACCGGTTCCGGCCAACATAGCTTGATCGATAAGCTAAATCATACCTATCCGGGACATTTCAACCGAGAGAAAATGGTTACGGCTTTCGACGTGAAATATGGCAAGCCACACCCCGAACCTTATTTAATGGGACTTCAAAAAGCGCATGCGAAGCCTAACGAAGCTTTTGTGGTAGAGAACGCTCCCATGGGAGTAGAAGCTGCCGTGGCAGCCAATATCTTTACGATAGCCGTAAACACCGGACCTCTCCCCGATCAAGTTTTATTAGATGCCGGAGCGGATTTACTATATCCGGATATGGAAAACTTAGCTAAAGATTGGAAACAAATCATCGAGCTTGCGAAATCCACCCGATTGAACGAGTATTCCAAATAAGCGAACATAAAAAAAGAGGCTACCCGATAATGAAGTAGCCTCTTCTTTTTTATCATCGAACGGATTATTTCACATAATCAGCCTTATTCAAGAAATCATAGCTCTGCTGAACGCTGGCAACCGGATCATTGTTTGTATATTGCTCAACTTCAACATACCAATCCTTTACGTTATTAGCGTACATTTGATCGAAGATAGGCTTGAAATTCATCTTGCCACTTGCGCCGATCTCTTTCTCATCCTTGATATGGATAGCCTTGAACTGGCTCGGACGGTTCTTCAAGTAAGCGACAGGATCACCGCCACCCATCATTACCCAGTATACATCCATCTCGAAGAATACGTGGTTCGGGCTTACGTTATCCAGCAAGAAATCATAGATCAATTGATCGTCAATCTTACGGAACTCGAAGTCATGGTTATGATAACCGAATGCGATACTAGCGGCAGCGGTCTTATAACCAACCGTGTTGAAATAATCGCAGTACATCTTCAAGTCATCCAATGTAGTCTTATCGTTAACCGGCATCCACGGTTGAACCATATATTTAACGCCTAACTCATTATGAGCATCGATCGCCTGATCCCACCAACTCATAACCTCGGCTTCTTTTTCTTTCGTAAAGGCCTGTCCAAGGTGAGCGCTCGTGCACTTCATACCTAGGTCATTCACCATTTTCTTAAATTCAGCGGGAGCTAAACCGTAAATCTTACCGTTATCATAGCTTGCTGTCTCCAGATTCTTATAACCCATCTTAGCGGCGGTTTCCAATACTTTCTGGATACCTTCATCTTTTACAAGGTCTCTTAAAGAATACAATTGAAGCCCTATATATTTAGAAGACTCCGATGCTGTAGCGGCAGCTTGTCCTGATTTACCGCCACAAGAAGATAATAACTGCGGGGCTACCAACCCACCCGCAAGCATCAAAGAGGCTTGCTTCAAAAAATTACGTCTGTTCTGCATAGTACTATTAATTAAGTTTGATTGAGAATTTTTACAAAAGTAAGACTATATTCTTAGGTTTATATCTTTATGGAAGTTAAAATCTTCAAAAAGGACATTGTATTTTAATTTTCGTTATCTTTGGAGGATATATTATTACTTAAATCATTTATATCATGAAAAAATTATCAATTCTAGCGATGGGCCTTCTCTTTGTCCTGACCACAGCCTGTAGTGTTTCTGGCAGTGGCACCTTATTCGATGGCAAAGATAGTAACAAATGGAAAATGACAGGCGATGTCTCCGTTCAAGACGACATAATGACCTTGAAAGGTACGGATGCGCTGGTCGTACTGAAAAACGGCAAATACAAAAACTTCGATCTGACCCTTGATTTACGTACTACCCCGGGAGGCAAAGGCGCCGTCTGGTTCCATACGGACCCGAACTTGAAGAAAGGATATCGTATCGCTATCAATAATGACCGGGCTGATAAGGTTTGGTGGAAAATGACAGGAAGTCTTGTTTCCGTGAGGAATTTGACCAAAAGCTTCGTAAAAGAAGATCAATGGTTCAAGATGGATATCCGGGTTGCCGGACAAGAGATCGATGTAAATATAAACGGCGAACCGGTTGTAGAGTATATCCAACCGACCGCACCGTATCGTACGGACGCTAACACCTATGCCTTATTATCGGAAGGGACATTTGGCATAGAGAGTGATGGTAGCGGTGAGATCCAGATCAAGAACATCACCGTGAACGTAATTGATGAATCCACGATCGATATCAACGCACAATTGGCGGAAGCTAACGATGAGCAAAATGACGAGATCATAAAATTACATCAATCGGATTTCCCTGTATTGGATTACCACGTGCATTTAAAAGGTGGATTAACCAAGGAAGTTGCCGCTAAGCAATCCCGCAAGACCGGTATCAATTATACGATCGCACCGAACTGCGGCATCGGTTTCCCGATCACGAACGACCAACAAGTCATGGATTACCTAAATGAGATGCGCTCACAGCCTTTCATCCTTGGTATGCAAGCGGAAGGACGCGAATGGATAACCACATTCTCTCCCGAGACTCTTAAAGAATTCGACTATGTGTTTACGGACGCTTTGACGTTCAAGGACAATAAAGGTCGCCGTACCCGCCTATGGATTCCGGAAGAGACTTGGATCGAGAATGAGGAGCAATATATGGACATGATCGTAGATCGTATCTGCTCCGTATTGGAAGAGCCGGTAGATATCTATGTAAATCCTTGTTTCTTGCCATCTCCGATGGATAAGCGTTTTGACGAGTTCTGGACGGAGGCCCGCATGAAGCGTTTCGTCGAGGCATTGGCTAAAAGCGGAAAAGCTTTAGAGATCAACGAACTATACAACATTCCAAATAAAGCGATCATTATGAAGGCGAAAGCCGCCGGCGTTAAATTCACGTTTGGAAGTAACAACGTGACACCAAACGTCAGCGATCTGTCTTACAGTATCCGCATGATGAAAGAATGTGGCCTGACGGCTGAGGATATGTATAAACCGAAAGTTAAAATCTAATCACACTTTACCCTCACCCTAATCCCCCGTTTAGGGACACCCTAAATGAGTGATTAGGGTAGACCTAAACGAGGGATTATTCTCTCTCTCGCAACATCCGTCGCATCTTCATATACCGATATTGCTTAATAATCATCTTGCGGCTACGTATGATCTGATAACGGTAAATGATACAAGACAAGATGAAATATACGCCCGCTTGAATCCATAATACCCGATATTCATGCGCCACCTCATGCAAGGAAGCGCCTGCCGTATTGATACGAATAAATCCCTGGATACCCGGAGTAGAAGGAAACAAATAACCCACCACTTTCCAAAACGGAGGAATAGCCGCCTCCGGCCAAGAGACACCCGAGATAAATAACAAGATGACAGACGTGAAAACGAATACCAACATAGGCGACTCACGACTCGTCATAAATCCAGATAGCGTCATAGACATAAAAATACAGGCAAACAGGTAAGGCAGTAAAAACAACAAAATAGTCAGTGGCTCACCAACCTGAGGTAAGGAGAATAACTTAGGGACAATAGCCAATACCCAGATGCAAACCACCACATACAGCAAAAGATAAGTCAGCGACTTGCCGAACACGATACGCAAAGTCCCATTAAAATGCCGGCAAATAGGCACCAGACTATGAAAGCGGTTCTTTTCCCGGGCCGTTCCTCCCAACATTCCGATACCCAATATCAAAGTCTGTTGCAACACCAAGATCAAGATAGCCGGTACCAAGAAACTGGCAAAGCCATTCTGGGAATTAAACAACGCTACCGATTCATACGGGATCGGGTCTACCGTGATCTGGTCCATCTTATCCGTAGACGACGGATTATTATGCATCCGAAGTTCCTTACCCATATCCAATGACACCTCTGTCGTCGCCAAAAGGAAAGCCTTATAAAACAATAAGGCGCTCATATCGCAATACAACGAGACGGTTGTCTGTCGCCCTTCATGCAGGTCCTTACTATAATCCGGGGGAAAGAACAAAATTCCATAGGCCTTCTTCTCATCTAACATCTTCTTGGCTTCCGCCATATCCGGACAAACACCCACTACTTCCACATCCGGCGTGGCGTTAACCCGTCTGGTAAACTCACGACTCAAATAGGAATCACTTTGGTCTACCACCACCATCTTCGCCTCGTGTACTACCTCGTTATTATATATAAATGAATAAAGCAGCGGATATACGAAAGGCACCAAGAAAAAGAAGATCATGACCCCCGCATCCTTAAACACGTTTCTCAATTCATCTTTCCAAATATAAAACGTATCCAGAAGACCTTCCTTTATGATATATCGTAAACGATGTTCTCTTTTCATCACATACAGTTTTTACGGTAGATATTTGAAATCCAACAACGCCCTCTTCAAGTTCCGCCCGATAAGGAACGGCAAGATCAGAAATCCCAACAACCAAGCGTACTCGCCCAACGTATAGAATAGCGCCCGCCCGTTCAAGGCTTGATCGACATAAATCAAGAAATAATGCCGCAGAGGAAACAAACGTGCCAACGCTTGCAACGTAGGGTCCATACCTTGTACCGGAAACGAGAATCCGACAATGGAGAACGAGATCATTCCGAACAGACTGGCGAAGCTAAGCCCTAAACGGGGAGTCGGTAATACGCCGATCATAAATACGCCTACCGCCTGAGAGGATATAATCAGCAAAAACATCGCCAAAAGCATCGGAAACCAACCGCTATTTAACGGGAAAGAATTAAATCCATACAACACCGCACAATACATAAAGCCTACGACCGTAAAAATAGCCGTCTGCGGCAATAACTTTCCCAACAAACTAACTGCGATAGAACTCCCTCCCATATCCAACCATTTACGGGATGTGGAATATTTAATTTCCGTACCGATACTGAATACTGTCACTAGAAATACCATCAACTGAATGATACCCGGCAAAACCGTATTATTCAAATATACCGAATAATTCAACCACGGATTGCCGATCGGATGCGTATCGATCACGATCGGTTGTAGCTGTCCCATGATCTGCGCTTCGGTATATCCTTTAGCTTGTCCGGTTTGTAAACCCACAGCGGCCCCCGCCAATACTGACATCGTTTTCATATCCCGAAACAGCAAGGAAGCGGCGATCAAATAGGTACCATTCGTATAGAAAGACAACCGGGGCTGCTTTCCAGATGTGGCGTCCACGGCGAAACCGGATGGAATGTAAAAAATTCCATATACATTCCCTTTCTGCATTTCCTGACGAGCCTCGGTAAACGACATGGTTTTCATATACACCTCTGTCTGCTCAAAGGCATCCAACTGGCGAATCAAATTGCGCGAGGTAGCAGAGTTATCCATATCCACCACTGCTATCGGCAGATCGGTCGGCAATCCCTCATGCATCAACGATACAAAGAAAATGACACAGATAGCCGGAGCGATCAGCATACAAAAGAAGTAAATCGGTTGAGCCACCAGCCGATGCACCTCACGCTTCGCGATAAGCCAGATTCTATGCAAACTTTCTTTATAGGTCATACGATCTCTTTCCCTTTTTTCTTTAAGATCACGGACATTCCCGGACGAAGATCAGCGACTTTCTCCAACGGACGGGCACGCACCTCGAAAGTCTTCGAGTCATATTGTCCATTCGTCTTTGTCGCTTTCCATGCGGCATACGAGCCCATATCCTTCATATAATAGACTTTCAACTTCACCGGTAGGTCCCCCAACGCCGGTATAAAAGCATTTACTTCCGAGCCAATCTTGATATCTTTCAACAGATCCTCACGAATACTGAAAGTTACCCATACATCATTTAAATCAGAGATATTCATGATCGGAGCGCCTGTACCAACCAACTCACCGACTTCCGGGAACCGTTCTGAAACCTCCCCGTCAATCGGAGCCACCAAAGCGCTCTCGCCCACATACGACTCCACTTCGGCGATAGCACCTTCCGCACGTTGGACCATAGCGGCAGCGGCAGCCTTATCTTCCTTACGGGCACCTTCTTTTGCCATCTCATATTGAGAACGGGCAGCCTTCTCTGTCGCTACCATAGCGTTATAATTAGCCTCCACCTCGTCTCTTTTTTGAGCGGACATCACCCCTTTCTCGTATAAATTCTGAATACGATCGAAAGATTTCTTAGCGATAGTTAATCCAGCTTGCGCCTTTTGCCACATCTCATAAGCGGCCGTGATTTCCTGTTCACGGGCTCCTTTAATCGCTTTAGCGTTCTGCGCCTCCGCTGCCGCACGAGCCGCCTCCGCTTGTTTCAGCTTCGCCATAACCTCGGGCGTATCTAAAAAGACCAAAGTATCTCCGGCTTTTACCTGATCGCCTTCGCCAAAACGATAAGAAGCGATACGTCCGGGAACCTTACCGGAGATACGAACTTGGGTGGCCTCGGCCTGCCCCATTATAATATCGTCAGGCGGTGTAAGCAGGAAGAAACCTGCCAAGGCTACCAATCCGATCACGACCAATACCGTGATAAAAGCTAACATCATGTTACTGATAGAAAACTTCTTGTTCTCATTCATCTCTGTGTATATTTTTATTTGTTATTACTCTTATTCATTTGCGGACAGTTTACCCAAAGCCTTGCTTAGATAAACTTCTGTTAATTTCACCTCGATTTGAGCATCAATCAAACTAGAGCGAGCAGAAACCCATGCTGTCTGCGCCTCCATTAAGTTCAAAGCCGGGATAACCCCTTCCTCAAAACCGAAATTCGCACGCCGCAAATTCTCTTCCGCATTTTCCATATTACGGGAAGAAGCGATCAACTTTTTGCCCGCTTCATTCACTTTATAAACGGATTGATTTACCTGCAACTCGATCTTTTCACGAGCATCCTGCCATTCCAGTGTTTTTATGCGCGTTTCCGCTTTCGCCGAGTTACGCCTATAAGTGCCTTCCCACCAACCGGACAAGGGTACCTTTACCATAACTCCGACATTAAACATACCGGCGAAATCATTTTTAAAACCATTAAAAACATTCGGATTCGTGACGAAGTAATTCGCCGCTAAAGCGACATTAGGCAACATCTCTGCCAAAGCAATACGTTCTTTTCGCTTATAGATTTTCGTTGCCAGATCCAAACTTCTCAGTTCATTACGATTCATGAAAGCCTCATTCAGATCGGCCGAGGCTTGTGTTGTCTCTACCGGAAAATTATCCAGCTTCTCGTCTGCAAGCGATAAATCCTCCTCTAAAGACAGACCACAAATTTGCGCTAAAAGCATTCGGGTTAAAGCCAGACCATTCTCAACCTTAGTCTGAGCCATCTCCGCCTCATTCAGTTTCACCTTGACAGAAAGACCATCGGCCTCGGTAGCGACTCCCTCATAGATCATAGCGGTCACATCACTATCCATCTTACGGAGCAAATCCACATAAGCGTCCGCCAATTTCTTCTTATTCACCAAAGATATGACCTGCCAATAGGTCTCGTCAGTCTTATAAATCAAGTCCTGCAACTGTAAATTATTCATTGACTCCGCTAATTGCTTGGCAAACTTAGTGATTTGGTTATAATTAACGATCTTCCCGCCCATGAATACAGGCTGCACCAACGATACATTACCCACCCAGATATTCTGCACATCCAAATGTTGCATATCGTTCACCCCACTCATCAAATGTTGGATCATCGGTAATTGGGCCAAGCCACCTAAAGAAGAGCTCAAGGATGAGGACAAAGCGCCCATGTCCAGTAAGTTTATATCCTTCTGGTTCCACATATAGGCACCGTTTGCCGATAATTGAGGAAAATACTTGGTAAAAGCGGCTTTCTTCTCATTATCCGCCATCTTGATCTTTTCGCCAGAGATTTGTAGCTCCTTATTGTTCTGGATCGCCAGATTCCGGCACTCTTCCAATGTCAACATTCGCTGAGCGTGCATACAGCTCACCGTGACTACAAATGCTAATAGTAAGATAGTTCGTTTCATCTTTATATCGTTTTAACCTACCTATATAATGCCATCATATTCCCTATGTGACAAAAATATAAAAACCCGCACAAAAGTATAGGTTTAAAGCGAATATAAAATTGAACTAATTCAATAAAGGATACGTTTCTTCAACTTACAATACCAAGAATCACTAACCCCCATATATTGAGCTATATATTTATCAGGTACCCGGCTTACGATCCATTGGTGGTTCGTATAAAGATATTTCAGGAATTCTTCCGCCTTACAGGTTTGACGGACAGCGAACATTGAATAGAGCTTGGAAATAATCATCAGCATCACATTCTGATAACAGGTAGCGAAAGCTGGATATCCCAACGACAAACGTTCGATATCCGTCCGGGAGAAACAAAGTAATTCACCATCCTCGATAGCTTTCACCTCAAACTCGGAAGGGACTTGTGTAAAATAACCGATTGTAGAAACAAAAGGGTACATACTGTCCGAGGAGAAACCGGTTACGCATTCATTCCCATTCTCATTAATATATTGATTGATAAAAAGCCCTTTATTAATAAAATAGGCATCTTGGCACAACTCGCCCGTACGAATCAAATAATCCCCTTTCCGGATTGTCACACCTCGAGTACAACTTTCCAAATCCTTTAGGAAAGATTCATCTCGAGACAGAATCTCCGGAATAAAACTTAGGAACTTCTCAAAGTCAGGAGATAATTTCATAGTTAATCATCCAAGGTAAATCTCTTCTGTCCGATCAAATTACCGTCAGAGAAAATATCCACACGGTAAGTACCCGGAGATAAGAATTCCTCGATATTCCAATACATGGTCACAACCACCTCCTCACCTTCATATTCTATCATTTTCTTCATAGAATAATTGATTTCCTTTCCTTCAAAAGCGAATACATCCGCACGGCTTTTCACCAATATATCGTCATCCGGTTTCATGATCCGTACATATACCATCTTTTCGCCGACAGGAGCGGTAATGTTCTTCGCTATCTTGAAAGTCACGACGAATTGCTGCATCTTCTTAATACGCTTAGCTAGTTTTCCTCGAGAGTTCACAGGAGTCACGTTAATATCCGTCGCATCCAAACGACTAGCTAACGTTACTCTTTCCGTCAATTTCTCTTTTTCCTTTTTCAAGGTAGCAGCTTGTGAAGTAGCCCTCTGATATTTCTGAACAGCCTCTTTCTTCTCAACCTTCAATTGCTCATTCTCACGATTCAAGGAATCGATTTGGACAACATAGTTACGCATGATTTTACGTAAGGTATCCAATTCCTTTTTCAAGCGAGCTATTTCCTTCGCATTCGTAGCCTTCACCGTACGCAATTCTTCCAATAAACGTTGTACCTTTGCTTGCTCCGTAGATAATAGGGCAACAAGGGAATCATTGCCTACGCTAAACTTATAACCTTCATATTGAAGAGACAATTCATTATATTCATCCTCCAAAGATTCTTTCTCAAGATCAAAGGTTTCCACCAAATCAGTCATTTGCTGCTTTTGATGATAAATATAATAACCGGCACCAGCAATAATCAGTACCAATACTATAACTGCTACAATAAGTAGCGAAAGTTTATTTACTTCTTTATTCTCTTTCTTTTCAGTATCCATATGAGGTTCTTAGCTATTACAAAAGCACAAAATTACAATTTCTTATCCATCCGAACAACAAAGTACACCTAAAAATAGAAAAAGACAGAGAGGATATATACCAAAAAAAGGAGCCAATCTTTCGACTGACTCCTTTCACCTAAGACGGCGGCTACCTACTCTTCCACTGTTACGCAGTACCATCGGCGTGACGAGGCTTAACTTCTCTGTTCGGAATGGGAAGAGGTGGATCCCTCGTGCTATAGCCACCTTAATATCATCATTTAGATTTTGACCGGACATCAATCCGAAGAGACCAGCT